>UCOA01000029.1 GCA_900474095.1 Hyphomicrobiales bacterium | reverse complement strand
GCAGTGTGGTGATCTACTAGGGACGAGGCTGCTTCTGAGAAGGACAAGAAAAAAAGGGAGCCGGCAGCTCCCTTTTTAAATTGTTTAATTCCCAAATCAGCGTTCGACGACGAGGTCGCTCAACGGCTTTGAACAGCACGGAAGGAAGAAGCCAGCGTTAATTTCGCGCTGTCTGATCCCACCGTCGTGCTTCATGTCGACGCTGCCGCTCACCAGTTTGGACTTGCACGTTCCGCATATCCCGTTGGCGCAGGAAGAAGGGATTCGTACCCCCGCTTTCTTCGCACAGGAGAGCACGGTTTGATCTGAACGCACGTCGATCGACTTGCCCTGCTTCGAAAACTGCACGCTGAAAGCCTGCGCCGCCACCGCTTCGGTCACCGGAGTCGGAGCCTCTTCTATGACGGCGGCGTCGAAGCTTTCCTCGTGGTAGTTGGAAACCGGAACGCCAAGCTCTGCGCTTATGTTTTTGGCCGCGCGCATGAACGGAGCGGGTCCGCAGCACATCACCACGCGTTCGGAGATGTCCGGGATCGCCAGCGACAGCAGTTCCTTCGAAATCCTTCCCGTGAGTCCTGGCCAGGAGCGTTCGTTCGAAAGGTCCTCCGGCAACAGCAAAAGCCTGAATCCCTTGATCCGTTCGGCCAGGCCGGCAAGCTCCGAGCGGAAGACGAAGTCCTTTGGGGTCCGGCCAGCATGAAGGAAAACGGCGTCGACCGGCTCGGCGGCGTCGACGAACTCGCGGGCCATCGACATTACGGGCGTGATGCCCGATCCGCCGGAGAGGAAGAGGTACTTCTTAGCAGCCGGCTTGATGAACCTGCCGAGCGGGCCAGAGGCTTTGACAACAGTACCAGGATTCAGATTGTCATGGAGCCAGTTTGACACCTGCCCACCGGGAACGCGCTTCACTGTGATGGTGATGGCGTTCCTCCGATGGGGAGACGACGAAATGCTGTAGCAGCGTCCGTCCACGTCGTTTTGCAGTCCCAGTTCGAACATGAAGTACTGCCCGGCGCTGAACGCAAAGTGCTTCCGATCAGGCGAAACGAACGTGAAGCTTTTGACGTCGTGCGTCTCGTCATGAACATCGACGCAGAGGAGCGAGTCGTCCTTTTCCGGGTTCCACGTCTCCACGTTCGGAGCCCTCCTCGTCAGGGTTTCAGTATCCATTGGCGCGCATCCGATCGACGTACCATGTGGCAAAATCGTTCAGCGCTCCCTCGCTGAACGTCGAATACTCACCTGGCTCGTAAGCCGGGTCCAGAATGCCTGCGTGGGAGCGCGCCACCAGCTCCGCGTCCTGCTCCGTGGTTTCGATCCAGACATGCGTAAGCTTGTCGAGATCGTAGTCGACGCCTTCGACGGCATCCTTATGGACGAGCCACTTGGTCCTGACGAGTGTGGTGTCTGCAGAAAGCGGAATGACGATGGAGGTCACGGCATGGTCGCCCATGAAGTGGTTCCAGCTGTTGTGACCCCAGAGGTGCATGTCGCCCAGATCCTTGCGCGTCATGTGCCCGAGAAGCTTCGAGGACGCGGCAGTGGCATCTTCCGTCTGGGATTCCCCTGCGCCGGCGATGATGAGACGCTGGCAACGGAAATTGGTCTCGACGTTTCTGGTATGTTCGACGGTCGCCGACGGAAAGCCATCCGCTTCCCAAGCCTTTGTTCGTGCTTCGTACATCGCGAAATGCGCTTCAGCCTCTTCGCGGTCTTCCGGGCTCAGGCTCTCCGGATCGTAGCCAAAGTCGAGATCGACAAACGAGACGCACAGTTCCGGATGGTTCGCGGAGCAGTGGTAGCACTCGCGATTGTTTTCCATCGTGAGCTTCCAGTTGCCCTTTTCGATCACATCGACCTGATGGGCAACCTTGGCATTTCGGATATCGTAGGGGGCCAGACGTTCCAGCATGACCTGCTCGAGGTCAGCGATGTCTTCGGGCGGATTGTCCGACAGGCAGACGTAGATGAGGCCGCCAATGGACCTGAATTTCACGGCCTTGAGGCTTTTACAGCTCTTGTCAAAATTCTTCCCCATATGCGGGGCGTAGCTCAGGTCGCCTGAGAGTTCGTACGTCCACTGGTGGTAGGGGCAAACCAATTTCGATATGACAGCCGGCCCTTCGTTGAGGATACGCGACCCACGATGGCGACAGACGTTGCGGACGACGCGGATTGCGTTGTCATCGTCACGGAGAATGATCAGGCTGGTGTTGCCGATGTCGATGACCACGGCATCGCCTGCCTCCGGCACGTCGCATTCCAGGCCGACATAGATCCAATGCTTGGAAAAGAAGACGTCCATGTCCGCGTGAAAGACCTCCTCACGGGTGTAAAGTCCTGCCGGCAGGGAATGCCCATCCACGCGGGCGTCAAGCAGTGCAGTGACGGATGATGGGAATCTATTGAGCATAATCTCGCCTCATGTGGTATCTGGCGAGAAGAATGAGCGCGAATGCGTGGAAGCTCAACGGCATAAATTATTCACGTTGCCATAATAAAATGTAATGCTAAAAAACTGGAACATACCCCAGCGAAAGCAGTGCAGAATGGGCCTCAGACGTAAGCTTCCACCTCTCACCGCCTTGACCGCGTTCGAAGCGGCGGCGAGGCTGTCCAGCTTCACGAAGGCGGCGGCCGAATTAGGCGTCACCCAGGCCGCCGTCAGTCGACAGATACAACTCCTTGAAAGCCAGTTTGGCTTTCCCCTGTTCGCCAGATTGCATCGGAAGATCGAAGTTACTGACAGGGGCAGATTGCTGGCATCGGCGTCGCAGGAGGCTTTCGACCTCATCGCTGCTTCAGTGGCGGAAATCACCAAGGAAGCCCAGGAGACGGAAGTTACCATCGCGGCTACCGTCGCCTTTTCCCATTTCTGGCTGCTTCCCAGAATCTCCGACTTTTCCCGGCAACATCCAGGCATCAACTTGCGGATCGTAACGCAGGACAACATGCCTAACATTGAGTCGAACAAGCTGGATATCGCGGTCAGGTTTGGCAACGGCATGTGGCCCGATGGTCAGGCCACCCTGCTGTTCGACGACGAGATATTTCCAATCTGCAGTCCTCAATATGCGCAGACCGCCGGAAAAATCGAGACCTTGCAGGAACTCGTGAACAATCCTCTGATCTCCAACATGGTCGACGATCCGACCTGGTCGGGCTGGAGCGAGTGGCTCGCGGCCTTTTCCATGGAACTGCCCAAAAAGACGTCCGGGCTTCGGTGCAGCTTCTATACGGAAGCAATCTACGCGGCCTTGAATGGCCAAGGCATTGCTTTGGGCTGGCGTCACCTGGTCGAAGATCTGCTCATCCAAGGCCGATTGATCAGAGTCACGGATTTCACGGTCAAAACCAGGAACGCCTACTTCGCCGTCGTTTCTAAGCGGCGGCTCCCGAGCGAGGCGACCCGTCTTTTTCAGTCATGGCTGGCTGAAACGGCGGACGCGCCAGCCATGGCAAATCAGGTCACAGCGGTTTTATGAGATGACAGCGTTTGACAGCGGGCGCTCGACAAAGGCCTGGTGCCTTGGGCCAGCTATGTTGGCAAGCTGAGCTTCGCCATGCGCCCCCCGTCGACGGTCCAAACCTGACCGGTGACGAACGAGGATTCCGATGATGCCAACCAGGCCACGAGGCTAGCCACCTCTTCCGGCTTGCCGGTCCTCCCAACAGGATGGATTTTACCTATCGTCGCACGAAACTTTTCCGGATCGGGCATGCTCTCAATGAAATCTTGGTTCAGATCGGTGTCGATCCAACCTGGTGCCACGGCATTGCAGCGCACGCCTTCAGCTCCGTGATCAATGGCCACGGCGCGAGTCAGTCCGTGAAGACCGGCCTTCGAAGCGCAATAGGCGGCGTGCCGGGGGTTGGATCCCAAGCCCTCGATCGAACCTACATTGACAATTGAACCTCGCGAACTGCGCAGATGTGGCATCGCGGCCTTTATCATTGCGAACGGCGCTGTCAGGTTCACGGTGAGCGTGCGCTCCCAGTCTCGAAGGCTCATGTCTTCCACAAGCGCTTCCTGCATGACTCCGGCATTGTTCACGAGTACATCAAGCTTTCCCGCAAGCCTCACTACTTCCGCGACCGCCTGGGCCGCGCTCGCCGGATCTGTAAAATCGACCACTATTCCGTCGAATTCCTCGTCTGGTCCACGTTGAGCCGTGTAGACCCACGCGCCCTCATCTCTCAATCGTCGCGCGATGGCGAGCCCGATGCCGCTGCGACCTCCGGTGACGATCGCCACCTTGTCCTCAAATCTATTCATCCTACGGGCTTTCCACCGTTTACTTCGAGCAGCGCGCCGCACATGTACCGCGCGGCGTCAGAGGCGAGAAACACGACGACCTCGGCGATGTCTTCCGGTTCCGCGATGCGTCCAAGAGGGACCGTCTTGCCCAGTTCCGCCACCGCCGTGTCCGGATCAAAGCCGCGCTTCGCAAATCCCGTGCGAAGCATCGGCGTGTTCACCTCGTTCGGGCAGACAGCATTCACGCGAATGTTTTGATGCGCGTGGTCCATCCCCATGCATTGCGTCAAAGACGCGACAGCAGCTTTCGTCATGCAGTAGATGGCGTGGTTGGGTCCGGGACGCACTCCCCAGCAGGAAGACACGTTTACTATTGCCCCGCCGCCCCGCTCCGCCATGATCGGAATTGCGGCACGGCATATGCGAAAAGGGGCATGGACATTCACGCCGATCGAGAGATCCCAGTCAGCGTCCGTGGTGCTGGTAACTGCGCCCCTAGTGATGACCCCTGCATTGTTGACTAGAATGTCGAGCCCGCCCAGCGCTTCGAAAGCAGCCTGCGGCAGGCTCTGCGCGTACGTAGCATCGAGGAGATCGCCAGGCAGATGCGCCTCCGCCCGGATGCCTGAAACGTCACGGTCAGCGACCGCAACGCGGACACCTTCCGCCCTCAGCTGCTTGACGATCGCTGCCCCTATGCCACCTACCGCTCCTGTGACGAGCGCTGTCTTTCCATGGAATGTATTCATCGTCCCCTTCTTTCACCTAGTAGAGAATGGAGCGCTGCTGTCCGGGAGTGTTTCCGAAGTGATCGCGGTACACTTTCGAGAAATGCGAGACAGACGTGAAGCCGCAGGCCATAGCCACCTCTGTTATTTCCTGTTCAGACTGGACCAGAAGGTTTCTGGCTCGATGCAGTCTGAGATGAAGGGTGTAACGTCTTGGCGACGTGGTCAGATACCGCTCGAACATGCGTTCAAGCTGTCTCGTCGAAACGACGACACGGGACGAGAGTTGTGAATTGCTTAAAGGTGACTCGATGTTCTCTTCGATCAGGCGGATCGCGTGCCCAAGGCGGCTGTTGCGAACGCCATATCTCGACCGTATCGAAACTCGTTGCGTCGCGCTTCCCTCGCGCACTGCATTGTAGACCATCTGATCGGCGACCTCCGCAGCGAGATCGCTGCCATGTTCTCGTGCGATCGTGTGCAGCATGAGGTCGGCGACAGCGGCACCACCGGCAGCCGTGACAAATTTCTCGTCGGCCACAAAAACCGAGGTCATCAATTTGACCAGCGGAAACCGCTCAGCGAAAACATCGTGGTATTCCCAATGAATAGCCGCCCGGTGCCCTGTTAGAAACCCGGCCTCCGCGAGGATGAATGCCCCGGAGCAGATGGCAGCGATGGAGGTACCTTTCACACGCTCCGCACGAAGAAAGTTGAGCAATTCCGGAGTGACGTGATTATGCACGTTCATGCCGGACACCACCATGACGCGCGCGTCTCTCGGCGTGGGTGTAAGCCCTCTGTCGACCAGCGTCACCGCCCCATTCGAGCAGGTTGCACGGCGGCCATCGTTCGACGCGAGGTGCCAGCGGTAGAATTCACGGCCACCAACGAGATTGGCGATCCGCAGCGGCTCGAGCGCGCACGAGAACGCCAGATGGGAAAATTCTTCGATCAGCACGAAGACGAAGTCGGATGTTTTTGTCATATTGCGAAACGCCCTTGGGGGCGCTGGAAAGCGCCCCCGTTTAGACAGACTTACTTCGCGGCCGCGCGGGCTTCCTTCAGCCAGCCGTCGTATTCTGCACGGTGAGCAGTGATCCACGACTCCACATGCTTGTCGATGTCAGCCGAGTTCTTCTCGCCGTCCGCGATCAGCTTGTTTTCGGCCGACACGTCATTGATGTTGATCTTCGCAACTTCAAACAGCTTGGCGGCTGCAGGGTTTGCCTTGAGGAAATCGTTGCGGGCAACGATCCGAAGATTGTCGACGGCGAACCCGAGATTTTTCCCCTCGAATTCTGTCTTTCCAGTCTGGCCTTCAGGCAGCGAGGTGTACGGGACACTCAGCCATTCCACATCCTTGCCGGGAACCAGTGCACCGGAAACCCAATACGGCGTCCATGTGAAGTAGAGCACAGGCTCGCCGTTCTTTTCACGCGCGATCGTATCTGCGATGATTGCGTTGTATTCGCCCTGATTGTGCGTGATGGTGTCGCGAAGACCGTACTCCGTCAGTTCGTGCTCGATGACGCGCTCGCAACCCCATCCCGGCACGCATCCCGCCAGGTCGGCCTTGCCGTCGCCATCGGCGTCAAACTTTTTCGCGACAGCCGGGTCCTTGAAGTCACCCAGATTCTTGACGCCGGCGTCGTAGCTGGCCTTGTCGACGAGGTAGCCCTGAAGTGCGCCTTCAACCAGGTTTCCGACTTTCGTCATCACTTCCGGGCCGCCTGCTTCCTTGAAGAACGTGTCGTGAAGCTGATCCCAGCTGTTTGTGAAATAGTCCGCGTCACCGCTTCCGACCGCGAGATGCGCGGTCTGCGCCAGGACTTCCTGAGGCTGCGCGATGGTATAGCCGAGGTCCTTGAGTGCGTGGTCTACGACGCGCGCTTGGAAGTATTCCTCGAGCACGGGCTGTACGACAGGCCGCACTGTGACGCCTTCGCCGGGCTTGTCCTGAGCGAAAAGTGAGCTAGCGGAAAGCGCCAGAGCCAACGCGGTCGTCACGTAAAGATGTTTCATGCTATTCTCCTCTGATGTTGCTTTTTTTCATTAGGCAGGTTTGTAGAAAAGATTGGCGATCAGCCCGACCGGACCGGTCTGCCACCAGGGACGATGTCCCCGATCCCGGCCGGAGCGGCCGAGGCCCTGGGTTATGCGGTCGAGAACAATTGCCAGCATGACGATGCCTAGACCGCCGACGATCGCCTTTCCGGCGTCGAGCCGTCCCATGGCGCGAAGAACTTCATTTCCAAGTCCGCGGACCGAGATCATCGAGGCGATAACAACCATCGACAGCGACAGCATGATGGTCTGGTTGAGACCGGCGAGTATTGTCGGCGTCGCCAAGGGTAGCTCGACCTTGAACAGGATTTGCCGTGGTGTCGCCCCAAAGGCCCGTGCCGCCTCGACCACATGGGGGTTCACGTTGCGAATGCCCAGCGAGGTCAGCCTTACGAGAGGCGGCAGCGCGAAGATGATCGTGACGATGACGCCCGAAACGTTGCCGATGCCGATCAGCATCACCACAGGAACGAGATAGACGAATGCGGGGATCGTCTGCATCGTATCCAGGCCGGGGCGCATAGCTTGCTCGAAGCCGTCGCTCTTCCCAGCGAGAACGCCAAGCGGCAGTCCGATCAGCACGCAAATGAGCACGGACGAGATGACGATGGCCAGGGTGGTCATCGCCAACGACCAAGCCGTAGGATCAAGCAGGCCCAGGACCGTCAGACAGACAAGGACAAGCAGCGCCACACGCCGACCCGCGGCCTGCCAGGCGATCAGAACCAGCAGGATCAGCATGATGAGTGGCGGGACGGTTTGCAGCGCGCCCTCGATCGACTGAATGATGGTTTCAAAAAAGCTTTTGATCGGCTGGATCAACGGTCTGTTCGACATCGCCCAGCCTTTGATCCCGTCCGCCCATTCGCCGATGTTCAGGTTGATTGACCCAAACGGATCAAGCCAATTGAAGCTGGTTTCCATCAGATAACCTCCGGAAGTGGTTGAGCAATATCTTCACGACCCTGGATCCCGCGCAGCAACGCGCTCTTTGTCACAACGCCGACGGTAACCCCGTCCGCGGCGATGAGGATCGGATGTTCTGTGCCCACAGCCAGATCGACCAAGGTGTTCAGCTTGTCCGTCGGTGCGGCGACAGGCCAGGCTGCGGTATTCGCCGAGCCATGCGCCTGCTGATACCAGGCTAGCGGTTGCATGATGCGCGCCGCCGTGACGAGGTCCAGCTTCGAAATTCCAGCGACGAACTCTGCGACATAGTCGTCCGCGGGTCTGGTGACGATTTCTTCGGGGGTGCCGACCTGGACGAGGACGCCGTCCTTCATGATCGCGATGCGGTCACCGATCCGGATCGCCTCTTCGAGATCGTGCGTGATGAACACGGTCGTCTTATGCAGTTCCGCGGAAAGCTGCATGAATGTGCCCTGCAGCTGCCGGCGGATCAGAGGATCGAGAGCGGAAAACGGCTCATCCATCAACAAGATCGTTGGATCCGCAGCAATCGCTCGGGCCAGTCCGACACGCTGCTGCATACCTCCGGAGAGTTCGTCGGGATATTTCAGCTCCCAGCCACTCAGCTCAACGGCATCGATCGCATCCTGCGCCACCTTTCGACGCTTCTCTTCCGGCGCACCCCTCACCTCAAGTGCAAAGGCGACGTTGTCACGGACATTGCGATGAGGCATGAGCGCCATGTTCTGGAAAACCATGCCGATCTTTTCGGCCCTGAGCTGCCGGAGCTCGCTGGCCCCCATGGCATTGACGTTCCTGCCTTCGATATAGATCGCGCCAGCAGTCGGTTCGATCAATCGGTTGATGTGGCGGATCAGCGTCGACTTGCCTGAACCCGATAGCCCCATGATGCAGAAGATCTCGCCGCGCGCGACGCTGAAGCTTGCGTCGCGGACACCGACCACACAGTCGAGCTTGTCGCGGATCTCGACCTTGGTCATCTCGCCAGAAGTGATTGCCTTTATCGCCTTTTTGGCATTCGCACCAAAGACTTTCCAGACGCCATCACAGCGAATGACGGCTTCCTCAGATTGCGTTTTCATTCACCCTCCGGACGTTCGCACGTCGGTTTCCTTTTTTCTTTTACACCACAAATTTTCAATGTAGACAATATGTATTATGCTGCGCTACAAAGAAAAACATGTTAGGTCCCGAGACAAACAATCTTTGCGAGGACAGCGAATGAGCAATGAATCGAAACGGAATAAGTCCAACTGCCTTGAGGATCTGCGCCGTCGCATCCTGACTGAGGATCTGGAGCCAGGCTGCTATCTTGATGAGACGGAAATTGCGGAAGAGTATGGACTCTCTCGTCCCCCAGTGCGCGAACTGCTTCGCCAGCTAGCTGGTGACGGTTACTTGGTGCTTCACGAGAACCGCGGAGCGCAAGTAGCGCCCATGACCCACAAGACTTTGCGGAACTTCTTCATCGCAGCGCCGATGACGTATGCCGCGATAGGTCGACTGGCCGCCGATAATGCGACGAAGCCACAGATCATGCGTTTGAAGGACACGCAGCTGCTTTTCCGCGCAGCAATGCGCGACGGAGACGCCGCCCAGCGAGCGCTCACCAATGAGCGCTTCCACTCCATCATGGGCGAAATGGCGGACAATGAATATCTTCTGCCCAGCCTGAAACGCCTTCTGATTGATCACACGCGGATCGGAATGACGTTCTACAGCCCCAAAAATGCCAATCTCGCCGACCAGCGGGCGGCCGCAGTCGAGCAGCACGATCAGTTCATATCGCTGATTGAAGCGGGCGACGCAGACGGTTGCTCGGAACTGGCGATCGCGCACTGGGAACTCTCTCGTGCGCAGATCGAGAGTTTCGTCACGCCAGGAACCTTCTTCGTCCCGTTGGGGCGAGCACCAGAAAGCATGCCTTGAGGAGATTTTCATGAAGTTCGAAGGGATCTACACGCCCGTAATCACCCCGCATCGTGATGACGGTTCCATCGATCGCGATGCGTTTGCAAAGATGGTTGAGCATCTGATTGAATCGGGAGTTCACGGCGTCATCAACGGCGGGTCGACAGGCGAGTACTACGCCCAATCGATGGAAGAGCGCGTCGAGATGGTGAAGCTGACGAAGGAAATCGTGGGAGATCGCGTTTCTCTCATCATTGGAACCGGGGCGATCCGGCTGCCTGACTCGATGGAGATCGCAGAAACTGCGGCGAAAGTCGGAGCATCTGCCATCCTCGTTGGCTCGCCGCCCTACTCTGTACCCACCGAGCGGGAGAACGCGTTGAACGCGCTTGCCATCGATCGGGCAGCCGACCTTCCGATCATGCTCTACAACTATCCCGGCCGCATGGGCATAAACATGGGCGAGGAATTCCTCGATCGTGTGGGCCGCAGCCGGAATTTCTGCTCCATCAAGGAAAGCTCCGGAGACATCAACCGGGTCCATCTTCTCGCCCGCGATTATCCGCACATTCAGATGTCCTGCGGAATGGACGATCAGGCCTTGGAATTCTTTGCGTGGGGAGCGCGCAGCTGGGTCTGCGGCGGATCGAATTTCCTCCCGAAGGAACATCTGGCCCTTTATCGCGCCTGCGCCATCGATGGCGATTTCAACAGGGGTCGCCGGATCATGTCGGCGATGATGCCATTGATGCGGGTTCTCGAACAGGGTGGCAAGTTCATCCAGTGCATCAAGTACGGATGCGAAATGGGCGGCCTGTACGCCGGCCCGCCGCGCGCGCCCCTCAAGCCATTGAACAAAGACGACAAGCGCCAGCTCGAGCAGGTTGTTCAAGTCGTGAAGCGTACCATTGCAGAAATTGAAGCGGAGACACGTTGATGGGCGATCTACTGACGCACGAGGAATACAAGGCAATCGCCGCAGGACTGGAGTTTCCGACGCAGGCATTCATCGACGGCAGCTTCCGTCCCGCGATGTCTGGAAAGACGTTCAAGACGACCAATCCGGCCACGGGCGAGGTGTTGGCCGAGGTCGCGTCTTGCGGGCCAGAAGATGTGAACTTCGCAGTCCAAAAGGCTCGCGATGCATTTGAAGACGGCCGTTGGTCCCGCCTTCATCCTTCAGCACGGAAAGAGATCCTCGTCCGTCTGGCGAAGCTCATGAAACGGAACGCGCGCGAGCTCGCCGTCCTTGAGAGCCTCGACAGCGGCAAGACCATCTACGACTGCGAGAATGTCGACGTTCCCGAGACCATCCATTGCCTCGCCTGGCATGGGGAATTGATCGACAAGATCTACGATCAGGTCTCGCCCGCCTCTGACAACCATATCGCAATGATCGTCCGTGAACCCGTCGGAGTCGTCGGCCTCGTGCTTCCCTGGAATTTCCCGCTCCTCATGCTCGCATGGAAGATCGGGCCGGCGCTCGCAGCTGGCAATTCCATCATCGTCAAGCCCGCAAAGGAGACGACTCTGACTGCGCTGCGGGTTGCCGAACTCGCCATGGAAGCGGGCGTTCCGGCTGGAGTCTTCAACGTGCTCCCCGGCGGCGGTGCTGACGTCGGCGAACCGCTCGGTCTGCATATGGATGTGGACATGGTCTCCTTCACCGGCTCGACGGAAACTGGCCGTCGTTTTCCGCGATACTCCGCCGACTCCAACCTCAAGGAAGTGACGTTGGAGATGGGCGGCAAGAACCCGGCCGTGGTTCTGGACGACGCAGAAAACCTGGATCGTGTGGCTGCACATATCGTCAATGGCGCGTTCTGGAACATGGGCGAGAACTGCTCGGCATCCGCCCGCCTTATCGTCCAGCGGGGCGTCAAGGAGGAACTTCTGAAGCGGATGATCGCGCATGCGCGCGAATGGCCGATGGGCGATCCGCTCAATCCTGAAAATCGAGTGGGCGCTCTGGTCTCCAAGTCGCACTTCGAAAAGGTCTGCTCCTATTTTGAGAAGGGACAGAACATTCTGCTCGGAGGCAAAGCGAAAGACGGGTTCGTCGAGCCGACGATCATCGACGTCGCCGATCGGGATGCCAAGGTCGTGCGGGAAGAGATCTTTGGTCCGCTTCTAGTCGTTCTCACGGTCGCGTCCTTCGAGGAGGCCATCGCATTGGCGAACGACACGGAGTACGGGCTCGCGGCGTCGATCTTCACGAGCAACGCCAAGCGAGCCATTCGCGGCGCGCGCGCCATCCGGGCAGGCACCGTGACTGTGAACTCGTTCGGAGAGGGCGACATCACGACACCGTTCGGGGGCTTCAAGTCGTCGGGTTTCGGCGGTCGAGACAATGGCATCCATGCTCACGACCAGTATACGCGGATAAAGACGATCTGGCTCGACCTCACCGACGACGGCGACGAGGGAGTGGCTTGAATTGCACAAGGCGGAAAGGCTGCCGGTCCATCGCGGACCGGCAGCGTGGAACTCGATCCTCCCGGCTGAGCCGGCCTCCCCTCAGCTCGAGGGTGACATAAGCGTCGACGTCGCCATCGTTGGCGGCGGCTTTGCCGGGCTTTCCGCCGCA
Source organism: Hyphomicrobiales bacterium (assembly GCA_900474095.1). Classification (GTDB taxonomy): domain Bacteria; phylum Pseudomonadota; class Alphaproteobacteria; order Rhizobiales; family Rhizobiaceae; genus Pararhizobium. The sequence goes on along the minus strand of UCOA01000029.1, from coordinate 99,337 downwards.
AGGCGGCTGCGCCTGAACGATCCGCAGATCCGGGTAGCAGTTCTTGAAGCAGGCCCCTTGGCAGATGGAGCCTCCGGTCGCAACTCGGGCTTCATGATCGATCTTCCGCACGACATCCAGTCGGAAGACTACGCGGGCAAGGGAGTTTCGGCGGACAGGAAGATGATCGGGCTCAACCGGGCCGCCATCGATTTCGCACGCTCGGCCGTCGAAGAGTACGGAATCAATCCCGCTTTCTTCGATCCCTTGGGCAAGATCAATGGAGCCGCAAGCGGCACTGGCCACGCGCTGAATGTCAGCTACGCGGAGCATCTCAAGCACCTCGGGGAAGACAGCGAGATGCTCGACGCAAGAGACATGCACGAGGTGACGGGAAGCCGTCACTACACCTCTGGTCTTTTCACGCCTGGCACCGTGCTGTTGCAGCCCGCGGGCTACATTCGTTCGGTTGCCGCTGGGCTACGTCGGGATGGCATCCAGGTTTTCGAACGATCGCCGGTCGCGACGATCGACAAATCAGGACAGAGCTGGGAGCTCTCCACAACGAAAGGACGTGTCAGAGCCGGCAAGGTAATCATGGCCAACAACGGCCATCTTGAGAGCTTCGGATTCGCGCGCAAGCGGTTGATGCACGTGTTTCTATATGCATCCATGACCGCGGAACTTGATGACGCAGCCTTGTCCAAACTGGGTGGTCGATCGCGCTGGGGTGTGACGCCGTCCGACCCCATGGGCACGACGATGAGGCGGATCGATACCGCTCAGGGGGGAAACCGCATCGTCACGCGAACCTGCGCTAGTTACCTTCCTGGGATGGTGCCCTCCGAAGCTGGAGTGGAGCGGGCCGCCAAGGTTCACCGACGGAAGTTTGCCGATCGATTTCCAACGATCGCCGATGTGCCCATGGAATACAGCTGGGCGGGTCATCTTTGCCTGAGCTGGAACGGGGTCGCAGTCATGCGCGAACTCGAGTCTGGGTTGTTTTCAGCATGCTGCGACAACGGTCTTGGCACCGTACGCAGCACGCTGACAGGCATCGCAGCGGCAGACCTTCTTCTCGGTCGGCACTCGGAGATCTCTGCTCACTTCCTTGCGGAAGCAGAGCCACCAAAGCTTATTCCGTCGCCGTTCGCCGAAATCGGCGCAAATTTGTATTTCCGCTGGAAAGAATGGCAGGCGCGCGAGGAATGAACGTCGTCCGGTGTCGCCACCAAAGCGACGTCGACCGACCTGACCACGGATTGTTGGATCGCATCGGCCCGTCGTGCCGTATAACGGAGGAAATTCGATGAGCGAAGAACCAGGCAGAAGAAGCCGCTCGGGAGGGAGGGACGGTCGGCGGACGCTGAGGACATCACCCGACCTTGATATGCTCCCTTCCCTCCACCGCATGCTGCCCGTCACCGAACTGATGGACGACGAACATGTCGCCCGAATTGACGACGCCTCAATGTCGATCCTAGAGGAAGTCGGCGTCGTTTTTCGCGATGCGATCGCGCTTGAGGAATGGAAGACAGCAGGCGCGGACGTCCGGGGCGACCGCGTGCATCTGGATCGCGCTCTCGTCCGTGAACTGATCTCGACCATTCCGGCAGAATTCACCTACCTGGCACGCAATCCCGAACGCAGCCTACCGTTCGGCGGCAAGAACTCGATATTTGTGCCGATGACCGGCGCTCCGTTCATTCGCGATCTCGATGATGTGCGTCGGTGGCCGACCATCGCCGACCTGAATATGTTCCACAAACTCTCTCACATGTCGCCCGCCCTCCACTCTTCAGCCCATCACATCGTCGAACCGATGGACATGGTGGTGAGCCATCGGCATCTGGCGATCACCTATTCGTCGATGAAGTACTCCGACAAGACGTTCATGGGCATGACGACTTCGGGCAAGAACGCCGAAGACGTCATGGACATGTGCGAAGTTCTGTTCGGCAAAGAGCAGATGGAGCAGAACGCTGTCGTGACGGGAAACTGCAACGGCAATTCGCCCCTCGTCTGGGACGAGACCATGCTGTCGTCCATGCGTGCGTTCTGCCGACGCAACCAACCTGTTCTTTGCTCACCATTCGTCCTTGGCGGAGCCAACACGCCCGCCTCAGTGGCCCCTGCAGTCGCCCAGTTGAACGCAGAAGCGCTTTCCGCCCTTGCGTACACACAAGTCGTGAGGAAAGGATGCCCGGCGATCTACGGGCACTACCTGTCGACGGTCTCGATGAAGTCAGGCGCACCGATGGCGGGAACACCTGAAATCAGCCTCATGAACTTCATGATCGGTCAGATGGCGCGGTTCTACAACGTTCCCTGGAGAACGTCGAACCTTCTCGGCGGTGCCAAGACATTTGATGCCCAGGCGGGCTACGAAAGCGCCATGACCATGAACGCCGTACTGCATGCCGGGGCCAACTACATCTGGCATTCCGCAGGATGGAACGAAGCAGGCATGCACTGCTCGGTGGCGAAGTTCGTCGTGGATGCGGAGATGTGCGCCATGGGATACCGCATGGCCGAAGGCGTTCGTTGGGACGACTTCGATGAAGCGCTCGCGGCCGTCCGCGACGTCGGTCCGGGGGGACATTATCTCGGACATTCCCACACACTGGAAAATTTCCAGCGCGCATTTTTCATGCCCAAACTCTTCGACAACAACTCTATCGAGCAGTGGCAGGCCGACGGCGCGGTGGAGATCACAGGTCGCGCCCTACAATATGCCAAGAGGCTTCTGGACGACTATCAGGAGCCTAAACTCGATGAAGGAGTCGACGAAGCGCTACGCGACTACATGGAACGGCGCAAACGGGAGATCCCGGCCGTCGACGCATTGAACACCGACTTCTGACCCCGCCCCTTCCAATGACGAGCCGTCGCTGAAGGGCGGCTCCATTGCCCGAGATGAACCCCATGAAAATTGCAGAGATCCATATTTATTCTCACAACATGCCGGTCAAAAACGGCCCCTACACCATTGCCAGCAGCAAGGTCTATTCGCTTGATACGACGCTTGTGAAGCTCGTTGCGGATAACGGATCCTTCGGGTGGGGCGAGACGTGTCCCGTCGGCCCGACATACCAACCCACGCATTCGAAGGGAGCGGTGGCCGCGTTGCAGGAAATGGCATCCGGTCTCATCGGTGCGGACCCGTTGAAGCCGGTCGTACTGCGCCGGGCGATGGACGGCCTGTTGAACGGGCACAGCTACGCCAAGGCCGCCATTGATATCGCGGCTTACGACTTGATGGGCAAACATTACAATGCACGCGTGGCGGACCTCCTTGGTGGCGCGGTCACCGAACGCGTCCCCTCATACTACGCGTCAGGGATTGGCGAGCCGGACGACATCGCCCGGATCGCCGAGGAGCGGGCGGCCGAGGGCTACCCCAGGATGCAGATCAAGATCGGCGGACGCCCCGTCGAGATTGATATCGCCGTCGTCCGCAAGGTATGGGAACGTGTAGGTGGTCGCCTGCGTCTGGCAGTGGATGGAAACCGCTCTCTCACGACGCGCGATACGCTGAGACTCAGCCGCGAATGCCTCGACATCCCGTTCATTCTCGAACAGCCATGCAACACGATCGAGGAAATCAAATCGATCCGCAACCAGCTTCATCACGGCGTCTATCTCGACGAAAACGGTATCGATCTGCCCACCGTGTTGCGGGCGGTAGGCGAAGGCGTCTGCGACGGTTTTGGAATGAAGGTCACCCGGATCGGCGGCCTGCACGCAATGGCAACCTTCCGTGACATTTGCGAAGTGAGATCAATGCCGCACACTTGTGATGATGCGTGGGGCGGCGATGTCATCGCAGCAGCGTGCACGCATATTGGCGCGACCGTTCAGCCGCGCCTCAATGAAGGCGTCTGGCTGGCACAGCCATATGTCGAGGGTCATTTCGATCCACAGAACGGCGTCAAGATCGAGGGGGGGCACATCAAGCTTCCAAGCGGACCAGGCCTCGGTGTCGTACCCGATGAGACCCTGTTCGGCGCGCCAGTGGCCTCTTTCGGGTGACAGACCTAACGGTGGGCCAGCGACTGGCCCACCTCGTGACGGAAATCTGCTTGCTCGGCCACCTTTGTACGGGCGTGTGACGAATTCCTACCTGAACGTTCATTCGATGCCCGCCCGCCACTCCTTGAAAGCCAAGTTCGCCTTCGCGCCGATTGTCATGACGGGTTGCGGAGGAAGAGCCTTCGGAGTGTCATACGTCGCATAGAGTTTCGTCAGGGGTGTCTCCGCGCCCAAGACCATCTCCGCTACCGCAATGCCCGTTGCGGTCGCGTTAGAGGCACCGAGACCGTTGCACCCGCAAGCCGCGAAAATTCCAGGCTCCACCTCTCCGAACGCCGGAACGCTGTTTCTGGTCAGCGCCATCGCGCCACCCCAGCGGTACTCCATCGGAACACCCTTCAACGAAGGAAAGCGATAAGCGAACTTGCGATCATGGACGGTTCCCGCACGCGATACATCCCTCTCGGAAATGGCGATCGTCGGGTGATACGAATACCTAGAACGAATAAGAATGCGGTCGCCCCGCTCTCCTTGAACACGTCTCACGGTCGTACCCATCGGCGACGCCGGCGTCGCCGCCCACTTTCGTTCACCGCCCAGACGTGAAGGATCGAACTCTTCAGTCATCGAGGCGAAAGTGAACACATGCATCAGCTGGCCTCGAAAGAAACCAAAACTGTTGGCGTGACCATTGTTAGCCATGATGACATGTCTGGCCGAAACCGACCCGCGAGAAATCTTGACCTGCCATCCTCCGACGCCGCCCTCAATGGAGATCACCGGACTGCGTTCGTAGATTGTGACGGGTTCGGACAAGGCGTCCGCAAAGGCACGCATGAATGCCGCAGGCTGTATCATCAGCGTCCCTGGAGTGAAAAGCGCTGACGTGAAAGCGTCGGTCCCGGTTAACGCGATCGTATGGTTTCTGTCTAGAATCGTGCAGGGTTCACCCAGCTTCTTCAACTGTCCCGCGTAATCGAGGATGTGCTTGTCGCCTTCGGGCGTCAAAGCGATGTTGTATTTGCCGCAAGGTTCGACAATGTCGCTCCCCCATCCGAACTCGTCGACCATCTCGGTAACCAGCTGGATCGCCCTGCGATGGATCGCGAGGTCCCGTGCGCCATCCCCTGAAGAATCGCCTCCATAGTCGTCGGAGGAAACCTCATGGGGAAGGTCGATGACGAAGCCGGAATTCCTTCCTGCCGCCCCCTCGCCTATGACCCCTGCCTCGAGCACTGCTACTCTGAGCTCCGGATCCAGTTGCGAAAATCTCCTCGCCGCAGCTAGTCCCGCGAAGCCCGCGCCGACTATCACGACATCAGCTGTGACGTCACGATTAAGCTGGGAACGTTCGATCCGCGGAGGCAGCATGGCCACCCACGCAGACATGCCTGTGTTTTTGGGCAGCCGCGTTGCAGAGAAAACTTTCTTCGCCGCGTATGCCACGATTACTCCGCCTCTCTCTGCGCCAGATCACCCAGTGCGGCTTTCAGAGCTTCCATCTTGTCCTGGCCGAGCGCGCGCAGCGGCCGGCGTGGATTGCCCGCGTCAAATCCGTTGAGCTTCGCTGCTGCGTAGACAGACTGAACATAGTCGCCTTGCCAGAGCAGTGACATCGCCGCTTCGAGAGGCCTCCAGTTTTCGCGCACGAGCTTCCAGTCTTGCGCCTGCGCTGCTTCGATCACCTTGAGGCAGGTTCTTGGAGCAAAGTTCGCGCCACCCCAGATGAGGCCTTGCGCACCTGCATACAGTGCATATGGGACCAGAGGATCAGCACCGTTCATCACTGGAAACCCGGTTCCAATAAGCGACGCCTGCTTTCTAAGGTCGCCACTGCTGTCTTTCGCGGTGCAGAAATTTGGAATTTCGCATAACCGCTGAAGAAGGCTCGGCGTAATCTCTACACCGACTGCATGAGGCACGTTGTATCCGATGATCGGCAGGCCGCCCTTTGAAACTTCCGAGTAGAATTCCACGATATCGTCGTCGTCGGTCGGGCCTTCGAAGAAGGGTGGAAGAACCATAACTCCATCAGCCCCGCAATCGGCGGCGTAGCGGGTTCGTTCGACCACCTCTTCCACCAACAGAGCGGACGTCTGCGCGATAATTCTGGCGCGACCGGCGATGATCCTGCTGCCTCGGCTCACAAGTTCTTTCGACTCGTCCTTCGAAAGATAGACATGCATTCCCGTTCCCGAGCTCAGCACGAACCCTTTGATCCCGGCTGCGAGGTATCGCTCAACAAGCGCTTCAAAACGGCCCCAGTCTATCCGGCCGGAGCCGTCAAAGGGTGTCGTTATTGCGAGGTTCAGACCCGGAAATGGAAAGTTTGACATTTGCTCGAAGCTCCTTAGCACTCGCATGGCTGAATTTGGACATCAGGAGGAGCTCTCCAGAGGCCATCTGATGTCTGCTCGACGCGAAGGTATTCGCCTCAAAGACTGGAACTGACTACACGCCAGGAAATGCATGTCGGGCGAAAAACCTTTCGAGTTCCTGCTGACGCGGTGCGTGCCCTGTAAAGGTTTCAACGTATGCAGAAATGCGCTTCATTCGAACTTCGATGCCCTCCTTGGACTGCATCGTGATGTACCCGATCTGCGTGAGGTAGAAAGTTCTGGCGCGAACGTCTGCGGAAACATCGTCGAAGTCGTAGCGTTGAAACATTTTCGTTATTGCCAAGAGGCGCGTCTGATCTGCATCATGAACTTCTTGCATGACGTCGGCTGACTGTAGACCCCAGCTACGGACGGCAAACTCGAACTGGGAGTCGAACAGTGAGCTGTCAAACCAGCAGTCCATGATGTTCATCACTGCCTCCGCGATTGACTCCGCATAGGCTTCCGACTGCTTGACGAGGTTTCCTGTGTTCTTTTCTCGCCACCTCGTCAGTAACGCCGCCAGGATTTCCTCGCGGTCCTTGAAGAACCAGTAGAAGCTGGTTCTGGAAAGGGAGAGGCGTCGCGCCAGCGGCAATATGCGAACAGAGTCGACGCCGGACTCCAGCAGCGCTTCGTACGCCGCCTCCAGCCAGACTTCCGGTGACCCGCGCCAGCCACTTTCCTGAGGTATTTGCTCCATAAGCAACATGGTAGCAGACAGCACGCTCTAGTGCAATTAAAATGTACACCACTGTTGTACATAGGGCCGTATGATCCAGAAGGGTTCCAACGGCAAATCGCACGCGATCAAAAATCATTGTGAATTGATTTCATACACTTCGCCGAATTGGACAAAGCCGTTCCGAACCCACGAAGCATCATGATATTTGATGTATGAGATCAATTATATTCGCTTGAATGATGAATGGGCTTGCGGCATTACTCTTCCATGGTCGCGACCTTTTGAAGCCTCCCAATCAAAAGGAAACCAAGACATGGCATTCTTCAGTCTAGAACATACACCCGGTCCGAGGCATTCGTCCTTTGCGTCGACGCTGGCTGGTCTGCGCGCTCGCGCCGTTACATCCTGGCAGCGTCACCGCGCGGAACGGGCTCTCGAAGGCCTTTCCTATGACACGCTGAAGGACATCGGCTTCCCGTCCGTCGACATGGCCGACAAGGAAACGCCGGCAAAATGACGGATCAGGCACCCTTAGCGGCAGATGACGATCTTCCGTGTCGAACAAGTGTGAATGACGCATGAAAAGGGCATTTCGACCGTGACGGCGAAATGCCCTTTCTGTTTTCTGACTAATATTTTGGAAGCGCCGGCACCGCCCATTTCGGCCATAGTCTGTTTCCGACACCTTCTACACTGCAGCGTATGTCGTAAATTGCAAACCGCCCATAACAATGCGCATTGGTGGCATTCACCCCTCCGTGCAGGTGCAAGACGAAAATGCGACATATTTGTCGCGCAGAGCGCAAACAGTGGGTATTTTTTAAGACTCTTGCCGATTTTCACGCCAGCCGGCTCGATGTCGCAAACATTTATTTCCTTGCAGTCGCTGGCGTCCATGCCAATGTCGTTTTTAGAATTGCCAGACGACGCTAATCCACGTGACAAATACGACATCCGCGGCGCAGGGAACCTCTCGATGAACAAGCCATTGACAAAAAAACGTTCACTCGTCTTTTTCCTGGTACCGAACTTTTCCATGCTGCCGTTTTCCGCGGCAATAGAAACACTTCGCATCGCCAATCGCATGCTCGGCTATGAGGCCTATACCTGGCGCCTCGCCTCCACAGACGGCACCCAGGTCCTGTCGTCCAGCGGCATCGGGATTGAGGTCAACACCTCGCTTGCCGATGAACGCAAGTTCCTCGGCGGCGAGAACCGACCTTCAATGGTCCTCGTCTGTTCCGGCATCTATGTCGAGGACTTCAACAACAAGTCCGTCAATGCCTGGTTGCGCGAAGTCTACAATCGCGGCGTCTCGGTCGGCAGCCTCTGTACCGGCGCGCACGTACTGGCGTCAGCTGGTCTGCTGACGGGCAAGCGCTGTGCGATCCACTGGGAAAATCTGCCCGGCTTTGCCGAGAGCTTCCCTCAGGTCGATGTCTATGCCGACCTTTATGAAATCGACAGCAACATCTACACCTGCGCCGGCGGCACCGCCTCCCTCGACATGATGCTGAACCTGATCGATCAGGATTTCGGCGAGAACCTGGTCAACCGGGTCTGCGAACAGGCGCTGACGGATCGGGTACGCGGCCCGCATGATCGCCAGCGGCTGCCGTTGCGCGCCCGCCTCGGTGTCCAGAACGCGAAGGTTCTGTCGATCATCGAACTGATGGAAGGCAATCTCTCCGAGCCGCTGTCTCTTCTCGAAATCGCCGACAGCGCCGGCCTGTCGCGCCGCCAGATCGAGCGACTGTTCCGGCAGGAAATGGGCCGTTCGCCTGCACGCTACTATCTGGAAATCCGGCTCGACCGCGCCCGCCACCTGCTCGTGCAATCGGCCATGCCAGTGGTCGAAGTGGCCGTCGCCTGCGGCTTCGTTTCCGCCTCGCATTTTTCGAAGTGTTATCGCGAGCTCTACAACCGCTCACCCCAACAGGAGCGCGCCGAGCGCAAGCTCACGCTGCAGACAGCACGATAAACCCTGCGACTCTATTTTCGACCCTAGTGGCGGCGCCAGCCACGACTAGGAAACCATGGCCTTGAGAACGGTCAATTCGGAAACGATCCGGTTACGGCCGTCATGCTTCGCCATGTAGAGGAACTGGTCGGCGGCGTGCAGGTAGTTGTCGAAACTCTCCGGCCCCTCGATGGTGGCAAGCCCGATCGACATCGTGATCGACAGTTCCTCGCCATCCGCCGTCACCTTGGCTCTCGCGATATCGAGGCGCACGGTCTCGCAGAAATCATGGGCAGCGGAGACGCCGAGTTCGTTGAAAAGGACGCCGAACTCCTCGCCGCCAAGGCGGGCGAGCAGGTGCTCGTCTCCAATCAGCGCACGAAGACGTTTTGCGACCGCCTTGAGGACAAGATCGCCGACCTCATGGCCATAGGTGTCGTTCAACCGCTTGAAGTGGTCGATGTCGAGGATCGCGATCGAGGTCGTCCCGCCTCGCCGCAGGCATTGATCGACCATTCTCGAGCCGTACTGGAAAAAGTAGCGGCGGTTGTAGATGTCCGTCAAATAGTCGCGTGCGGCAATGCTGTGCAGGGCCTGGATGCGCTTCTGGATGTTGGCGACCTGAAACAGTCGGCCATTGAACTCCTCGACGATGAGCGGCTTTTGAATGAATTCGGTGCCACCGCGCTGCAGGAATTTCGCCGCGTGCGTACGATCATCGGAGGCGGCAACAGCGACGACGCTGACGGCATCCTCGCCATGTCGCTGACGAATTTCGCTGAGCAGGTCGTAAGCCGTCATGTCGCAGAGCCTGATATCACACAGCACCACGTCGATGTCGTCGCAGGCGTCGAGTAGGCGCAGAGCCTCTGCGCCGCTACCGGCATCGGTCACGTTGAATTGCTGCTTGCGCAGCAATGCCAGAAGCTCGGCGCGCGAGGTCTCCTCGGAATCAGTCAAAAGAACATGGGTGCTTGCATTCGTCAGTGCCCGGTCGACGACAGAAATGAGGTGACTGATGGAATCGGGCCGGTTCTTGATGACGCAATCCACGACATTTCGCGATAGGACGGTCTCCCGAGTCCTGTCATTGAACGACCCGGTAAAGACGATTGCGGCGATGTTTCTGGAGATCACATAGTCCAACGCCTCGCAGTTCGGCGCATCGGGGAGATTGAGATCGAGAACAGCGAGGGAAAATTCGCCGTCGCTACCGTCCACAGCACTGCGAAGAGCTGAAAGCGATGAGCAATGGGTGACGGCGAGGCCGTGGACGGTTTCCAGCCCGTATTTGATCACTGTCGAAAACATACGGGAGTCCTCGACGAGAAGCATTCGCCTGCCCGAATGCTTCTGCACGCTGTTTCCCAGCCCCGACACTTTGCGAAAGCTCACGTTCCTGCCGATCCCATACGAGCCGCAGGCGCCGCTAATCGCTGAACGCTGGCTCTCAAATTTTATTTTTACGATAATGGATGCCATGCGCGAACTGGGCGCCGCATTCCACCCCCATCGCTCCTCACATCATCAAATCCACTTGTGATTGCAATATCGTTAATTGCTCAGGCCAGGCGGCAAAAATCGCCGCCTTGGTAAAAAAAATGTTGCCTCGGTGCCAAAACTCAGGCTTTGCGGACGATTTTTGCGCCCAAGGTCTGGATTCTCGTCAAGGTGTCGAGGTTCTGGTTCACGCGGCAGTAGAACTCTTCGTTGACGAACGGGCGCAGCATGAAATCGTTGCCGCCAGCCTTCAGGAACCGTGCGGACAGTAACCGGTTGTCCGAGGACGAAACACCAATGATCCGCAATTGATGCGGCCCATAGGCTGCGCGGATACGGCGCGTCAGTTCGAAACCGTCGATATCGGGCATGTTGTAATCGGTGATCACAAGGCCGATATCTGAATGCTTCTTCAGCAGTTCAAGGGCCGCAGCACCGCTTTCGGCCGAACTGGTGCGGAAATTGTAGCGCTTCAACTGCGTGGTCAGCAGCGCGCGCGCCGTCGGGCTGTCATCAACGATCAACACGTGATGCCGATGGTTCGTCAGGAACCGGCAGACCGATTCGGCCAGCATATCGACGGCGAAGACGCTGTCCTTGATGACATAGTCGACAATATCCTTGGCGAGGATCGTTTCGCGCGTGCTTTCCTGAAAAGTGCCGGTGAAGACGATCGTCGGTACGCTCATGTCGATGAGATAGGACAGAGCCTCGCCGTTCTCGGCGCCGGGAAGATTGATATTGGAAATTGCAAGCGTTGCCGGAAAGGACGCGTTCTCGACCGAAAACTGCAGATCCTCATAGTCGCGGCAGACGATCACGTCGATGTCGAGAAGCTCCTTAAGCCTCTTGGAGACCATGGCGGAGAAGAGATTGGAGTCCTCTGCAAGCACGATACGATGCTGCTGCAAGGATTCACCGGAATAGTACATTCCGGACACGCCGAAAAATGACATAGATCGCCCATCTGAAAGATTGTCCCCAAGGCCCAAGCTACGCAGAAAGGTTTTCGCAGTCGTTAATTGCTTGCTGAAATACGCGACCGACTTCGGGCAAAAAGAAAGGCAGCCCGAAGGTCTGGTCGTATCACCGATCTCTACTACTTCACGACGGCCGAACCGTTGACGATCTCGATGGTTTCATCGCCCTGCAGACCGATGCGGTCGCCGCTCGGCGTCGTGATGAAACAGCCGCTGGGGCAGATCGATTCCGTGCCGCCGGCACCGATCGCCACTTCCATGCGGCTTTCGCCTTCAACGACAACGAGCACGGCAGCCTCGCCGTCCTTGTTGGTCACGGTGGCGGACCACGCCGGAAAAGCCGTGACGACAGTCAGAACAAATGCACCCACGAATGCTTTCATCGCCCATCAGCGCCGCGGCGCCGCCCCTCTTGGCAGCTCGTGGTTCCGGGCGACATACCCGGACGAGACGAGATACCCCTTCAGCCCGACTTCAACGTAACTCACGCCGGAAGAATTGCATGATAAATATTGCGGGTCGGCTGAATAGAGACTGAATGGTCGGGACAACGGGCGTTCATCTAATTCGGCATTACAAATGAAGCAGCGCAATCTTGCGTAGGAAGCAGCTTGGACGATAAAAAAGGCGCATCCGCTCGATTGAGCCGATACGCCAATTTAATTTGCAACGGATCCTACTGCATAATTGTTTAAACCGGAAATCATGCAGCAGTTTGAAAGCCCTACAGCGCTCAGCTCTTCGGCTTCAGGTTCTCGGGGTCGTAGAGCGGCTTGTAGCCAATACCGACCACTTCGAGCGGATAGGTCTCGGCAAAATACTCGACGTTCAGCTTGCGACCTTCCTGGCAGTACGCCCAGGGCAGATAGGCCAGTGCGATGTTCTTGCCGATGGTCGGACCGAATGCGATGGACGTGGTGTACGAGCGGCGGCCGAGTTCGTCGATCAGCACCTCGCCGGTTTCCGGATCCATGACAGGCATATTGCCGACTGGGTAGCGCTTCACCCCTTGTTTGTCGGTGTTCTCCGTCATGACCAGCGTGCAAAGCATGGCCGGCTGATGTTCGCGGGCCTTGTATTCCAGATGCTTTGCTTTGCCGCGGAAATCGGCTTCCTTGACCTTCGGGCGGGCGAGATCCGCTTCGATGAGGTTGTACTGGGTAAGCAGGTCGGCATTCTGCAGGCGCAGGCTCTTTTCCATGCGGCGCGAGTTTGCATAGGTCTCGACGCCGAAGGCCATAACGCCGGTCGAGCGCAGAGCATCCCAGACAGCCAGGCCGTCCTCGTACTTCATGTGCAGTTCCCAGCCCTGCTCGCCGACATAGGAGATGCGGAAGGCGGTGACCTGCCTGCCGCCGATCTCAATCTGCTTGATCGCGGCGAATGCGAAGTTCTCGGAATCAAGCCCAGCGGGATCGGCCACGACTTGTTTCAGCGTCTCGCGGGCATTCGGGCCCCAGATGCCGATGGTGATGAACTTCTCGGTCACGTCGGTGATGATGACGTCAAGGCCACGGTCTTCGGCGACACGGCGCATGTAGTGGAAATCGCGCGGGCCGGCATCGGCGCCGTTGATCAGCCGGCAGCGGTCGGCCATGCGGATGACGGTGAAGTCGGCGCGCACCATGCCCTCATCGTCGAGGAAGTGCGTGTAGATACCCTTGCCGATATTGCCATCACCGCCGATCTTGGCAGCGCACAGCCATTCCAGCAGCTCGACATGGTCAGGTCCCTCGATGTCCACCATGTGGAAATGCGAGAGGTTGACGATGCCGCAATCCTCGCTCATCGCCAGATGCTCGGCATTCGAGACGCGCCAGAAATGACGGTTGTCCCACTCGTTCTCGCGAACCGGCACGCGGTCGCCGTACTTCTCCAGGAGGTGCTCGTTGGCGGCATAGCCATGCGCACGCTCCCAGCCGCCGAGTTCCATGAAGTGGCCGCCGAGCTCCTTCTCACGCTCGTGGAAGGGCGAACGCTTGGCATTGCGGCTGGTGGCATAGGGTTCGCGGGTATGCACCGCCGGGAAGTAGATCTTCTGGGCGGCCTCGTAGCAGCGGTTGGCGATGAAGTCTTCCGTCAGCTGGTGCGGATAGAAGCGCGCATAGTCGATACTGTTGTGGTCGATCTCGGTACGGCCATCCGTCATCCAGTCGGCGATCAGCTTGCCGTAGCCCGGGCCGTCCTTGACCCAGATGGCCACGCAGTACCACAGGCCGCGCACCTTCTGGCTTTCGCCACAGGACGGGCCGCCGGCGGCGGAGACCTGCAGCAGGCCGTTGAAGGAGTGGCCTTCATTGTAGCCGAGCTCGCCGAGAATAGGCGTCAGTTCCATTGCGCGCTCGAGTGGCTCGATTATCTGCTCCATGTCGAGATCACGCTGCGAGGGCGATAGGCGCGCCTCGTGCTTCTCGAGCAATTCGCGCGGATGGCACATGCGCGGATTGTCCTTCTCGTAGTAGCCCCATTCGATCTGGCCGCCTTCCGTCGTCTTCGGGTCGCCGGTGTCGCGCATATAGGCGGAATTGCCCTGGTCACGCAGCAGCGGATAGCCGATTTCTTTGCCGGTGCCTTCGAACTCGTTATACGGACCGAAGAAGGTCAGCGGATGATCGACCGGCATGACCGGCAGGTCTTCGCCAACCATCCCAGCGATCAGGCGACCCCAAAGACCGGCGCAGACGATGACGTGATCGGCCATGATCGTACCGCGATGGGTGACGACGCCCTTGATACGGCCATTTTCGACGATCAGCGACTGGGCCGGCGTATTGCCGAACATCTGAAGCTTGCCCGACTTCTCGGCAGCATCGACCAGCTTTCCGGCAACCGTCTGCGAGCGCGGAATGACGAGCCCGGCGTCGGGATCGAACATGCCGCCAATAACCTGCTCTTCCTCGATCAGCGGGAACATCGCCTTGATCTCGGAAGGCGAAACATAATGGGCGCGCGTGCCGAAGGCCTTGGCGGAAGACAGCTTGCGCTTGATCTCTTCCATCCAGGTTTCGTCGCCGGTACGCGCCACTTCCAAGCCGCCGATGCGGGCGTAGTGCCCCATTTTCTCGTAGAAATCGATCGAATACTGCGTCGTCCAGACCGAGAGATAGTCGTGGCTTGTCGTATAGCAGAAGTCGGAAGCGTGCGCGGTCGAGCCGATGTCGGTCGGAATGCCGGATTTGTCGATGCCGACGATGTCGTCCCATCCCCGCTCGATCAGGTGATGAGCAATCGATGCGCCGACGATACCGCCCAGCCCGATAATTACGACCTTCGCCCTTTGAGGAAATTCTGCCATTGCTTGGACCCTGATTGAATACTGGAAGCGGACTTTAGGGCTTGGACCTGGAGGAGTAGAGCCTGTCTACGACATAATCATCATGCTGCACGACCAGACCCGCGCAGTCCACGGATTGGGACCAGTTGGTAACTGGACGAGACGCTGGTGGTTGATTGCCGGCCCCTCAATCCCTGTCGCCCACCGCCTCGACGCTGACCCTGCGGGGCCGCCGCTGCGTGCCACTGCGCTTGACCGGCTCGGTGACGACCGGTTGCCCGACGGCTTCTGCGGCTGCGGTCTGTTGCGCCGGCGCGTCCAGCGCCAGCTCGGGCATTGGCTCCTCCGGTTCGAGTTCATCCCTGGGAAACGGCGCCCCCAGCCCCTCCTCGCGGAAACGCTCGTAAATCGCCAGCCTGAGATCGTTGCGCACGCCGTTGCCGTTGACGATGTCGGCCAGGTAGACGCGCAATTCGAAGGTCATCGTCGTTTCGCCGAAAGTCGTAAAGACCGCCAGCGGCTCGGGGTTCTTCAACACCAGGGGATGGGCGGCCGCAATCTGCAACAGCGTGTCCATCACCTGCCGTGGCACCGCGTCATAACCGACCGTCACCGGAATATCCGACCGGCCAAGCTTGTTGCGATGCGTCCAGTTACCGACGGAAGCGTTGATGAACAGCGAGTTCGGCACCATGATGGTCTGGCGCTGGAAAGTCTCGATCTCGGTCGCGCGAACGGAGATGCGCCTGACGAAACCTTCCGTCGTGCCTGTCACCACCCAGTCCCCGACCTTGAACGGCCGTTCGACCAGGAGAATAAGCCCCGAAACGAAGTTGGAAACGATGTTCTGGAGACCGAAACCGACACCGAGCGAAAGGGCACCGGCGACCAGCGCGAGGTTCGAAAGATCGAGCCCCGCCGCGGAAATGGCCATCAGCCCGGCAAGCCCCAAGCCGAGATAGCCGACCCCGGTCTTCACCGAATTGCGAACGCCCGGATCGATGCGGCTGCGTGCCATGACGCTACCGTCGAGCCAACGCTGGAACCAGCGGGTGACGACATAAATCGCAGCGAACAACAATATTCCGGCGAGAATGCCGGTGATGGAAATGGTGATTCCGCCGATCTTGATTTCAGTGAAGATACGATAGGCCCAGCTCTGGATGTCGGCGATCTGGAAGCCCCACTGCAAAAGGATGAGCGGGATGAAAAACAGGATCACCAGCGCGTAGATGCCGAGACCGGCGACAAGGCCGGCCTGGTCGAGGCCGATCTGCTCCATCCGGAAACGCTTTTCGAGATAGCGGCCAACAATCGTATCGGCGAGCGCATTCTGTTTGGCGACGGCCTTGCCTGTCAGGACGCCGATATACATCGTCACCAGGATAGCGCCGGTCATGACGATCTGCGTTGCAACGAAACGAGCAAGGCCAACGTAACCCGAGAGCCCGGCGATGATCAGCGTAGCGCCAGTCAAAACGAACAGCAGCCAAACGGCGCGCGGCCAGGGCTTGCCTTGGCTATCAAGCGTTGCGCCGGCCGGAACGATCGGCTTGATCAACGACATGGCCATCAGGATCAGGCCGATGATGATCGAGGCGATCAGGCTTTTGAAGACGGTGAGGACAATCGGTGACCCCATCACTTCGCTGATTGTGCCGGCCAGATAATCGAGGCCATTGACCACCGCCATGGCAGAGATCGACCACACCAGCAAACGCGCGCTGCCATCCGAAACGCGCACAAGGCGCCAGGCGCTCTGCCGGGGGGCGAGAACGGCGTTCGACAAGGTCGAGACAAACAAAAGGGCGACACAAACGGCCAAGGTCACCGAAACGATCGGCGCAATGTCGGGCCGCAGAACATTGAATACCTGCAGGAAAAAGTAGCTGGTCGTGGCAAAGGCCGCCATCGCCATCGTCGGTATCATCGTTGACCAGAACGCCACCGACAGGCGCGTGATGTAGCCCGGCTCGTTCAGAACCTCGCGGTGGATGAACGGAGAAAAAACCCGGCGTGTGCCCGCAAGGAGGACGAGCGCCGCGCAAAGCGACAGGAACAGGGCCGAAAGCAATTGCAACCGCTTGAAGCTCCAGGCGAAGGTCAGCCAGCTGCCAATCGTGCGCATGAATGTTTCGCGTTCCACGCTGATGGCGGCGATCGCATCCATCACCGTCGTCCGGTTGATATCGGTGTGCTTGAGCAGTGTGTTGCTGAACAGGGCGCGCCGCGTCGCCGTGATTCCGTTGGACAGCTTTGTCGCCTGGATCGACAGATCCTCGGCGGTCCCCGTCAGTGCGTTGATCTCACCACGTTCGGCAAGAAGGCGTTTGCGCTCCTGCGTGACGACCTCGGCTTCGGGCGGCGTCCCTTCTGTCGGCGGATCGCCCAACTCCGTCAGCCGCGCCTTGATTTCGTCCAGGCGCGGCCGGGTGGCGACCGAGGTGGCGATAATCTGCTTGGCCGTCGCATCGACCTCGACCTTGAGCTCTGCAAGGCGGTTGTCGTCATCTTTCGCCTGCGTCAAGAGATCTGTCAGCCGCGCAAGGTTCTTGCGAGCAGTCTCAAGTTGCTCGCCAGGCTTCGCCTGTGGGCTCGCCACTTCCTCGGTATGCCGGGGATTGACATTTGTGGCCGGCTGCTGCGCCATGACGGGCACCGGGGCTACAACCATCCACAGGGCCAGAAGTGTGGCAAAGAGTTTAGACGTCATCGGCAATCACATTATCCTTTTCCGGCGTCCGGCGCTGTAAACCAGAATCGAAGCGCGGCTTAGACGGTTGGGCGTTGCATAGGCCGGGGCGTCGACAGATGCAAAAACAGATTTTGGCATCGCGACAGTTGATCCTTCGCGCGCATCAGAACCGCGAGCCGGGTTGAGATAGGAAGTCGATCTCCGCTGCCGTGGAAACGCGGCCCAAAATAGCATTGCGATGCGGGAACCGACCGAATTTCCGGATGATCTCGCAGTGACGGATGGCAAAATTGAGGTAGTCGGCGTCGCCAAGGTCAGTGCAGAGCTTCACCGAGCGTGTCTGATCGACGAGATCTTCCGAATGTTCAAAAGGAAGATAGAGAAATGCACGCTGATTGATCGTCATTTGCCGATCGGCCCCCGCATCGACAGCAAGGCGTGCCTCCCTGAGTGCCAGACCGTCTGTCGCAAAAGCCAGCGGCGACGCCCGGTACATGTTGCGCGGCATCTGGTCGAGAACGATGACGGCGGCAAGTCGATTTTCCGGCGTCTCCCGCCACTCGGCACCAACCGCTCTCGAAAGCGCCAGATGCGTCGTGCGAAACCGCCGGTCGCATAGCTCATCCAGCCACACAGGCGGATTGAACCAATGTTCCGGACGCAATTCATCGAACCAGAATGACAGGATTTCGCCCGGTGTGCATATGTTGGCGGCATCCGCCATAAACCCCTCCCTCTCTTCATTTCAGAACACCACAGCACCATTCCTGGCCGCCAACGAGACATAGGTCAAAAAGACATGGCAATATTAGGCCAGACATAGGAATGCGTCTGCGAGTTTCCATGGTGCGCTTCAAGGTCCTGATCCAACCGCCCCGAAGTCTCCTTGCTTTGGTGAAAATTTTTCGCTCTCGCAGCACGCCCGGCAAGGCATTTCGGCCGGGTCTCTGATATTCGCGATACCACCCGCACCGGCACTGCAGGCCTTGTAACGTGGGCCGCGCTCCAGGCCATTCTCTGAGGGGCTCGAAAATATCCGCGCAAACACTATGTCCGCAGAAGCAGGGGAACAAAAATCCAAGGGGAGTTCAGCAATGGAAAAGATAGTCATTGCGGCTTTGGCCGCGCTGTTCGTGACGTCCTGTACGCAAACACGATCCAGCAGTGAACTCGAGCCGATACCGGGCAGCATCACCTATGGCGGGCAGCCCCGAACCAAGCTGACCAAATCGCCCATCGGCAGCACGTTCAGCCACACGTTTCTCGACACGACCGGAAATGGCTGGAGCGAGACCTACCAGATACAAGCGGATCGCTCGCTCAAGCTCATTGCAAGACGGAGAACAGTAGATTTCACGCTGGATCCAGGCGGCCGTTTATAGGGCGTCGCATGCGCGAGTGCCGGAGCGTCCGCTTTTGGTCGCCCCGCGCCGAGCACGGACAGGATCGAGGAGATCTATAGGGCTATACTCGACCGGGTCGTTGAAGCATGTCGCCGGCAAACATGGTTTTAGCGGCTTTGCCGAGGATTGACGTTCCGGAAGGCGCTGCGATGTGGTAGCCTTCAAGCAACGGCCAAGGAGCCTGAGGTGGCTGTGAAGCAAATGATTTCGGCATTGGCCCATGCCAAGGGCAGGACTTTCTCCCTGTGATCCGGGAAAGGAAAAGTTCTGCGTTATAATATCCCACTTAATGAATAGAGTATGCCTGCTAACAACGGAGGTAGACATGCGAGCGAAACGACTCACGAATTTTTTTACGATGGCGCTTCTCGCCAGCAGCATCCAGATCGGCGGGCTTGGTTTCGCATTTGCCGATACGACGCTCCTCAATGTCTCCTATGACCCGACGCGCGAACTCTACAAGGATTTCAACGCAGCCTTTGCTGAAAAGTGGAAGGCGGATACGGGAGAAACGGTGACGATCCAGGCATCGCACGGCGGCTCCGGCAAACAGGCGCGTGCCGTCATCGATGGGCTTGAAGCAGACGTCGTGACATTGGCGCTCGAGGCCGATATCGACGCCATCGCCAAAGGAACTGGCAAGATTCCGGCTGACTGGAAGACCAAGTTCGAAAACAACAGCGCGCCATACACCTCGACCATCGTGTTCCTGGTGCGCAAGGGCAATCCGAAAGGCATCAAGGACTGGGGCGATCTGGTGAAGGATGACATCCAGGTCATCACGCCGAACCCGAAGACCTCGGGCGGCGCCCGCTGGAACTTCCTGGCCGCCTGGGCATGGGCGCGCGCGGCCAATGGCGGCGACGATGCCAAGGCGCAGGAATATGTCAGCCAGCTCTTCAAGCATGTTCCCGTGCTCGACACCGGTGCCCGCGGCGCGACGACCACCTTCGTCCAGCGCGGCCTTGGCGACGTTCTGCTCGCCTGGGAAAACGAAGCCTATCTCTCGCTCGAGGAACTCGGCCCGGACAATTTCGACATCGTTACGCCGTCCATTTCGATCAAGGCTGAACCGCCGGTCGCGCTGGTCGATGGTAACGTCGATGCCAAGGGAACCCGCAAGGTAGCGGAGGCCTATCTGCAGTATCTCTATTCGGACGTCGGCCAAAAGATCGCGGCGAAACATTACTATCGCCCCTTCAAACCGGAGGCTGCCGACCCGGAGGACATCAAACGTTTTGCCGATGTTAAGCTCGTCACTATTGACGAATTCGGCGGATGGAAGGAAGCTCAGCCAAAATATTTTGGGGACGGTGGGCTCTTTGACCAGATCTACAAGCCAGGACAGTAAGACTTTATGACCGCACGCACAGCTTCGCTGTGGCAAATCAGGCAGCCGAGCGTCATTCCGGGATTCGGATTGGCGCTCGGCGTTACTTTGTCATGGCTCACTCTCATCATTCTCATTCCTCTTTCCGGCCTCGTTTGGCGGTCCAGCGCCTTGGGGTGGACAACCTTCTGGGAACTGGCCACCGACCAGCGCACGGTCAACGCGCTTCGCATCAGCTTCGGCACGGCCTTTCTTGCCGCGCTGATCAATGTGGTCTTCGGCGTCATCCTCGCCTGGGTCCTCGTGCGCTATCGGTTCCCCGGCAAGCGCGTCATCGATGCCATGGTCGACCTGCCGTTCGCGCTGCCGACGGCCGTCGCCGGTATCGCGCTGACAACGCTCTACGCACCGAACGGCTGGATCGGCAGCCTCTTGACGCCGCTCGGCATCAAGGTCGCCTTCACCCCGCTCGGCATCGTCTTCGCGCTCGTCTTCGTCGGCCTGCCCTTCGTCGTCAGGACCGTGCAGCCGATCATGGAGGAAATCGACAAGGAAGTGGAGGAGGCGGCGGCAACGCTTGGTGCCAACCGTCTCCAGACGATTCGGCGCGTGCTGTTGCCGGGGCTCTCTCCCGCGGTTCTCACCGGTTTCGCGCTGGCCTTCGCCCGCGGCGTCGGCGAATATGGTAGTGTCATCTTCATTGCCGGCAACCTTCCTTACGTGTCGGAAATCGCGCCCCTTTTGATCGTCATCCGTCTGGAAGAGTTCAACTATCCGGCAGCGACCGCCATTGCGGCCGTCATGCTTGTCATTTCCTTCGCAATGCTGTTGATCATCAACATGATTCAAGCCTGGAGCAGACGGAGGTACGGCTATGGCGCATGATGGCACAGCTTCACCCGCCGGCAGCGGAAACACCGAACTTGTCCGGGTTGCCACATCCGAGCATCGGCTGGCGCGCTACGGACTGATTGCTGCGGCGCTCACATTCGTCGCCCTCTTCCTCGTCCTGCCGCTCGCGGCGGTGTTCACCGAAGCCATGCGCAACGGTCCGGGAGAATTCCTCACCGTCCTGTCGGATCCGGAAACCTTTGCGGCGATCAGACTGACACTTCTGGTCGCCGGCATCGCCGTGCCGCTCAATCTGGTTTTCGGCATTGCTGCGGCCTGGGCGATCGCCAAGTTCGAGTTCAAGGGAAAAGCCTTCCTTACCACGCTGATCGACCTGCCCTTCTCGGTCTCGCCGGTCATATCGGGCCTTGTTTTCGTCCTCCTGTTCGGCTCGCACAGCTTGCTCGGCCCATGGCTGCAAAGCCATGGCATCCAGATTCTGTTTGCCGTGCCCGGTATCGTGCTGGCAACCGTATTCGTCACCTTCCCGTTCGTCGCCCGCGAACTCATCCCGCTGATGCAGGAGCAGGGAACGAGCGACGAGGAAGCGGCGCTGTCCTTGGGCGCAAGCGGCTGGCAGACCTTCTGGCACGTGACGTTGCCCAACATCAAATGGGGCCTGCTCTACGGCGTCCTGCTGTGCAACGCCCGTGCCATGGGCGAGTTCGGCGCGGTCTCCGTCGTCTCCGGCCATATCCGCGGCCTGACGAACACCATGCCGCTCCAGGTGGAAATCCTCTACAATGAATATAATTTCGTTGCCGCCTTTGCGGTCGCAACGCTTCTCGCCCTGCTAGCTCTCGTCACCCTCGTTCTGAAGTCGCTGCTCGAAATGAAATACAGTGCCCAGATCGCTGCCAGCCGCCGGCACTGAAAGGTCAAGTTTACATGGAAGTTCGCGTTCAAAACATACGCAAGGAATTCGGGCGCTTTCCGGCGCTCAACGACGTGTCCCTCGACATTCGCTCTGGCGAGTTGATCGCATTATTGGGCCCCTCCGGCTCCGGCAAGACGACGCTGCTGCGGTTGATCGCAGGCCTTGAGAGCCCGACCGAAGGTACCGTCTATTTCGGCAATGAGGACGCCTCCCGCAAGACGGTGCAGGAGCGCAATATCGGCTTCGTCTTCCAGCACTACGCCCTGTTCCGCCACATGACTGTGCTCGACAACGTCTCCTTCGGCCTGACGATCCGCCCTGCGGGACGCCGTCCGCCGAAAGCCGATATCCGCAAGCGCGCTCTGGAACTGCTCGACCTCGTGCAACTGAGCGGCCTTGAAAAGCGCTACCCGGCGCAGCTGTCCGGCGGCCAGCGCCAGCGTGTGGCGCTCGCCCGTGCCATGGCGGTGGAGCCGAACGTCCTGCTGCTCGACGAACCCTTCGGCGCGCTCGACGCGCAGGTGCGCAAGGAACTGCGCCGCTGGCTGCGGGAAATCCACGACCGCACCGGCCACACCACCGTCTTTGTGACGCACGACCAGGACGAGGCGTTGGAACTCGCCGACCGTGTCGTTGTCATGAGCAAGGGTCAGATCGAGCAGATCGGCACGCCGGACGAGATCTACGACACGCCGAACTCTCCCTTCGTTTTCGGGTTCATCGGCCAGTCGAACATTCTTCCGGTGCGTGTCGAAAACGGCCAGCTCTGGCTCGAAGACCGCTCGATCGGCGTCAGCGCACCCGGCGAAGCGGACGGTCCCGCGCAGCTCTATTTCCGCCCGCACGACATAGAACTGCTCGATGGCGGCGGCTGCATTGCCGGTATCGTCGTCCAGACCCGGCGCGTCGCCGGCACTCGCCACGTCGAGCTCGATATCGGCACAGCCAATACGAAGGTCGAAATCGAACTGCCGCCGGAAAAGGCAACCTCCGATCGGTCTCGCCTCGCCTTCAGGCCGACCCGCTGGAAACTGTTCCGCGACTGACCGGCGCCGATCAGCTCGACATCACCCCGGTGACTTCCCAGGGTGATGTCGCAACTACCGCAAAGCACGGCATTTCCTCTTTCGCAACAAATAGGTTGTTGCTTTGACACTTGTTTTCACAGGAACAGCTTGATCCTCGGTATCGAGCCGTCGCATCCTGCCAAGCTATCACGCATGTTTTGATCGCTGCAGGGCCGAATGAACTACAGACGCGAAATCGATGGGTTGAGATCGGTAGCGGTCGTTCCGGTGCTGCTGTTCCACGCCGGTTTCCAGACCTTCAGCGGCGGCTTTATCGGTGTCGACATCTTCTTCGTCATCAGCGGTTATCTGATTACCTCGATCATCATCGCGGAACGGGAAAAAGACACTTTTTCGCTGCTCAAATTCTACGAGCGCCGGGCCCGCCGCATTCTTCCCGTGCTCTTCTTCGTACTGTTGTGCTCACTGCCGTTTGCCTGGGCCTGGATGCTGCCTGACCAGATGACGAGCTTCGCCACGAGCGTCATCTCCGTCTGCCTGTTCGCTTCCAACTTCTTTTTCTGGGGTGAGAGCGGCGGCTACTTCGCCGCAGCTTCGGAAGAGCAGCCGCTGTTGCACACGTGGAGCCTGGCGGTGGAGGAGCAGTACTATCTGCTATTTCCATTGTTCGTGATACTGGTCTGGCGCTTCGGCCGCCGAGCGCTGATCGGCGCCGTCGCGGCGATCGCGATCGCCAGTCTGCTGCTTGCCCAATATGGTTCACAGAATTTTGCAACGGCAAATTTCTACCTGCCGCACACACGCGCCTGGGAACTGCTGGCCGGCTCTCTGTGTGCCTTTGTGCTCGCCGGCGGGCGGCAATGCAAAAGCAACGTCCTGTCCCTGACCGGCCTGGCGATCATCGTCTTCGCGATTTTCGCCTATGACCAGTCGACACCCTTTCCGTCGCTCTATGCTCTCGCCCCCGTTCTCGGCGCCGCTCTGGTCATTCTGTTCGGCTCCACGGAAACGGTAACGGCACGGTTGCTCTCCATACGTCCCATGGTCGGAATCGGCCTGATCAGCTACAGCCTCTATCTATGGCATCAGCCGGTGTTCGCTTTCGCGCGCATCCGCAGCTTGACCGAACCTTCCGCGCTGGCGATGGGCCTGCTGGTGCTTGGCTGTTTTCCCCTTGCCTATCTCTCCTGGCGATTCGTCGAGACACCGTTCCGCAAGGGCGCCAAAACAATACTTCTGCCACGGTCGGTCCAGGTTCTAAGTGCTGCTGCGGTGACAGCCTTGCTGTTCATCGGAATAGGCTTTTACGGTCTTTCCAATGGCGGCCTGCTATTCCGCCTGCCGTTGGAGGCGCAGGCTGCGCTCGCCCAGGAGCGTCACGATCCCATCATGGACACATGTCTGTTCGACAAGGGCGAGGCATCCCTGCCCCATCCTGTTCGGGACTGCCTGACCAAACATTCCGCCGACAGCAAGACGATCCTGATCGGCGATTCTCATGCCGCCGCACTCGCCGGAGAAGCACTCCGCGTCTTCGATGCAAATGACGCTGATCTCTATGTGATGACCCATTCTGCCTGTGTCGGCTTTTCCGGATTCTACGTTTCCAGTCCAAAATACCGGCTGCGTTGCAACTCCTTTTTCGCCGGCATAGAAGACTACATCCGCAAGAGCGGTACGGCGACCATTGTTATGGCCAGTCGCTGGAGCCTTTATCTCGACGGCACCCCCTTCGACAATGGCGAGGGCGGCATCGAGTTTCTGAAACCCACCTACGTCGATCTCTTCGACCGTCTGGGCGAGCATACGAGCGAGGATGATCCGGCGCGCAAGGCCCGCGTGCTGAAACAATATGTGGCCCATATCCAAACCTATCTACATGCGGGCCGCAATGTGGTGCTCGTCTATCCAATACCCGAAGCCGGGTGGAACGTGCCCGAGCTTGTGGCGAAAAGCGCGATGACCGGACGCAAAAACCTGGAGTTCAGCACCAGCTTTGAGCGCTATCTGCAGCGAAACCAGGCAGTCATCGCCGCCTTCGACGCCATCTCCCACCCCAATCTCTTCCGCGTGAAGCCGAGCGATTTCCTCTGCAGCACCTTCATCAAGGAGCGATGCATCAACAGCGTCAAAGCCGACAGGGTTTTCTACTTCGACGATGATCACCTCTCAGATGCGGGCGCCGCCTTGGTCGTTCCGGCCCTGCTAGAGGCAGTGCGAACGATCGGTGACCGAGACGTGGAACCGACGCTGGTCAAGCGGTAGGCCGCGACATTCCCGCCTTGGAAATGCACGAAACCGTACGCTTGCTGACGTAAACCTTCGCTGGGGCCATGAACATGTCTTAGTGAATGGCGCCATCTTAAATTCGCGCTACACTACAGGCATCATCAGGCAGTCGGGCCTGAAAGAAAACGCGGTACGCAAACGCCCCACTCAAAGGAGGAATCCCATGGCGAACGCCATTATGCATATGGACGTTCTCTGTGCCGAGGATATCGACACACTACGGGTCGTTTTCGATCAGTTTTGCGATGCACATCAAAGGGCACGATCCGACAGTGACATGGAGACCTGCGCCAATATCATGATCCGGCTCTACCAGAGCGGTGAGCGGGACCCTGCTGTTTTGACGACAGTCTGTGAAGATGCCTTGCGGCGCGACATCGCCATCGGGGCGTGAGAGAGCAAATCCGCTACCTGGTCTCCTCGGCGGCATTTTCCGGCGCAACGACAAGCGGGTCGGGAGGCGTGGTGTTTTTGGTGCTTTCGTCCGGCGCGTAATATTGTACGACAAGGACACTGAGAATCGATCCGACCACGAAGCCGATTACGGCGACCATGAGTGTGCGAGAGGTCATGTCCGTTCCTCCAGACGAACTCTCGAACCGGGCGATATGCCGTGCCCCGGCGCAGCGGCCAGGGCACGACTTTGCAAAATCAGCGTCTATTCATAAACATAGACGATCCGGCGGCTCTGCGGATCGACCAGTATCGGCCGATCGTTAATGCGCACGTAGCTGTATTGATAGTTCGGCACCTCAGAGATCACCACATCGCCGGGCAGCGTTCCCCCGACCACCACCTCGCCGTCATAGACAACCGTCTCCATCGGCGTGCGCTCGATATAGGTTATCACTTCGGGAGGCGGTACGATGGTTTCACCGACCCGCCCGATCAATTCATCTCCCGGTGCCGGATCGGCAGGTCCGGCGATGCTGCCTGTTTGCTCGTAACTGACGACCGGGATACCAAGATCGACGCGGCGCTCCTGAACGATGACCGGCGCGCCATTGTAGTCCACAGTCAGTTCCTGGGCGAAAACCCAGCCACGCATGCCATTGACGTCGATGCGGCACCAATTCTCGCCGTCGAGGCAGCCGTCAAGCACTGCCTCACTGCCGCGCGTCGCGACACCGACGGACGGGTAGTCCGTGCCAGGGCCGGAATAGACCGTCAGATCCGTCGCTGTCGTCGCCATCATGGCCGCTTGAGCGAGCCCTGCGCCTGAGAGCAGCACGACGCCGACGAGCAAAGGCTTTGAAATCCACCGCATGTTTTTTCTCCTGTGATTGGTAAATCCAAACGCCTGACCGTACGCAAGGTTCCGTGGATATGCTTTTCTCATTCGGAGCATTCTTTTCGACGCTGCCCTTCTGACACGGCGATCGAGGCATATTTCAGCACGTGCCGCCATCGCGACGTTTTTGTGTGGTTTCTATTGAAGTCGGCAGGTCGAACACTTGACATGGCCGTCATGGAGTAACAACTTCCGGTCATGCGCGGCGCCAAGCGAGCGGTAATCCTTGCGCAAGCATTGGCTTATATTCTGCCAGAACCATACCACCGGCTTAAGGAGGAAAGCATATGTCCGCCCTGGTTCTGACATTCGTCCGTCTCGGACCTGCTTTAATCTATGCCGTCGGTGCGATATTTGCCCTCAGCATAGTGCTGCTTGCGGTGTATCCATCGAGCGTGCTCGCTTGGGCGATGTACCTGACAACACTACCGGTGTTGCGGCTACCGGCGTTTATGTTGCTTGACATCTCAGGGATGGAAGTGTGGCACCTTATCGCCGCGCTGACGTCCCTCGCGGCCTGCGGGGTGTACCTTGCGTTGCTCCCGAAACGTTTTCCCAGGGTGCGTTTCGTTCATGCCCACGTTGCGCTGCTTGTGCTGATCCTTGCCAACGCCGGGGCAAACAGCCCTCAGGCAAGTGGCCTCGGCCCATCCCTGCCGGGGAGCATCCACTGGTCACTTCCGATCCCGACAACGATGCTCGGGACCGCTCTGATAATCTTGGCCGCTCTCGCCTGCTTGTCCTCTCATGTCGAGATCATCCGACGTGTCCGTTCCGGGCGAGTTTACTAATTTAGATGGTTGCTGTTGATATTCACTGCAACCGTGCCAAGATGGTCTCCGAGCGATCCTGGGGAGGCATCAATGAACAACCGTTACTTGGCTATTGCCGACATCGTCGGCAGGGTCTTTATCTGTCTCTACTTCATTCCGGCGCTGATAACCCGGGTGATTTTCATTCAGCAGACCTTCGCGCGGGACGATCTGACGTCTATCGACGTCGTGACCATAGCAGCCAAGGTTGCGTCCGTGCTGTTCGTTGGAATGATCTGTGTCGTTACAGTTACCCGCCTCCCTCCGCTCCGCTCGGCTGAAAGCATGGAGGGCTACATCACAGCAATGACGGGGACCTTCCTTCTGGTCGTCGTCGCCGGGTATTTGCCACCCGTTGAAATCTCGATTGCTACTCGCTCCATAGGCTTGGCTTTGACCATCATCGGACTTCTTGCCTCGGTCTATGTGCTGTTTTTTCTGGGCCGCGCCTTCAGCATCATGCCTGAAGCGCGAACCCTGGTCGCCAGCGGCCCCTACACCATCGTGCGTCACCCGCTTTATCTCACCGAGGAAATAGCGATGATAGGGCTCATCATCATGAATCTGTCGATCGGGTCTGTGTCGCTTGGCGTCATCCACTGGCTGATCCAACTGCGACGCATGGTTAACGAGGAACGTGTATTGCGGGCAACCTTCCCCGATTACGACTCCTATGCGCAAGCCGTGCCTCGAATCATACCGTTTACGAACGCAGCAAAGCTGCGGTCGCCGGCGTGAAGCCGGAGGCTGATGTCCCTCGTAGCACCGGCGAGAACCACGTCGTAAGGTCAGCGATGCACGTTCAGCTGGTGAGCAGCCAACCGAACTCCGTTGAGATCAGATGGCGACCTGTTCGCCGATCTCGACGACACGGTTGGCGGGGAGGCTGAAATAGGCCGGGGGGTCAATCCCCAATCCTGAAAGCGCGATGTAGAGCTTGTCTTGCCAGCCCGGCAATCCCGCATTCGGCTTGCTGACCAGAGCCCGCCGGCCGAGGTAAAACGATGTTTGCATGATTTCGAATTTGAGGCCGGCTTTCTTGCACAGCGCAAGCGCCTTCGAGACGTTCGGTTCATCCATGAAGCCGAAGTGGATTTCGATCCGCACAAAACGCTCCGACAACTTTGTAATTGTAACGCGGTTGGCCTCCGGCACATAGGGCTGTTCCGCGGTCTTGACCGTCAGGATGACGTTCTTTTCATGGAGCACGTGGTTGTGTTTGATGTTGTGCAGGAGGACAGCCGGGGTCTTGTCCCCGACGCTGGTGAGGAAAACGGCGGTTCCTGGCACCCGCACCGGCGCATGCTCCGACTCTTTTTCAATCGAGCGAATGAAGGCGTCGAGTGGAATGTCGTGCCTGGCTGTCTTCTCGCGCAACAGCTGGGACCCCCGCGTCCAGGTCCACATGATCAGCATGATGGCGATTGCCAGCAGAATCGGCACCCAGCCACCATCGTGGATTTTAAGGAGGTTGGCACCAAGGAAGACGGTTTCCAGCAAGAGCAATGGCACCAGGGTCGCCGCGACCATGATGACCGACCATCCCCAAACCGAACGGAGGAATTGAAACGCCATCAGTGTCGTGACGACCATCGCGCCGGTTACCGAGATCCCGTAGGCGGTCGCAAGTGATCCCGAATCGCCGAACGTGAAGATCAGAACCAGCACGCCAACGAACAACAGGGTGTTCACCGCGGGGACGTAAATCTGCCCGGTGTTGGTCTCTGACGTAAAGGTGATCAGCAATCGCGGAAGGAAGCCGAGATGCACGGCTTGACGTGCCAGTGAAAAGGCGCCGGTGATCACCGCCTGGCTCGCGATGATGGTGGCGGCGGTTGCGAGCAGGACGATCGGCAAAAGCGCCCAGTCCGGATACATCAGGTAGAACGGGTCCGTGGCGGCTTGCGGATGCGCCAGCACAAGTGCGCCCTGGCCGAGATAGTTCAACGTCAGCGACGGGAAAACGAGCGTGAACCACGCGACCTGGATCGGCTTCCTGCCAAAATGACCAAGGTCAGCATACAACGCCTCGGCGCCGGTCACGGTGAGGAATACGGCGCCGAGCACAATGAGACCGACGAAGCCAGCATGGGTGATAAACCAAACCGCGTTCACCGGATTAAGCGCCTGGAGAATTGTGAAGTCGTCGCCAATATGCAGCAGACCGCCCCATGCCAGGGCAAGAAACCAAAGCACGGTAATCGGTCCAAAGAAATTCGAAACGGCCGCAGTGCCACGCGACTGAACCGCAAACAGCAAGACCATGATAATGGCCGAGATCGGCAGCACGTAGCTGTCGAGGGCAGGTGTGACGAGCTTCAGCCCCTCGACAGCGGACATCACCGACAGCGCTGGCGTTATCATCGCGTCGCCGATGAAGAGCGCCGCGCCAACAAGGCCGGCGAAGAACAGGACCGGCATATATCGACCGGTCTTCTTCATCAGCAGCGCCAGCAGCGACAGTGTTCCGCCCTCGCCGTCATTGTCGGCCCGCAACAGAAAGAGCACGTATTTGAAGGTGACGATGATCGTCAGCGTCCACACCATCAGCGAGATCAGACCAACGATTTCGTCCTGCGTCACGCCGTCGTGCGAGAAGGGTCTGAGCGCCTCCCGGAAGGCATAGAGCGGGCTCGTGCCGATATCACCGTAAACAACCCCGATGGAGCCAAGCAGAAGGACGAGGAATTTCTGCGTGCTGGCCGGTTCGATTGTGACACTTTCTGCAGGCGAGATCATTTGGCCTCCGGCCGTACTTGGTTTTCGCTGTCCGTCAAAGGCGGCCGATTTGGACCGCCTTCCCGCCGCAATGGCTCGGACCTTCGTTGAGTGCCCCCACAGACGGGCGGAGTTACCCCATCTTTGGCTTTCGCGGTTCATAGAGCAGGCGGAGCATTGCGGCCAGCCCGGAACTGCTGACCGTCAAGCGCCAGCGCCAAAACACCGCCAACGATGTCGACCAGGATATCTGGCGACGAAGGTCGTTCGTCGGGGTCGAATGCGAGCCCAATGACGGCACGCTGACGCACCGCCCTTGCCACAGGCCAAAAGTCAAAACGGGAGTCCAAGGTCGGATAGATGCCGGCCCGCGCGACACTTCCCATCGCCAACGCCGATCGTGCCGCCTCGACTTCGGACGGCCGCGCCTCTAAGCCGCCGACATTGCTGACCGAAACCACGTCGCCCTTCGTGACGACCATCACGACGACGGGAACTTGGAAGAGCGCGGCAAGAGCGTGGGAGGTGATGGAGACGATCGCCTTGGTGTTGTCAGCCGCCACGACGTCGCGGCTGTAGCCTTGGAGCACGGTCGCCTGCTTTTTCAGGAGGGCCGCTTCAGTCGCCCGCCGCCGCGACGTGTAGGCAATGCTGCTCACGATAAGTCCGACGAGAAAAAGCAGTCCGATCGCCCATATGTTTGCCGCCTCGTCGACGGCCAGGGTATAGCGAGGCTCAATCAGGAAGAAATTGTAAGCGAAGGCACCAAGGAGGGCCGAGCAGAGGGAGGCCCCCAGGCCGAAGAAAACGGCCGCGATGATCACCGGCACCACAAATACGAGGGATACGTTCGGGATCGTCACACCGCTGTCGATACCGACCGCCACGACCGTCGCTACGACGGTCATTACAAGCGAAACGAGGTAGCCAGCCATGGCCGAAACCTCGAATGGTGCCGAAGTCAGGAGAGTATCGGAATTCGGGCTTGGCGCAATGTCCTGTCCCAGCTTTGATTCGACCCTTGCCATTGATTCAACTCCTGCTGGATGACCGTCCTGTCGACGCTCACTGTCTCTAAATCAGCAAGAACCATCATGATGTATCGGTGGCCACGTCGAATGACAGGATCATAGGGCCGCCTCACATATAAAATCCATTTGGTAGAAACCGAAAAGATATAAAGATATTTATATGCCGGCAAAGATCGTGTTCGGCGGCTGGAAATTTGTCCACACGATGGGCTCGAAGATCACGCGGCTCAATCCAATGCAGGGATTCTGCGCGTAGACGGGTGGCGCGACTATCGGCGTTGGCGCAGCGCCGCGCCGCGCGTCTCGGCTGTGCGCTGGGGCCTCGCCGGTGACATCGTCATCGCGTGATCCTCACTCTTCCGGCGGCCGCCATCATCGCCGCAGCCTTTTATTATGTCGTCGGCTTTGTCGGCTAAGGCGATGAATAATCCTGCTCAGTCGGCGACATCGGCGTCACCGCATATCGTTCACCGCTGCCTGCGCGGATTTCGCGCTGTTCCCTGCCGTTCACCCAGCCTAAACTAAGGTCTATCGCCGCGGAAGTGACGCTCCAGAAAAGGCAGATTGTCCTGCCCCCAGTAAATCTCGCCGTCGTAGAGGAAGGTCGGGAAACCGAAGACAGCGCTTTTCACGGCATGCTCCCGATCGGCAGCCCATTTGGCCCTGACGTCCTCGTCCGCCTGCCGTTGCAGCAGGCCCGAACCGTCAAATCCCGCCGCGTCGGCAATTGCTGCGCGCACATGCGGCTGGCCGATGTCCTTTGCCTGGCTCCAGAAAGCATGCTGCAATGCCCGGGTCAGACCAATCCAGTCCTTGCCATCGAGATAGGCGGCGATGATGATCAGCGATGCAGGCCCCGGGTCGCTGAGCTCCGGGCGGTTTTCGAGGATCAGGTTCTTGCCGCGAACCGCCGCCCAGCGCTTCAGGTCCCGCGTCCAGTATCCGCGCCGGATCTCTGGACGATTGCGCGAAAAGATGCCGCCATTCTCCTCGACCACCGTGGTGAGATAGGGCCTGATCTCGACATTGCCGTTCGCCGCAAGTTCGACAAAGGAGTCGAAGCCGATATAGGACCACGGCGAGCCGATGGAGAAGAAGTAATCAACGATTCTGGTCAATGCTTGTCATTCCTGTAAATCTGGCCTGTAAATCTGGCCTGTAAGTCTGCACGCCGCGCGGCGAGTATTGTTTATGCAGTGCGTTTTTCTCGACGCTGATCATTAACCCAGCCGAGTCGCGGGGCGATGAGCGTGGAAAAATCGTGGATAATCTGGCGATATTCCTCATCCTCGAATTCGTAGGGAAGCTCAAGCCGCAATTCGTTGACCTGCGGCAGGATCGGGTCGACAAACAGGCGTTCGAGAATTTGCTCCGACGTACCGACAAGGTCGCTTGGATAAAGCGTCCGGCGCTCACCCTGCGGTGTCAGTGTTCGCTCGTGCCGCCCGGCCGCATAGTCGAGATATCGCTTGCGGGTGATGCCGTCGGCACCGTCGAGAGGCACGATGACACGGCCGAGCGCAACCCGTTTGCCCGATCCACCAGCCTCCCGATATGCTTTGAGCTGACGCGACTGCGCGACGTCGAAATCATCCGTCTCCTCGCCACTCGTGACATTGCCGATCAGAAGGTTAAGGCCGTTTTGCCCAGCCCAACGGGCGGATCGCAGCGAACCGCCACCGTACCAGATGCGATCCGTCAGCCCCTTCGCATGTGGTTGCAACCTAGGCCGTTGCGGTCCGAAGGGGGTCTTGATGAAGGTCGTCTCGTCACCGACGGGATTGCTCTTCAAATTATTGACGAAACGCAGAACTCTGTCGTGGGAGAAGTCGAAGCTTTCCCAGTCGCCGTCGAAAACCAGCGGGGCGATCAGATCGGCATGGAGTGGCCGGCCGGCACTCAAGCCGACATTGAGACGGCCGCGCGAGAGGACATCGACCGTCGAAAGATCTTCGGCGAGACGATAGGGGCTTTCATAACCGATCGGAATGACGGCAGTACCGAGCTGGATGCTGCTGGTCCGCTGGGTCGCGGCGGCGAGGAAGGCGGTGGCCGACGAGATACCCGGTTCCAGGTGCCTTTGTCGCGCCCAGGCACTTTGAAAACCGAGCTCTTCTCCATATTCGAGCAACTGCAACGTCTTTTCCAGACCGGACAGCGGGTCGTCCGCCGGGTAGTTACCCGGAGTGAGAAAGCCGATATGATTGATGGAGGGCGCAATGCTGTTCATTTTGCTCGTGGCCTTCAGGATCTCGGCAGACCGGGCGGATTGGTCTCCGATTTCGGCAGCGCTTCCTCGGCCAGGTGCCAATGATCGAGAATTTTGCTGTAGACGCCGCTCTTGATCAGACCGTTGGTGGCGATGGTCAGCGCCTCTGCCAGGCCGCTGTGCTTCTTCGTGGCGATCGCGACATCGGAGCGATCGGGCCAGCCGGCGCTCAGCGTGCCGACGCGTTTGATATTGTGATCGCGGGCAGCGATGTAGACGAGTTGCGCATGCGGCTGGACGATGACGTCGGCCCGGCCCGAGGAGAGCGCCAGAAGGCTTGCCGCTTCGTCGTCATAATACTGCAGTTCCAGTGGCTTCAACCCGGCTGCAACATTTTCATCGCTCCACCGCAGCAGGATGCGCTCCTGATTGGTGCCGGCACCGACGATGAAACGCAGACCTGCGGCATCCTCCGGCTCCGTAATCGAGGATATCGCGCTGTCCGACTTGACGAAGAAGCCGTGCAATCCCTGCCGGTAGGTCGAAAAATCGAACTTCTCCTTGCGCTGCTCAGTGACGCCGACATTGGAGATGACCGCATCGTATTTGCGCGAGGTCAGGCCGAGCGGCCAGTCGATCCAGGCAACCGGTAGGAGTTCCAACTCACGCCCGAGGCTGTCGGCGATGGCGGACGCATAATCCGGATCGGCGCCGACGACCGTTTTCGCATCCGTGGCATAGGTTGCGAGCGGTGGTCCACCAGGGCTGACGGCCACCGTGAACTTGCCCGGCGTCACGAAGCTGAAGTTCTTCGAAATTGCGGCAATGGCCGCATTGTTTTTCTCCGCCCGAATGCGGCCGGGTTGCGAGGGACTGAGATCGAATTCGTCGGCCGCTTTCACTATACCGACGGTGGAAAAAATCGATGCCATGACGGCGACAAGAAGCGTCCGTAATGCAGGAAAGCCAGTCATCATCCTAAATTCTCCAATTGTACCGAAAAAATGCCGGCCGGCGCGAACATGGCGAGCTGGCCCGCTGTCCGACACTACGAACCGCTCTTCGGCAGGCCGGGCGGGTTGGTCTGGGCTTTATCGACCGCCTCCGCTTCCACGTTCCAGCGACTGAGGACCTCTCCATATTTCCCGTTGGCGATCAGATCGTTGATGGCGATGGTGATGGCTTCGGCAAGACCTGCACCTTTCCGAGTCGTAACCGCAATATCGGCCGTTAGCGGCCAGCCACCCGAAACGATGCCGACGAGCTTCGTTTTCCCATTAAGAGTTGCAGCATAGGCCCGAGGCGAGTTCGGGTCGAATATGACGTCCACGCGGTCAGACTGGAGAGCAAGATCTTCCGCTGCGCTGTCGTCGTAATACTGAACCTCAATTGGCTTGAGGCCCGCCGCAACGTTCTGCCGGTCCCATTCCAGCAGGATTTTCTCCTGATTGGTTCCGGCGCCCACGGTCACTTTCAGGCCAGCGACGTCCTTGGGCTCCCTGATCGAGGTGATCTTGCTGTCGGACTTCACGTAGAAGCCGAGCACGTCCTTGCGGTAGGTCGAAAAATCGAACTTTTCCTTGCGCTCCTCGGTCACAGTGACGTTGCTGATAACCGCGTCATACTTGCCGGAGGAGACGCCGAGCGGCCAATCCGCCCAGGCGACAACGATGAGATCGAGTTCCAGGCCGAGAGAATCGGCGATCAGTTGCGCAATATCCGGGTCGGCGCCGACCACCGTTTCTGCGTCGGTTGCATAGGTCGCGATCGGCGGATCCCACGGATGGATTCCGATCGTCAATTTTCCGGGCGCGACGAACGAGTAATCCTTCGCAATCGCCTTGATCGCGCCTTCGTCCTTTTCCGCCCGCGCGCGGTAGGAGATGTCGGGACTGTGTTCGAATTTCTCCGCCGCCAGCGCGGCGCCGAGCCCGAGCGCCGCAATGGTCGCCACGCCTGCCATCAGAAGTTTAGCTTTGTGTAAAAATGTCATGTTTCCCGTCTCCATCTTCAACGTATGACTGTGGATGCTGATAGTCCCATTCCGCCCGCTCAGCGGCCGGAAATCTGCTAGAGAACTTTTGCGAGGAATTCGCGGGTGCGCGGATGGTCCGGCTGGCTGAAGATGCGGGCCGGCGGGCCGACTTCCAGAATGTGACCGCCTTCCATGAACACGACCGTATCGGCCACTTCCCGGGCAAACCCGACCTCGTGGGTGACGATGACCAGCGTCGTCCCCGTGCGCCCCAGTTCCTTGATGACGTCGAGCACCTCACCGACGAGTTCCGGATCGAGCGCCGAGGTGGGTTCGTCGAAAAGCAGTACCTTCGGCTTTAGTGCCAGCGCCCGGGCGATGGCGACGCGCTGCTGCTGGCCGCCGGAAAGCTGGCGGGGATAAGCATCGATCTTGTCCGTCAGGCCGATGCGGGAGAGAAGCTCCCGCGCCACCTCGACGGCTGTGGTACGGTCCGTCCC
Source organism: Hyphomicrobiales bacterium (assembly GCA_900474095.1). GTDB lineage: Bacteria > Pseudomonadota > Alphaproteobacteria > Rhizobiales > Rhizobiaceae > Pararhizobium. Next base: position 63,500 of record UCOA01000029.1, on the reverse strand, counting down.
GCGAACCTGCATCGGTGCTTCGATGAGGTTTTCCAGCACTGTCAGGTGTGGAAAGAGATTGAAGTTCTGGAAGACCATGCCTATGTCGGCGCGGCGTTTCAGGATGTCCTTTTCCTTGAGTTCATAAAGTGTCTCGCCGTTCCTGCGATAACCCACGAGGTCGCCATCGACTGAGATGAAACCGCTGTCGACGCGTTCCAGATGATTGATCGCTCGCAGCAGTGTCGATTTGCCGGAACCCGACGGGCCGAGGATGGCCGTGACGCTGCCTGCCGGCAGGGTCAGGTCGATCGCATCCAGCACCTTCAAGGCGCCGAAGCTTTTCGAAATGTCATGGATGCGAACCGGAGCGCCCGCCCTCAACAGGGGCGTGTCGCTGAAACCGGTTTTCCGTGCTGTGTGGACGGGCGTGTCGACGGTCTTTCGTGACAGCGGGCGGCGGAAGCGGCTGAAGAAAGCCTGAAAGGGTAGCGGAACCGGATTGCGCACCGCGCCGCGGGAGAAATAGCGCTCGATATAATGCTGCGCGATCGAGAGCACGGTCATGATCACGAGGTACCAGGCCGTTGCCACCATCAGCAGCGGAATGACTTCGAGGTTGCGGCGATAGATCACCTGCACCGTATAGAAGAGTTCCGGCAGGGCGAGCACGTAGACCATCGACGTACTTTTCGCCAGGCCGATGATTTCGTTGAAGCCGGTCGGCAGGATCGATCGCATGGCCTGCGGCAATACGATGCGGAACACCTGGCGTCGGCGCGGAAGGCCGAGCGCGGCTGCCGCTTCGAGCTGACCCTGATCGACCGACAGGATGCCGCCACGGACGATTTCCGAGAAGAAGGCGGATTGGTTCAGAGTCAGACCGAGGAAAGCAGCTGCAAACGGCGTCAGCAATTGCACCGTGGGATAATCAAGCAAGACTGTATCGCTGAAGGGTACCGCGATCCTGATCGTCTCGTAGAGATAGCCGAGATTGTTGAGCACCAGAAGAAGCACGATCAAAGGGATGGAGCGCAACAGCCAGACATAGCCCCAGGACAAGCCGGAGAGCAGCGGCGACTTCGACACCCGCGCCAGTGCCAACGCTGTGCCGAGCACCGACCCCGATACCGTGGCCAGCGCAGTCAGCAGCAAGGTCCTCCCCAGACCGGCAAGGACCGGCTCCGCAAAGAACCAATCGGCAAAGACGTTCCATCCCCAACGCGGATTGGTGAAGGTGGAATAGAGCACGGCACCGATGACGGCCGCTGCGAAGACCGTACCGATCAGCCGGCCGGGATGGCGCGCCGGGACGATCCGGTGGCGTGAATAGTCGTGGCTGTGATCCGCCGTCCTGCGGCCGGGCTCGATGTCCACGAAATCTGTCGTTAGTGCCATGACTTTCCCCTTGTGGAGTCACCCAAAACGTCATCGATGGCCGGCGGCGTGCTGAAGCGGTTGTTCCGCCTGTGCGATCGTCGCCGGGCCTGCGATCCCGCGATGGCCGATCTGTTTTTCGAATGGCAGTGTCTTGTAGATTTCCGGATCGGCCTCAACATCGAAGAGTGCCGTGTAGCCGTATTTCAGATAGAGCCCGACCGCCTCCGGCTGACGAAAACCGGTGGTCAGGTAGACCCGGGAATAACCCTGGCGAGCGGCCTGCACTTCGAGTTCAAGCAGAACTTTGACCGCAAGCCCCTGCCGGCGCAGATCCGTGCGTGTCCAGATGCGTTTGAACTCGGCGGTGTGATCATCATAATGTTTGAAAGCCCCGCCACCGATAGTTTCACCATTACGTTGCAGAAGCAGGAAATTGCCGTGCGGTGGAGCGAAAGCCTCAACTGGATAGCGGTTCATCTCGTCCGCAGCACCCGCTGCGCTGAAATAATCCCCGTAGCGGCTGTCATATTCGAAGGTGAGTTCGTCGATCAGTGGCTTTGCGCGGGGATCGAGGGGCGTGGTGTAGAGAAACGTATCGCTCATTTCGCCAATCCTGTCTCTTGGGCCTGTTGATGTCTTCAGTTGAGAAAGGTTTCTGCCAGCCGTACCCAGTAGCGGGCGGCAGGCGCGATGATCGCGTCGTCGAAAGCGTAATGGGCGCTGTGCAGCGGCGCGGTGTCGCCATTGCCGACGAACAGGTAGCTGCCGGGCTTTTCTTGCAGCATGAAGGCGAAATCCTCGCTGGCCGTGCGCGGCTTGAAACCTTCCTGGACCCTCGCCGGACCAAAAGTGTCAAGCGCCACCGCACGCGCAAAATCGGTCTCTTCGCGGTCGTTGATCAGCGCCGGGAAACCCAGCCGGTAATCCACCTCCGCCACGGCCCCGAAACTTTCCGCCTGCGCCCGCGCCAGCGCCGGAATGCGCTCCCGCAATTGCTGGCGAACGGTTTCGGTAAAAGCCCGCATGGTGAGCTTCAACTCGACGCTTTCCGGAATGACATTCGAGGCAGATCCCGCGTGGATCGATCCGACTGTAGCAACCGCCATTTCCTGCGGATCGACATTCCGTGAGACGACGCTCTGCAGCGCGGTGATAAAGGAGGCGGACGCCAGCACGGGATCGACGGCGCGATGCGGCTCGGCCCCATGGCCGCCCTTGCCGAGAATGCGGATATTCGCCTGGTCGACCGAGGCCATCGCGGCACCGGCGACGAAACCAAATTGCCCGGATGGAACCCCCGGCCAGTTGTGCAGCCCGAAGACCGCATCGACGGGAAAGCGATCGAAAAGCCCGTCCGAGATCATCTTGCGCGCACCGGCACCGATTTCCTCCGCCGGCTGGAAGATCAGGTGAAGCGTGCCGTTGAAGGTTCCGCTTTCGGCGAGATAGCGCGCTGCGGCGAGAAGGGTGGCGGTGTGGCCATCATGGCCGCAGGCATGCATGACGCCCGGATTTCTGCTGGCATAGGCAAGCCCGGTCGCCTCCTCGATCGGCAGAGCATCCATATCGGCGCGAATGCCGATATGGCGTTCACCATCTCCGCGTTTCAGCGTCGCAACAAGACCCGTTCCGGCGATACCGGTGGTGACGTCATAGCCCCATGAAGACAGATGGGAGGCGACGAGCTTACTGGTGCGCCGTTCCTGGAAGGCAAGCTCCGGATACTGGTGCAGGTCATGACGGAGCGCGACGATCTCCTCGATAAAGGCGGCAATGCCTTGCTCGACAGGGTCGTTGACGCCTGCGGCTTGTGCGATGATGCTCATGGTCGTTTCCCGGCGCCTCAGGCGCCGACCGCCTTTCCGCGTTCGACATCAGCGGGCGGAGCAGCGTAACGGCTCTCACGATATCCAAGCCCCAGGTGATCGCGCAGCGTCTCCCCTGTCAGCGCCGGATTGAAATAGCCTCGCTTTTCCAGGATCGGCAGGACATGCGTGGCGAAATCGTCGAGGCCCTCGGCGATCACCGGGAAGCCGAGGATGAAACCGTCGGCAGCGCCCTCGTCGACCCAGCGGATGATTTCAGCAGCAATATGATCCGCCGTGCCGATGAACGCCGTCCGCGGCGTTGCGGCATCAAGAGCGATTTCGCGCAACGTGAGGTTCTGCTCGCGAGCCGTCTTCTTGATGCGGTCGGTGGTGGCGCGAAAGCTGTTCTTGCCGATATCGCCAATATCCGGAAAGGCCTCGTCCAGCGGATAGATGCTGAAGTCATGGTGATCGAAGAAGCGGCCGAGATAGAGCAGTGCTTCCTCTATGGTTACGAGACTGCGGATCGCCTGATATTTCTGCTCTGCTTCTTCCACCGTCGCACCGACGATCGGCCCGATGCCAGGATAGAGGCCGATTTCGGCAGCACGGCGCCCCTGCGCGATCGCGCTGTGTTTCACCTGCTTGTAGAAGGCTTTCGCATCCTCGATCGGCCGGCCATTGGTGAACACCGCGTCGGCATGCTTGCCGGCCAGTCTTATGCCGGAATCGGACGCCCCTGCCTGGAACACCACGGGTTGCCCTTGCTTCGATCGGCCGATATTCAGCGGGCCTTCTACACGGAAAAAACGTCCCTTGTGGTCGAGCTTGTGCAGCTTCGACTTGTCGGCATAGACGCCCGTTTCCCGGTCGCGGACAAAGGCATCGTCGTCCCAGGAATCCCACAGGCCCTTGATGACATCGAGATACTCGTCGGCGATCTCGTAGCGCAGTTCGTGTTCTGGATGCTCGCGGCTGTAGTTGCGGCCCGACCCTTCGAGCGGGGTCGTCACAGCGTTCCAGCCGGCGCGACCGCCGCTGATCAGGTCAATCGTGGCGAACTGGCGAGCGACGGTGAACGGATCGCTGTAGGAGGTGGAGACGGTGCCCACAAGACCTATCTTGGAGGTGGATGCAGCCAGCGCCGAAAGGATGGAAATCGGCTCGAAACGGTTGAGAAAATGGGGGATCGACTGCGCGTTGATATAGAGGCCGTCGGCGACGAAGGCGAAGGCGATCCCTGCGGCTTCGGCCCTGCGCGCGGTGTTGACGAAGAACTCGAAATTGACGCTTGCATCTACCGGGCCGCTGGGATGCTTCCAGGCGTTCATATGACCGCCAGGGCCCTGCAGCATGATACCGAACGGGATGTGTTTCTGAGCCATCGGATGTATCCTTTTGCGAAATATCAGGCGGCGAGTGAAAGCTGCCCTTTGGCGAGACGCTCGACGGAAGCCAACCGTTCAGCCGCACCAAGCGCCGGCGTTTCGATGATGAATTCGGCGACGCCGTACCGGCTGTGCAACTCGTCAAGCTGCCGGCGAACCTCGGCGGCCGTGCCGTGCAGCACGCTCGGCGCCTTCGCCTCCAGCCGGTCGATGCCGACGCCTGCCTGGCGTGCGAATTCGGCGGCCTGCTCCTCTGTGCCGACATTGACGCTCCTGCCGTCGCGAAGGAAAACCTTGACGATACGGAGCTCCGCAACGGCCTTTCGTGCAGCGCTTGCATCTTCGGCGGCATAGGCTGCCAGCGCCAGGATCGGCGTTTTGCCGCCGCTGGCCCTCGCATAGGCCTCGAAGGTCTTGCGGAGATTGTCCGGATCGCCGTTCAGCTGGCCGGCAAAGACGAGCCGCCAGCCCTTGGCTGCCGCCAGTTCGGCACTCTCGACGCTGGCGCCCAGAAGAAAGCGCTCAGGCGCTGTCGGCGGAAACGGGGTCGCGTGCGGCCCTTCGTAGTTTGGGTCAGCGGCAAGATAGGTATTGATATCGGAAAGCTGATCGGCAAAATCCGGTTTCCTGGTGGGATCAACGCCCACTTGGAGAGCCCAGGTCGACAGCGGAAACCCGCCAGGTGCCTTGCCGACGCCCAGATCGACGCGATCCGGAGCGAGCGACGCCAGAAGGTTGAACGTCTCGGCGACCTTGTAAGCGCTATAGTGCTGGAGCATGACGCCGCCCGAACCGATACGAATCCTCACCGTCTTGGCCAGAAGAAAGGCAATCAGCGTTTCCGGCGCAGAGCTTGCGAGATTGGGCATATTATGGTGCTCGGCCACCCAAAACCGATGGTACCCAAGCTCTTCCGCCCTTTGAGCGAGCCTGACCGTGGTGCCCAAGGCTTCTGCGGCCGTACTGCCGTCATCGAGGGGACTTTTGTCGAGAAGACTAAGGAGGTAGGACATACGCCACCGATCCATTCGCTAAGTTGTACAGTTAGTCTATAAAATCAGTAGATAAATTGATTTATAAGAAATGCCATTCTCTTTGGCAGGATGGTGGGAGAAAAAGTCACCGCGGCTTTATGGGAAGAAATGCTTCAATCTCGCAGGCAACCAGTTCCTGCAGTTTCCACAAATTGCGGTCTGGCCCCCCCACAGGGCAAGAACGAAGGACGCTAAGTGCGCTTGTCTGATCCTAGGCTCTGCGCTCATGCCGTGTTGGTGAACTGAAAACCAGCGTTCCCAAGGGAACGCTGGCTCTGATGCCGACGCTTTGATGGAACAGCGCGTCGATTGGTGAGGCTTTGTTGCGGGAAGAAAGGCCTCAACATTGCTAGAAGACTTGGAGACCAATTTGGTTCCGCCGGTGCGCAATGTTCGTGACGACGCAGGATGAAAACGAATGCGCTAGGCGGCTTCGCCTACAAAGCTTCCCAAACGAGTCCGCAGAGGCAGTCTTCGACCCCTGCGCCAACCTGGCTGCCCTAAGCGCTTCCGTTTTTCGACGCTCGGCCTCCTTGCTCATTTCAATAAGAGCCAGTGCGAGACCGCAAGAACCGAAACGTAGTCGCCTTTAAGGGTTTTGAACCTTCGTCCCCCGATATTGCTGGTTACACGGCACCATTAGTTTCAGAGGAATAAAGCCGCCACCCCCTCGAGGTGACAGGCCCGCCGACGTATTCGGCACCAAAAAGGGGGCCGCGGCTGCTCGTGGACGCCGGATAAAAAGGCCGCTCCCCGGGCCAATGGTATTCCACCGGTGACGGCCTAACCGGCAGAGAAACAGACCGGGCGAATATCTATTTTCAGCGCCGTTCTGCGTGGCTGTCTGGCTGGAGAGAACGCAAACTCGCGCAGAGGCAACCGCTGTCGCTCTCAAAGGCCGCAATGGCATGGAGTGCAATGCGCGACGCAGTGAATTTCATGTCACTGAGAACGCCTTCACCCAACACATTCACCTCTGGCGGCGCAAAATAATTCTGAAATGCGGCGGTGATGAAGGCGCAATTAACGAAACAGGCGCCGATCTCGCGCGCGAGTGTCGCCTCTGGCGCGAGGCTGTGGTTAATGAAATCGGCACCGAGCGTGCGATAGGCCGTGATCTCCGCAGGCGAGGTTAGCCGCGGCCCCCAGGCGTGAGCCGCCACGAGTTGCGCACGTGGGCCGAAGACCCGGGCATCGGTCGGCCATAGCGCCTTAGCACTGCGTTCCATCACCGCAGCGCAGTGCGGGCAGACGAGTTGCTTGCCCGAACAGTCGTAGCGGAAGCGGCTGGGCAGCAGCGAATGTTGTGTCTGAGTCAACTCCAGTATGTCGCTGGTGATGACGAAGTCGCGTTCCTGGATAGCACGGTTCAGCGAGCCCGCGGTCGAGCAAGCGATAACCTTGCGCACGCCAGCCTCCTGCAACAGCCAGAAGACGCGTCTGTTTGCTTCGTGGTCGATGCGATCGAGTGGCCAGCCGTGTGAGAACACTGTCAGCACGGTGCGTTTCTGCCCATCGGCAGTCTTCGAACCATCGATCTCCAAGATCTTCCAGTCTCTGCTGGGTCCCCAGGGGGTGTCGAACTCGAGATCCCGTGCCACCACTGCGACACCGGGTTCCTCAAGATCCTCAGGAAAACGCAAACCCCAGTTGGCGCTGCCGCAGACAACCGCGAATTCAGCGGGCGGGATGGAACGGGTCGACATGGCAAGACTTCCTCTCGGGTGCTTTACTGAAGGGCCAGGCTTGGCCTTGATATATGTGGCGTTTCGCGGCGGGCGTGCGGTGGTGCCTTTGCGTCAGCAAATCTTCTGCAGCAGTTCCATCAGCATCATGCGCTCGCCGGGGCTGAGTGGCTTGAGCGTCTGCGACGATACATCGAGCGCTGCGGAACGGTTCCTGTCGATCGTCTCCTCTCCCGCTTTCGTCAGTGTCAGAACAAGGCGGCGTGCGTCATCGGTATCGGGCCTGGTATTGATCAGCCCACGTTTCACCAGACGATCCACCACCCCTTTGATCGTCGCCATGTCCATGGCAGTCTCGCGGCCGAGATTTCCCTGCGAGCAGGGTTGCATGTCCCTCAGCTTGGCAAGGGCAGCCCATTGCGTCGTCGTCAGTTTTTCGGCCATCAGTTCAGCGAAAATAGCAACGTGGCGCTGGTTGGCCTGGCGCAGATAGAAGCCCACCTGCTCGCCGAGGGCATACTGCGCTTCCTCTGAACGCACGGGTGCATCCGCCACAGTGTCGCCCCCATTCAATGTCGATGCGCCGTTCATCATATTTCCCACATTCCGTCTGGAACTTAATCGGTTGAACCTACCGCATGTCGTGCTCAAGTGAAAACGGCATGCATCCGGATTTTACACGTGGGACGGCCGGGCAAGCCGCGACAGCGTCAGCGGTCCCAAGCGTCCAGGATCGCCTGCGTCGTCGCCATTTCCAATTGCTCGGAAAGCCGCGGGGCCAGAATGTTCATCGTGGCCTCATGCGCGGCCACGTCGCTGCTGCCAACCGCATCGGAGGCGATGACAACACGAAACCCGTGATCGATCGCATCCAGCACGCTGGCATAGACGCAGACATCGGTTTCGACCCCGCTGAAAACAAGCGTATCAATGCCCTCCGCCTCAAGTCGTTCCGCAAAGCCCGGAGCGCCAAAGACGGAATAGGTATGTTTCTCAACGATCGATCCGTCGTCCGCGAGTACCGCCAAGGGAGCAACAAGATCCAGCAAACCGGAATCCGGGGCACCGCTCATGATCGCCGACCACCGGCGATAATAGTTTTTCCACCGTCCCGTCGCCTCGTCGATGGTACGCGGCACCATGAACTTGGCGAAGATCGTGCGGTCGCCGGTTGCGTCGCAGAGGCGAAGCACGTTGGGTAGGATGTCTGCGATGACCGGGGTATGCCAGTCCGTCTCTTCGCCAAAGAGACGCTGCATATCGATAACAAGATGCAACGTTTTCCGGGAGAATTGCGTGAGGACCATCGCTTCAGCTCGCAACTGCGATCGTGTGTTCGGGTGACCAGTCGAGCGAGATCGTGTCTCCCTGCTTGAGCACCACGCCGTCTTTGTTCTGTGCGAACAGCTTGACGGACATGCCATCCGGCGTCTCGAGAAGATAGGACAGCACCGGCCCGGCATAGATGACGGTGGTGATGCGCGCATCGAGCCGGTTGGTACCGGGTTCGCCCGCTGAAATCATCATTTTTTCCGGCCGCACCGCCAGGGTGACATCCGTCCCGTTGGCAGGAAGCATGCTTGCAGTCCGCACCACCGTGCCGCTGGCGAGGCGCACAGCGCCGCCTTCGACCTTGCCTTCGAGGAAATTTGAATCTCCAAGGAACTCCGCAGCAAATCGGGTCGTCGGTCTTTCATAGACAGCTGCCGGTTTGCCTGTCTGAACGATCCTGCCTTTGTCGAGAATAGCGACCGTATCGGACAGCGTCAGCGCTTCCTCCTGGTCGTGCGTTACGAAGATCGTCGTCAGGCCGCTTTCGCGCTGGATGCGCAGAAGCTCGACCTGCATTTCCTGGCGCAGGCGCCGGTCGAGTGCCGAAAGCGGCTCATCGAGAAGAAGCACACTTGGCTTAATGACCATGGCGCGCGCCAGCGCCACGCGCTGTTGCTGACCGCCGGAAAGCTGTTTCGGCATCCGGTCGGCAAAACCGGAAAGGCGCACCATCTCCAAAGCGCGATCAACTTCCTTGCGTGCCGCAGCACCTTTTATCCCACGCCGCTCCAAGCCGAAGGCAACGTTCTGCGCGATTGTCATGTGCGGAAACAGGGCATAGGACTGGAACATCATGCCGATGTTGCGACCCCAGACGGGAACATTGGTCACGTCGTTGTTGCCGATCGTCACCACCCCCTCGTCGGGCTTGATGAATCCGGCGATGATACGCAGTAGCGTGGTCTTTCCCGACCCCGAAGGACCCAGAAGGCTGGTGAAGGAACCTTCGACAAAATCCGTGGAAATATCCGTCAGAACCTTGGTCGAGCCGTAGGTCTTGGCGACCGCGTCAACTTTAACGTTTGTCACTGGTATCTCCGGGTTTGGCGAAGCGCGCGAAAATGAGAATGACCGTCATCGAGCCGAGCAGGAGCAGCGTCGATATCGCATTGATCTCGGGCGTGAAGCCCTTGCGGATCGCGGAGTAGATCTGGACCGGCAAAGTCGAATAGCCGGGCGTTGCGAGAAAGTAGGAAATCACGAACTGGTCGAGCGAGACAGCGAAAGCGAAAAGGGCCGCGCCCAGAATGCTTGGATAAAGCAGCGGCAGCGTAATCGTAAAGAACGCATGGACAGGCGTGGAACCAAGGCTCATCGCCGCCTCTTCCAGATCGGCGCGGATCGTCTTGAACCCGGTGCCGACAACCAGCACGACATAAGGAATGGCAAGGGCGACGTGACCGATGAGGAGCGCATGCATGCCGCGTCCGATGCCGGACCAGTAGAAGAAGACGAGCATCGCGGTACCGGTGATCAACCAAGGAATGGCGATTGGCGGCAACAGAAGCAGCTGCAGCAGGCTCTTGCCGCGGAATGTCCGGCGGGCAAGCGCGGTGGCAGCGAGGGTGCCGAGGCTTGTGGCAAGCACCGAGGTGATGACGGCGATGATGATGCTGTTCATGCCGGCGGTCAGCAGTTGCTTGTTGCCGAGAAGCGCTTCGTACCACCGGAATGAAAAGGTAAAGGGCAGTTCGTAAAGCTGGGATTCGTTGAACCCCATCGCCATCATCACGATGATCGGCGTGTACAGGAAGAACAGAACCACCAGCAGATAGATGCGACCGATTTGCGTCATTGTTTCGGTTCCTATGCAGCAGCGCCGCGGCGCAGTACGCCGGAAAATGTCGCGAAGATCGCCAGCACGACGGCAAGCAGCGTGAAGGAGAGAGCCGCGCCAAGAGGCCAGTTGAAGGCTTGTGTGAACTGATCCTCGATCACCGTCCCCATGGTCACGCCGACTTTGCCGCCGAGGATGCGCGGTTCCATGAAGGACCCGATAACCGGCACAAAGGTCAGCACGGCGCCGGAGATGAGGCCGGGAGTCGCCATCGGTATGAGGATGCGGAACAGGATCGTCCACCACCGCGCGCCCAGACTGGCCGCCGCCTCTATGATCGCATCATCGATGGTCACCAGCGCGATGTAGCAGGTGAGGATCATATAGGGCAAATAGCCGTGGACGAGACCCAGAACGATGGCGTAGCGCGAATAGAGGAACGAGATTGAGCCGGCATCGGCAAAAAACATATGCAGCACATTGTCCAGAAAGCCGTTTTCCCTGAGCACCATCGTCCAGGAGAAGACGCGGACAAGCCCGTTCGTCCAGAAGGGAAGAAGGATGAGGATCAGCAGCGTTTCGCGCATGCGGCCGACCGTGGCTCTCGCAAGCGCAACCGCCGCGAGGAAGCCGAAGATCGCACAGAGCAGCGTCGTCCAGAAGCCTATGACGAGCGAAGTCCAGCCGATGTTCAGCAGATAGGGCTGATCGATGAAGGCCCGGTAGTGCTTGAGCGTGAACGTGATTGGCGCCTTGCCCATGGGCGTCGCCGACATGAAGCTGAACACCAACATGGTGAGCAGCGGTAAAAGGACGGCCAGCGTCAGCCAGGCATAGGTCGGCAGCAAGAGCGCCGTGGTCGCGACCCAGGAGGGAAGCATGCGGTGTTTGCGCGGACCCGAAGGTCCGCGCACCGCTTCGTTGAGAAGAGAATCACTCCGCATAGTACGCCTTCACCTCCTGCCAGAGGTTGTTGAAGGCCTCGCGACGGTCGTCCGGCAGTGCCGACATGATGCTCATGGTGGCGATATATTCCGGCTTGTGGATCTGGCGGCTAAGGTCGTCGGCAGGCAGGGCTTCCATGGCGGCAACGTTGGACGAGGCAGGAGCCCCGACCTTGGTTGCCCATTCGACGTAGAATTTGGGGTCGATCATCCAGTTGGCGAAGGCGTGCGCGCCCTCCATGTTCGGCGCACTTGCCGGAATACCGAGGCCATCGACCCAGCCGATCCCGCCTTCCTTCGGAACGACGAAGTCGACCGGAAGCTTGCTGACGCGCTTCGAGCGAACGGAGCCGCCGGACCAGTACATCGCCACGTCGAATTCCTTGGCCGCGAAGGACTTGTTCCACTGGTCTTCTGTCGACCAGAGCAGCTTCACGTTCTGCTTGAAACCCTTGAGCGTTTCCTTGACGAGGTCGAGATCCTTCGGATTGTTCATGTCCTGGCCCGTCAGCAGGGCAGCCGCAGCAATGACGCCGACCGCATCGTCCTGCAGGGCAACGCGGCCCTTGTAGGTAGGATCGCCGAGAACGGCATAGCTGTCGGCCTTCGGCAGGCCTTCGCGCATGGCAAGCGCCGTCAGGCCCCAGACCCACGGAACCGCATAGCCTTTTCCATCCTTGTTGAAGTTCACGTTGGCGCGAAGATTTTCAGCGACGGACGAGATATTCGGCACCTTGGAATAATCGATCGGCGCGATGAGGTCTTCGGCCATCGCCTGGGCGCAACGCGCGGCATTGAGCACGACAAGATCATAGGCACCGGGATTGGTGCGCAGCTTCGTCAGCATTTCCGCTTCCGAGCTGTAGTAGTCGTGAACGACTTCGATGCCGGTCGCTTCCTGGAATGCCTTGATCGACCAGGCTTCATCCGTGCCATAGCCCTGCCAGTTCAGAACCGTGATGGTGCCGGCTGCGGCCGCTTTTCGCGGAAGTATCGAATAGCTCGCGCTGGCGATCAAACCTGCGGAAATCAGTTGAAGTGTGTTGCGCCTGGTAATGTTGTTCATTGTGAGCCCCTCTGGCTTCTGGTTGACACATACAGTCACGATCCCGGCGGAACCGGGCTTTCGATCGCTACCAAACTGCGGGCAAATTCAAGCCCACATTTAGTTTGTAAGCAAACTAAATCGATGCGTACTCTCAGAGGTTTTTGTCGCACTTGACTTTGCGCCCACCAATGAAGACATACCGGCTAGATCTTATGCGGCGTGCATAATTTCACAGCAGTCATCGGTGAAAGCGAATTCTGTCAGTCAAAATTTTACTAAAAGGTCAAAAAAACGCAAAACTGCCGATCCTTACCTTTTATTGATCTCCTGCCTGACATCTTCGCATGTTCATGCCCTCTGGATTGCGTTTTTTATTTTTTTATTTGTGTACGAATTAATATGCTGAACTCCGCGTAGAGTCAATAGTTGCCTTCTGTCAGAGCCCACTCATATTCATGAAGAAACGACCTTTATGCGCGTTCCCTCGTATCCGGAAGCGGCTGGTACGGCGATCTCCCCGTTGAGGACGCGCGCCCAGTTGACGTCGCCCTCTTCCGCGTGAAATGCGACAAATGCGTCTTCTTCGAGCGTTGGAAGCTCGATCATCCCCTCGCCTGTTTCTGCCGCAAGAACGGTGAAACTGACGCTGCCCTTTTCCACGACGATATTGGACATCTGGCCGCGGATGCGCGTGCGAAGGAAATCGTTGCCATTGAGAGCCAGCACCAACAGGCCATCACGTATGGTCACCGTCGCGGACCCGGCGGGCGTCAGCATCGGCCCTATGGAGACGTCTTCTCCGGAATTCGTAATGGTCCACCCGCGCCAGGGATCGAAATCGCAAATCTCGCAGACTGCCATCATCGGCAAGAGAGCCGCCCAGATATAGAAGGGATCGGTGTCCCCCTGGTCCATCGCCTCACCCGTGACGGCATTGTAGTTTTCTGCCGCGATGCGGTCCGTTCGCCAGGACTTCATGAACAGGTCATAGCTCTGCCGCGCTACCGCACTTGCCTCCGCAAAATGCCCGTACCGGCGCAGCCCAAGCCAGACCATGAAATTGACATTCGGCCAGATGCGGCCGCGCCAGTAGACATTGTCAGAGAAGGCCGGATCGTCGCGGGTCGCATTCGGCAAACCGAACGCGCCGGCAAAGGTATTTTCGTCCTTCAGATGGCGGAGCAAGTGTTCGGCCTGGCTCGCAGTTGCCGCGCCGCAGAGCAGCGGATAGAAACTCGTCGGCGACAGGGAGCGGACGAACCCGCCCTTGCGCTGCCGGTTAGCGAAAATGTTCCGTCTGTCGTCCCAGAGTTCCTCGGAAATCAGCTTGCGACTTGCTGCTGCGGCGGCCGCAAACTCGTCCGCGTCCGCCCGATATCCGAGCACCGCCGCCATCTTGGACAGCATCTCGGCATCCAACGCCAATGCGCAGTTGAGCCCCAGATCGAAGGTGGAAAGCGATCGTGTCGCCGGGTCGTAGATGGCCTCGTCATGGGTTGCCGAATTGTCCATGCCTGTTTCGTTGCGAGCGGCAAAGGCAGTTCCCTTGTAGAGCCCCTCGCCCACATCCGAAGACCCGCAGGACACGAGGCCTGTGCCGTCCGGATCGCGATGCGTCCGCCACCAGCGCTGATTTCGCGCAAGCGCCTCGTAGAAAGCCTCGAGGATCGAGCGTTCTCCCGTCCGCTGATAGAGCTGCCACGCCACCAGAGCGCCGTGCGGCGGCTGGCTGCGGTCCACCCAGGCGTCGTTGGAGGTGACGATGCAGGCGATATTGCCCTGCGGCGTCGCACCAGCCAGGGCGACTGCCATGTTTTCGCGGGCAAGATCGGCGTCGAAAACACCGGCGAGAAGGGCTGCGAACGTCTGGTCGTTGTACCAGACCGCGAACTTCCCGAGGTTCCAGATGCGCGTGACGGCGGTATAGGGCCGCGCATTGGTTTCGTCCCAGACGGTGTTCCAGGCCACGACGTCGCGCATTGCATCCAGCGCGCCCTCGTAGGCGGCCGTATGCGCCGGCGGTATTTCTACCGGCCGGCTCCCAAGACCGGCGATGGCTTTCTCGATAGCAAGGGCCGCGCTGTCGGCGACGGCAGCGCAATAGGCGCCCTGACGCATCATCTCCAGATTGAAACGAAGAGCCAGAACAGGCGCGGCATTGCTGCGGCTGGCGAGGTGGAAATAGCCGTTTGTCTCGAAATCGGCGCGCAAAGCGGCGATCGATTCATGGCCGGTCACATGAACCGGCGCATCCTCCGTTGCAATCGCAACGAACCGCGTGCCGACCCTGACCAAGGCGACGCCCTTTTCCGTATCGAAGGTCACCGCATCGTCGCCCTCGGCCGATATGGCGATCGTGACCCAGAAGCGCAGCCCCCATTCGCCGGTTTTCAAGCCCTGCCACCGGCCGCGAACGGTAAACGGATCGGATTTCGTTGCCGAGAAGCCAAGGGTGGTCCCGGAATGATCGGTCTCAAGGTCGATGTGCGACCCGTCGATGCTGTGCCGACCAAGCCGCACGGCATTGCTGCGCGGGGCGATTTCCGATGTCGTGCGGCTCCGGCTGGAATAGAGGATCGGCGTAATCCGGACGCCGAGCGGCAGAAACACCATCTCCGCCGGGCGGTCAGACCAACTGTTCCAGGCGCGGCTTAGGGGTATGGTCGTGTGCAGCAGCATGTCTCGGGTTCCTGTCAGTGTATGTTCGCAAGCGGTCTAAGGACGCGGTCTATTGCCTGACCGGTTCCAGCCCAAGCCTCTTTGCCGGGCGCGAAGCGTGCGCGCAGATAGGCCGTCAGGTCCTCCATCTGCCCACGATCCAGCACGTCGCGAAACGCCGGCATCGACATGACTTCCGGTGCTTGGCGGCCCGTCGTCTCGGCAAGGATCGCAGGGGCCTCCACGCCATTCATCAAGACCTGGAGAACATTGTCCGGGACATCGCTGTGCAGGTTGCTGTTGAGCGTCAGCGGCGAAAGGATCGAGTTTCCTTCATGGCATGAGGCGCAGGCACCTTCGAAAATGCGCGCGCCTTTCGGCGAAATCCTGGCAGCTTGCTCTGATGCCGCAACACTTGCCGCGATTGCCGATTGCATCTGAACACCCGGCGTTTCGGCCACTGGAGAAGTATTCAACCGCGAAAGATATACAGCCATGGCGCGTACATCGCTGTCCGGCAGCGGCGTAAGCGCCGAGACCACTTCGGCCATCGGACCGGCGGCGCTGCCGTGATCGCGCGCATGGCCGCTGCGAAGATAATCGTAAAACGCAGTCTCGGTCCACGTTACCGGCCCTTTGGCAAGTGCGTTGAGCGCTGGCGCCTCCCAGCCGTCGGCAAAGCCGCCGGAAAGATGAGCCCTTCCGGTTTTTTCAGCGCCGAGCGCATTGCGCTCCGTATGGCAGGCGGAACAGTGGCCGAGCGTTTCCACAAGATAGGCACCGCGATTCCAGGTGGCATCCTTCGCCTGATCATACTGGAAGGGAGCCGCTTTAAGGAACATGGCATTCCAGCCTGCCATCATCGAGCGAATGCTGTAAGGGAAGGCCAGTTTCGTTTCCGGCGCTTTCTGCGCGACGGGCGCCTGCATCATCATGAAGGCATAGAGGGCCTGAAGGTCGGCTTCCTCGGCGCCAGCAAACGACGTGTAGGGATGCGCCGGGTAAAGATGATGGCCGTCCCGGCTGATGCCGTGGCGCATCGCGCGCTCGAAGGCCGGATAGGACCAGTTGCCGATGCCGTTCTCCGGATCCGGCGTGATGTTCGTGGCGTAGACTGCGCCGAAGGGCGTGTCGAACCGACGCCCACCGGCGAAAGCCTGTCCGTCAGTACCGACATGGCAGACGTTGCAGGCTCCGACTGCGGCCGCGAGCCTGCCGCGCTCGATGGTATTTGCGCTGTAGGTGTCGAGGGCCGGCTTCTCGACTGGGGTGATCGCCGTGCGCCATGGAGAAGCCATGGTCGCAAGGCCCGCGACGGCCGTCAGCACACCGACGACCGGCAGGCCGACGCTCCACCAGCGGCGTCTGCTAACGGGAGGGACAGTCTCGATAACGTCCATCCCGTTGAGGCCGGCCAGAACGCGCTCTGGCGTCAACGGCAGTTCGCGAAAGCGAATGCCTGTCGCATCGAACACCGCATTGGCAATGGCAGCAGCGCTCGGGACGGAGGCAGATTCGCCGACGCCGAGGGGCGGCTCGTCGGGCCGTGGGATCATCAGCACGTCGATATCGGGCACTTCGGGGAAAGTGATGAGCGGATAGCCGCCCCATTCCTTGCTTGTCACCGCCGTCGATGAAAAGCCGACCTGTTCCTTCAGCACCCGGCTGGTGGACTGGATGACGTTGCCGTGTATCTGGTGGCGCACGCCATCCGGATTGATCATCAGCCCCGAGTCTTGACCACAAGTCACCTTGGTGACGGCAATCTCGCCGGTCTTCCTGTTGACAGCCACGTCGGCAACCCAGGCCGCCCAGGCGGCAGCCGTTCCGGGGAAATTTCCGTGCACGTAGACCGCATAGGCAAAGCCCCGGCCGTAGAGGAGATCACCCTCCCCGCCCAATGTTCCCGGGCCGGTGTGCGGCACCCATTTGGCGCGTTCGGCGGTGGCGCGGACAAGATCGACCGCCCGCTTATCCTGTAGGTAGCGCAGCCGGTATTCGATCGGATCGACGCCGGCGGCCGAAGCGAGTTCGTCAACGTAGGATTCATGCGCGAACGTGTTCGGCATGGCCGAAACGCCGCGAAACCACGACGCGCGCGCAATCGGCGGCATGTCGTGCACGGTGACCCGAAGATTGCCATAGGCGTAAGGCGGGACCGCCGTCCGGTCACCCATCTGCAGGGTATCGGCAACCGGCGCGATCTTGCCCGTCAGGAGAAGCGGAAGCGTCGGCGCCAGGTTGGAGGGGTAGCGGGTCTCGAAGTCATAGGCCGCAGGGCCGCCTTCGAGATCGAGCCCGCCGCGCACGTCGATCACCTGTGCCGCACCCTTGGGCTCCCAAGCATGTTCCTGCTCGCGCGTCAGCTGTACCCGCACCGGCTGCCCGACGGCCCGCGACAACAGGGCTGCATCGGCGGTGACGTCGTCGGCGCAATTGCGGCCGTAACATCCGGCGGCCTCAAGGCGCTCCACCGTGATGCTCTCTTCCGGCATATCGAGAAGAACCGAGAGGTCCTTGCGCATCGGAAAGGGGTTCTGCGTGCCGGACCACACGGTCAGGTGTTCGTTGCGATAGTCGGCGACCGCACAGGAAGGTCCGATCGAGCCGTGCATCTGATAGGGCCAGACATAGGTGCGATCCATCGCATTTGCCGCCCCCGCAAGCGCCAGTTCGACATTACCGCGATCCGCCAGTTTCCGGGGCGTCGACGGATTGGCGCGCAGCGCCTCTTCCGGTGAATTGAGGTCGGGCTGCTCCGGCGGGAGGCGCCAGACGGCTTTCAGTTTTTTTGCGGCTTCCGCCGCGTTCTCCTCGCGGGTTGCGACGACCCCGACAAAATCACCGATGGCGACAACCGCGACGAGACCCGGAACATGCGCGACGGATGTTTCATCGACCGAAATGAGACTCGTTCCGACATGCGCGCCGTGATCGAAGCCGGCATAGGGCGGCCGCACCACCCGGCCGTGCAGCATGCCCGGCAGCCGAACATCGTGCACATAGGTCCAACGGCCGGTTGCCTTGGCTGGAATATCGACACGTGGCCGCGAGGACCCGACGGTCCTGTAGGCCGAAACCGGCTTCAACGGCGCTTCTGGATCGATGACCAGCTGGACACTGGCGCCAGTGACAAGATCGCCGAAGGACAGGCTTGCATTCTCGCCTGTGACCGCCCGGATGATCCCGCCCTCGACAACGAGATTTTCCAGGGGAAGCTGGAGCCGCTCGGCCGCCCGGCGCAGCAGATAGTGTTTTGCCGTGGCCGCTGCGCGCTGCAGCGGTTTCGCGGTAATCTGGATGGTCTCGCTGGCGATGGTCGCGCCCTGGTTGGGCACGGCGGATGTGCTGCCTAGCACCATCGCTACGCTTTCAAATGGAACGTCGAGTTCTTCTGCGACGATTTGGGCAAGCGATGTGCGGATACCGGTTCCCAGATCCACGTGACCGTTAAACGCGGTGACGCGACCGTCAGCATGAATGGCGATATAAAGCTCGGCATCCGGAGACGACGCGGAAGCGACAGTCAGCACCTCCGGCGCGGCGAGATAGCTCGATTTCGGGAAATCGCGACCGAAAGTCATGCTTTTGTCTCCGAAACGGCGGAAAGGGCGCTGGCGGATGAAGCGGCCTTGGATAGGACGACAGCCTTGCGGACGGCAGCGAGGATTTCGATATGGGTGCCGCAGCGGCAAAGGTTATGGCGCAGCGCCTCGCGGATATCGGCCTCCTGAGGATCAGGATTGCAGTTCAGCAATGCGACCGAACTGATGATCATCCCATTGAGACAATACCCGCACTGTGCCGCGGATTCCTCGATGAAGGCCTGCTGCACCGGATGGAGATGGTCCCCATCACCAAGCCCTTCAAGCGTGGTGATGGCCCGCTTGGCAACCGCCGCGATCGGGATCGTACACGCGCGCACCGCGCGTCCGTCGATGAGGATGCAGCAGGCTCCGCATTCGCCGAGACCGCATCCGTATTTCGGTCCATTAAGCTCGAGATCATTACGCAGAATGTAAAGCAGCGGAGTCTTGGGATCGGCCTCGACGACCACATTCCTGCCGTTGACCGTCAGAGAAAATAGCGAGGGCGGGGACGTCTTCGTCATCGTGTTGACCCGAGCGCGGGATAAACAGAGCGATCACCGGCGTTGTCCACCTGACGTCTACGGCTGCGCTTGGCAATGAACAACATGAAGCTCCCCGCTCGTGTCGCGCCATCGGCCACGGCCAATGGCAGCGTCTTTCGATTTAACAAGTGTATACGCTTTATATGCTTCCTTGCAACGAGAATCTGTGATCAAATATCCATCGATTATACGCCGTATCGCAGCAAATTTAGGCAGCTTTCTCGTTATTCTACGTTCACTTTACCCTTGCGTTTTAAAGCGTATACGCTTAATATGCCGGTCTTGAAGATTGAGCCATCGAAGTCTTTCGCAGAACCGCCGAGGGGAGGCATCCATGCCCAACGAGAACCAGACGATCGCAATCATCGGTGCCGGACTTGGCGGCGCGGCCGCCGGCGCGCTGCTCCAGCATGCGGGTTTCAATGTCCAAATTTTCGAGCAGGCACCGAGTTTTTCTCGCCTGGGTGCTGGCATTCACATGGGGCCGAACGTCCTGAAGATCTTTCAGCGCATCGGTATGGATCAGAAGCTGATCGATATCAGCAGCACGCCGGCCTATTGGTTCAGCCGGAACGGCCTGACGGGAGACTATCTCTCCCGCATTCCGCTCGAAGGTTATGGGGCGACCTATTGTACCGTCCATCGCGGCGACCTCTCGGCCTTGCAGATGGACACCATGACTCCCGGCACCGTCCAGTTCAACAAGCGATTGACCCGCCTTGAAGACAATGGCTCGGATGTCTATCTCGAATTCCAGGACGGCACCTCGGCGCGTGCGACGATCGTGATTGGCGCGGACGGTATCAACTCGCGCGTCCGCGAAACATTGCTGGGCGCCGAAAAGCCGAACTATAGCGGCTGGGTCGGCCATCGTGCGATGATTTCGGCGGAAAAGCTGAAGAAATTCGACCTCACCTTCGAGGACTGCGTCAAATGGTGGGGGCCGGATCGCCACATGATGGTCTACTACACCACCAGCCGCCGCGACGAATATTACTACGTGACCGGCGTTCCGCATGATGCCTGGGAATTCGACGGCGCTTTCGTACATAGCAGCCGCGAGGAGATGCTGGAGGCGTTCGCCGGCTATCATCCGGTCATACAGGCATTGATCGAGGCGACCGACGAGGTCACCAAGTGGCCTCTGTTCAACCGCAATCCGCTGCCGCTCTGGAGCGAGGGCCGGATGGTGCTGCTCGGCGATGCCTGCCACCCGATGAAGCCGCATATGGCACAGGGTGCGGCCATGGCGATCGAGGATGCGGCGATGCTGGCGCGGTGTCTGAAAGAAACCGGAGCGGGCGACTACGCGACCGCCTTCCGCCTCTATGAAACCAATCGGCGCGATCGAGCCACACGGGTCCAGACCGTATCGAACGCCAATACGTTCCTCCTCACTCAGGAAGATCCGTCCTGGGTCTATGGCTACGACGTCTACGCCGAACCGCTCGTCGACAAGAGCGTCGCATGAGCGCGGCCCTCCTCTACGGCGGACATGTCTTTGCCAATGGCATTCGCCAGCATTACCTACGCTATGGCGGCAAGGGACAGCCGATCATTCTCATCCCCGGCATCACCAGCCCGGCGATCACCTGGGGCTTCGTCGCGGAACGCCTCGCCGAACGCCATGACGTCTACGTCCTCGACGTCCGGGGACGCGGTCTATCCTCGACCGGCCCCGACCTCGATTATGGCCTCGATGCCATGGCTGCCGATGTGACCGGCTTTGCAATGGCTCTCGGGCTTGCCGCCCCTGCCCTTCTCGGCCACTCCATGGGCGCCCGCATCGCCATACGCGCATCGACTTCCGGTAAAGCCGATTTTGCGCGTCTTGTTCTTGTCGACCCTCCCGTTTCCGGACCGGGGCGCAGGCCCTATCCCAGCAAGCTGCCGTGGTATGTCGACTCCATCCGCCTTGCGCTCGCGGGCATCAATGCCGAGGGCATGAAGGCGTTCTGCCCGACATGGACGGAAGCCCAGCTCAGGCTTCGCGCCGAATGGCTGCATACATGCTTTGAACCCGCCATCGTCACCGCCTTTGAAGATTTCCACAAGGACGATATCTTCGCTGATTTTCCGAAGCTGGGCCAACCATCGATGCTGATGGTGGCTGGTCGCGGCGGCGTTATCGAGCCGGTGGACGAGGACGAAATCCGCACGCTCAATCCTGCCATAGAGATCACGCGGGTGGCGAATGCCGGCCACATGATCCCATGGGATGATTTCGACGGCTTCTTTGAAGCACTCGGGGATTTTCTGTCCCGCTAGACGCTGGTGGCGGGTCTTATGGCCCGCCATTTTTATGGCCGCCACCAGAGCCGTGTGGCACATTTCCGATCCGTCATCAAAGGAGCAGATCCGTGCAGAAACCCTATCGTATCGGCCAGATCGTGCCGAGTTCCAACACCACGATGGAGACGGAAATTCCGGCGATGCTGATGGCCCGCCAGATGATCCGGCCGGAGCGCTTCACCTTCCATTCCAGCCGCATGCGCATGAAGAAGGTGGTGAAGGAAGAACTGGCGGCAATGGACGCCGAATCCGACCGGTGTGCGGTCGAGCTTTCCGACGCCCGCGTCGATGTCCTTGGATATGCCTGCCTCGTTGCCATCATGGCGATGGGCCTCGGCTATCACCGCCAGTCGGAAAAACGCCTGACCAGCCGCACCCAGGAAAACGAAACGAACATTCCGGTCGTCACCAGCGCTGGGGCGCTGATCGAAGGCCTGAAGGTGATGAGGGCCAAAAGGATTGTCGTCGTCGCGCCGTACATGAAGCCTCTCACCGAACTCGTCGTGAACTACATACGCGAAGAGGGTTTTGAGGTGACGGATTGGCGGGCGCTCGAAATTCCCGACAATCTCGATGTCGCCCGCCACGACCCGGAAAACCTGCCGGCCATCGTCCAGACCCTGGATCTTACCGATGTCGATGTCATCGTTCTGTCGGCTTGCGTGCAGATGCCGTCGCTGCCGGTGATCGCCAAGGTCGAGGCGATGACCGGCAAGCCGGTCCTCACCGCCGCCGTCGCGACGACCTATTGCATGCTGAAATCCCTTGGATTGGAAGCCATCGCGCCCGGCGCCGGCGCGCTGCTGTCCGGCGCTTACTGAGGAGAACAGAGCGATGGACAGTGCCGAAGCCAATTATCAAGGTGTCTGGGGCAACCGCATCGGCTTCGGCCAGCGCCCGGCCCTGCTCGTCGTCGATTTTCTGAAGGCCTATACGGTGGAAGGCGCGCCGCTCTATGCGCCCGGCGTCGTCGAGGCCGTCGCCAACACGCCAGCACTTCTAGATGCTGCCCGCAAGGCCGGCATCCCGGTGATCCATACGCGCATTCTCTATCTCGCCAAAAACTGCGCCGATGGCGGCATGTGGGTAAAGAAGGCGCCGGTCATGAAGGCGATGGTCGAGGGCAACGTGCTTGCGGAGTTCTGCGAGGGCGTCGAACCAGCGGCCGGCGAGCTTGTCGTCGTCAAGCAGTATGCCAGCGCATTCTTCGGCACCAGCCTTGCCTCGCATCTTCACGCGCAGGGCATCGACACGGTCGTGCTTGCCGGATGCTCGACAAGCGGCTGCATCCGCGCCAGTGCAGTGGATGCCGTCCAGTACGGCTTCCGCACGATCGTCGTGCGCGACTGCGTCGGCGACCGCCATCCAGACCCGCACAACGCCAATCTCTTCGATATCGACAGTAAATACGGCGACGTCGTCTCGCGCGAGGAGGCAATCACCGCCTTCGTACCGGAGAAGGCATGTCTCTAGCCTTTTGAAGCAGCGTTACGAACCCGAACAAGACAGCCAACCAGAGGACCGATAAAATGGATAGAAGTGTATTCACGGAACTGTGCCTGGAGCAACTGAAGCAGAGCGGCGTCCATGAAGGCGAAAAGGTCGTCGTGCTCTCGCAGGGCGACGAGCGCCTCGACTATGCCGACGCCTTCCTGGCCGCCGGCCAGCGGCTCGGTGCCCGCATGTATCACGTGCGCCTGCCCGCGCCGCTTCCGGGCGATGGTAGCTGGGCCGTCGGCCAGACCGGACTTGCCGGAAATCCAGACGCCGTCGAAGCCCTGAAAAAGGCAGACATGGTGGTCGACCTGATCTTCCTTCTGTTCAGCCCCGAACAGATGGCGATCCAGGCGGCTGGCGCACGCGTGCTCACTGCAGTTGAACCTGCGCCCTTGCTTGCGCGCCTGATGCCGACCAAGCAGCTTCGTGAACGCGTCGAAGTCGGCGTGGAATACATGAAGAAGGCCAAAACGATGCGGATTACCAGCAAGGCTGGCACCGACGTCGTCTACAAGATGGGCGTCTACCCGACGATCGGCGAGTATGGCGCGACAGATGAGCCGGGCCGCTGGGACCACTGGCCAGCCGCGTTCGTCTTCTCCGGTGCCGCGGACGACGGCGTCGACGGCCAGATCGTGCTTGCGCCGGGCGACGTGCTGCTGCCGCTCAACATCTATGTCCGCGAGCCGGTGATCTACACGATCGAAAAGGGCTTCATCCAGGATATCCGAGGCGGCCTCGAGGCCGATCTGATCAGGTCCTACATGAAGACCTTCAACGATCCGCGCGGCATGGGCATGAGCCATGTCGGCTGGGGTCTCGACCATCGCGCCAACTGGCACGGCCTGTGCGACTTTGGCGGTGGCATGGGCATGGAGCTGCGCTCCTTCTACGGCAATGTGATGTTCTCCACCGGACCGAACAACGAACTCGGCGGACCGAACGACACCGCTTGCCATCTGGATATCCCGATGCGCAATTGCTCACTCTTTCTCGACGACGAACCAATGGTCCTCGACGGCGACATTGCCGTCAAGGAAATGCAGCACGTCTTCAAGTAGTCCGCAGCCGCCATCTGAAAGGCTGGGAATTGTCCTTCGACCGATTCCGATTTAAGGACTGCCGCAACGCCCGATATGCTCCTCCCCGCCATGGGGCGGAGCGGTTAGACCGGTTTGTGTGCGCTTCCGTCTTATCGCTTCCATTCGGGTCGTCCTGAGCCATAGTTGCAGATGCCTTGACAAGATCCGATTTGAGGATGGGATGACAGACGAAAACGACAAGCAGGACATTCCGCCGGACAGCTACGCCTTCACCCAGCAGGTCGGCCATCTCATGCGCAAGGCCTACCAGAAGCATCTTGCGATCTTCCAGGAAAACGCCAGCGATCCTCATCTGACGTCAGTCCAGTTCGTCACGCTGTGCGCACTCCGTGACAATGGACCGAGTTCGCAGGCCGAACTGGTGAAATCGACGGCGGTGGACCAGGCAACGATCAGAGGCATCATCGATCGCCTGAAGGCGCGTGGCCTGATCGATATTTCCAAGGACAAGCAGGACGGCCGAAAGGTGATCATGTCGCTCTTGCCGGCCGGGCAAGCCGTGTTGGACGATATGTACCCGAAGGCGCACCTGATCACCGAACTGACCATGAAAAAGCTCAATCCGGCGGAACGTGTCGCACTGCTCTACCTCCTGCGCAAGGTCTCCGAGGATGACGACGTTTGACGACATTCACAGAAAAATAGGACTGGTGCGGCGCTATGGAGCTGAAATCGGGAGTCCGGTTCTATAAAACCACTAATAAACGCAGTTCCATTTTGGCGGGAACCGCGCCGCAGAAAACATTCCCTTCATATTTGGGTATAGCGGGAAGTAGGATCTTAAAGACCTGACGGAGACGCTTGGATGGCAGATGCATCGTTCCCGCATGATCCGTTGACGACGGCGGAAGTATGGAGAGTCACTGGCCGCCAAGTTGCGATCGCGACCGTCATCGAGACATGGGGATCGGCCCCTTGCCCGCCGGGCAGCCATCTCGTGATCGACCGTGACGCAAATTTCGAGGGTTCGGTCTCGGGAGGATGTGTCGAAAGCGAGGTAATCAGCGAGGCAGCGGAAGTCATTGACAGCGGTACGGCAAAAACCCTTGAATTTGGAGTTTCCGACGAAAGGGCATGGAGTGTGGGACTTTCCTGCGGTGGACGTATCCGTATCTATATTGAAAGCCTGGTTTAATGAAACTGGACGATCTAAGGCGGCTGAACACGGCGCGTCATCAGCGCCAGACAGTGTTGCGGATTACCGATCTGCATGGAGGCCATGACAGCATCGTCGTTGAGGGTGAAGCGTGCGACCCTCTCCTTGCTGTGCCGGTGTTGACCGCATTCCGTTCGGGCAAGTCGGGGTCCTCAGAAATTGCAGGCCGAACATATTTTATCGATGTTCAGGTACCACCGCCGCAAATCGTCATCATCGGCGCGGCGCATCTCGGTCAGGTGTTGGCGCAAATGGCGCAACTTGCCGGTTTCGCCATTCGCGTTATTGATCCGCGGACGGCCTTCGCCACTCCGCAGCGTTTCCCAAACATAGAGCTCTGCTCGGACTGGCCAGACGAGGTGTTTTCAACACGCCCGCTGGATGCCTGCACGGCGCTCGTCGCTCTGGCTCATGACCAGAAGATCGACGACTTTCCCGTCGCCGAGGCTCTACGAGCCGGCTGTTTCTATGTCGGCGCACTCGGGGGCCGCAAGTCGCATTCTTTGCGTTTGCAGCGCCTCGCAGCGAACGGGTTCAGCGCCGCCGATCTCGGGAGGATTCGTGGTCCAATCGGCCTTGATATCGGCGCGATCGGTCCGGCAGAAATCGCGATAGCAATCCTGGCGGAAATCGTTCAGTCTTTGAGACGCCGTAGTACTGCCGCCACACAGTGAGGCTGGGTTGCCTTGACCCGATTACGTTGTGTGCCGGGATTAAGGAGGAGTTCCATTGAAGGCAAGCGAGTCACTTTTGCAGATCGGATACAGCATAGCGGGCAACGATCCTTGCGTCAGATCCTTTGGGGTGAGGACGAAGTCGAAATCGGAACGCCAGATCGTCGAACCCTCAATCCGCTGGAACGGCGCGACAAGGCTGCTCTTCACACCGAAGACCGTATCGGATTCCAGATAGGGATCATCGCCTACAAAACTGTGGGTCACAAGCTTTTGATAGCCCTCGGCGGTGACCAGATAATGAGTGTGCGCCGGGCGATAGGGGTGGCGACCAAGACAGGCCAACATCTGCCCTACCGGGCCGTCGTCGGGGATGGGATAGGAAACCGGCTTTATGCCGACGAAGCTGTAGACGCCATCCGCGCCGGTAACGAAAATACCCCTGTTGTTCCACTTCGGCTGAATGTTCGGCTGTTGGACGTCGTAGAAACCATCGGAATTGTCCGACCACACATCGATCCGTGCCCCCTCTATCGGATTGCCGTCGAGATCCAGCACCCGCCCGACAAAGAGACAGCTCTCACCCTTGCCGTCGAGCGAGATGTTGTCTCCCATTTCCCTTACGGGCGCGCCTTCCACGTGAAATGGACCCAACACCGTATTCTGGGTTGCTCCAGCCGGACGGCGGTTGTTGATTGCGTCGACCAGCATCGAAAACCCCAACGTATCGCTGAGCAGGATAAACTCCTGACGCTCGTCGTGACAGAGATGGCCGGTCCGGGTCAGGAACCCTATCGCCAGATCCCACTCTTCCTGGCTCAGGCTGATATCCTTGGCAAAGGCGTGTAGATGCCTGACGAGCGACGCCATGACTTGGGCCAATCGCGGATTTATGCCGTCTCCCATCCGCGAATTGACGACTTCCACGGATCTTTCTTCACTGAAATATTCAGGCACGCGGCCCTCCTCCAAATACTTTAAAGCGGTCGGGTGCCCTCCCAGGCACTCTGCAGCAAAACCCGGATAGCGTCCCGTTCGATTGGGCGCGGGTTCCAGTAGGGGTTCAAGGCGGCGATTTCCGCTGCCCGATCCAGATCCGACTCCTTCATGCCGAGGTCGCGCAGCGCCATGGGGGCACCGATCGAAGCGGCAAAATCGTAAAGTCCAGCACCCAGCGATCCTCCGAAAAGATCGGCGGCGGGCTTCAACGCATCCGCTGCAGCCACAGAGTTGTAGGCGGCCGAATGGGGAAGAATAACCGCATGGGTTTCCGCATGCGGCAAGTCGAAACTCCCCCCCAGCGTGTGGCATAGCTTGTGATGCAGAGCCATTCCGACGGCCCCGAGCACCGTTCCGCATAGCCATGAGCCATAAAGTGCTTCGCTCCGCGCCTCGATCTCGCCAGGCGTTCTGACGATTTGCGGTAACGCCTGTTTCAGCGCCCGCAGGCCCTCTACGGCCATCATCGACGAAATCGGGTTGCGATCCCTTGCATAGAGACCTTCGATCGCATGCGCCGTCGCATTGAGGCCGCTGCTGACGCTCATGGCAACTGGTAATCCCAGGGTCAGTTCGGGGTCGTATATGACCACCTCGGGGAGTATCCCCGGCCCGCGGACCGTCGTCTTCTGCCCGTTCTCCGTCTGGCCAAGAATCGGAGTGACTTCGGAACCCGCGTATGTCGTCGCCACCACGATCTGCGGAGCGTCATTGCGATAGGCGATTGCCTTTCCGAGGCCGATCGTGGATCCGCCGCCGATCGCGACCACGCAATCGGCACACGCGGCATTGTATGCCTCCATCGCCCGCTCGGTCACATTGACCGGCGTGTGCATCGTGGCATCGGCAAAAAGCCCCACCGACAGTGGTCCAAGTGCGGCGGCGATCCGTTCCGCCTCCGTTTTCTGGTGTCGTGTCGAGAGGACCAGGGCGCGTTTGCCGCCCTGCCCCGTGATAGCTTCGGCCAGACGGCTCAAGGAGCCGCTGCCGAAGATGACCTGCGCCGGGCTGGCCGTGTAACTGAAGGGAGTCACCATACTATTTATCGAGCTTGAACAGCGAAACCGCATTGCTTCGGCCGATCTTCAGACGGTCGGCTTCGGAAATAGTGGCGTTGTCGAACCAGTTTGCAGCGTGGTCGATATTCTCGAACGGCCAGTCGGCCGAGAACAGTATCCGGTCCGCGCCGATTTCCAGCATAGCATCGATCAGTGACTGCGTGCGAAAGTTTCCCGACGTCGTGATATAGAAATTCTGGTTGAAATAGTCGGCGATTGGCCGCTTGGCCGGATAGCTCTTTTCCACCTTGACCCATGCATTCCGGTTATCGATGCGCCACATCATGTAAGGCAGCCCCTCACCCATGTGACCGACGATGATCCGGAGCGCCGGATGTTCATCGAACAGTCCGGAACCCATAAGGCGCAGCGCATGCACGGCGGTCTCTTGCGCAAACGCCCAGGTCGGCCCCATCAGCCAGGAATGACCGGCGTAGATTCGGCTATCCTGCGGCAACGGGTTGCGCGGATGCAGATAGAAAGGAACATTGAGCTTCTCGACTTCGGCCCAGAACGGCCGATATTGCGGCAAATCGTAATAGAGCGGCGTCGAGCCGTCGCCCTCCTGCGAAAAACCGTTGACCAGTGCACCGACGAAACCCATCGTCGTCACGCAACGCTGCAGTTCCTGCGCGGCGGCGTCGGGATCCTGCAGCGGCAGGGCTGCAAATCCCAAGAATCGGTTCGGGTTCTTGAGGCATTGTTCCGCCAGAAAATCGTTGGCACGCTGGGAAATCTCGAGCGCCTTTGCCTTGCTGGGGATCGCCTGTACGGCAGGCGCGTTGAGCGACAGGATCATCTTCTCAATGCCATTGGCGTCCATCAGCCGCAGACGCTTGTCCTGGATGTCCAGCAGGCGGGCGGAAAGTTCCGTCCAGTAGTCGCCTGGGACGAACCCAGCCGAATCCTGCAGTGTGTCGGGGATGGCGAAATGTTCTTCAAGCGCGATCTTGCCCTGCACGATATGCTCTCTTTCTTGTCTTCAATCGGAAATAACGAGAATGGCGGCTCAGTATTGACCTTTGGGTGGAAGACCTAGCAATTGCTGGCCGACCATCGTGCCCACGGCGTCCCAGTTCATGGAAATGTGGCGCCCGACGGCATTTGCATCCCGCCATGCCCGCTGAACGGGATTGGACATCTGAAGGCCGAGACCACCCGTCGACGCATTGAGCGCCTCCACCGCTCGGAGGGCAAGGCTGACTGCAAAAGACTGG
The DNA here is from genome assembly GCA_900474095.1 of Hyphomicrobiales bacterium. Taxonomy (GTDB): domain Bacteria; phylum Pseudomonadota; class Alphaproteobacteria; order Rhizobiales; family Rhizobiaceae; genus Pararhizobium. The sequence goes on along the minus strand of UCOA01000029.1, from coordinate 34,339 downwards.
CTGCGGCGAGCCAGGATGCGGTCTTCGTCGGTGATTTCGCCGATGCCATCCTCACGGGCTTGAGCCAGTTGCTGCGCTCTGGCGATATCCCGCAGCATGATTTCGCGCGCCGCATCCACGGATGCCGAGGCTTCAGCCACGCGAAGCTGGATGGTCGGAAACTCGGCGATCTTGTTGTTGCCGCCGGCAACGGCACCGCGTGTCACACGGGTCCCCATATGTCCGATATAGCTGTTCAGCGCTCCCTTCGCCGCGCCGACCGCAGCGCTGCCGAGGCAGAATGGAACGCCCATGAGAAGCGGGATATTGAAAAGGCCGATCCCCTTGTAGCCGCGTCCGCCAGGTGTTCTACCCGAGGTCGCATCCGGGAAGCTCAGCATTCGGTATTCCGGAACGAAGACATCTTGGAGGATCAGGCTTTTCGAGCCTGTGCCCGCGAGGCCGACCACATCCCACGTGTCGGCGATCGTGTAGTCGCTGGCCGGAACCAGTAGGAAGGCCGGAACAGGACGCTCTCCTTCGCTCCGAGGCGGAATGATGGCGGCACACAGGGCCCATTGGGCGTTTTCGCAGCCGCTCGCAAAAGCCCAGTCACCGGATAGTCGAAAGCCGTTCTCTACGCGTTCGGCCGGGCGGACCGGGGCATACGAACCGCAGAGCAGTGCGTCCGGATTGCTGCCCCAGACTTCCTGCTGAACGCGTTCATCGAACATGGCCAGCAGCCATTGATGGGCGGACAGAAGTCCCGCTACCCAACCGGTGGAGGCACAGGCCGACGAAATCTCGATGTTGGCGTCCACGAGATCGGCGAAAAAGCCCTGCTCGCCGCCGAAACGTGCAGGCTTGACGATATCGAAATAGCCGACGGAACGCAGGAGATCGATATGGCTGTCGGGAACGCGTCCCGATTTCTCGGTATCACGGGCGCTCTTACGGATCGCCTCTATAATAGGAACGATGCGCTCCGCCAGACGTGCGGTCTCGACCCGCGGCGAGGCGGGAAACGTGGCTGCAGTGTTTAACATGGGTCTACCCTTTAGTTCTGGGGGAAGAGCGACGCCTGCTGTGGCGCGCAATAGCTGGCATTCTCGTACATCAGCGGAATAGTCGCCTCCGAAAGGCGGCTGTCGATGACCTGGCCGATGAAGATGGTATGCGTGCCGTACGGAACGGCTCCCATGCGGCGGCAGACGACCGAGGCATGAGCCGTGTCAAGAACCATCATGCCACGTGGATGACGGATCCATTTATCGGACTCGAAGCGTTTCTCCGGGGCGATCTTGCCGCTGAAGCCCTCGGAAACCCCCACCTGCCGGTCCGTCAGGATGCTGACCGCAAATTCCGGCACCTCCAGAAGCATGTCATGGAGAAACGTGCGGTTGTTCAGGCAGATGACCAGCGACGGTGGATCCATCGACAATGACGTGACGGCAGTCGCCGTCATGCCATGGTCGGTTCCATGACGACAGGCGGAGATGACCGTAACGGTTGCCGGGAAGCGCCGCATTGTGGCGCGGAATGCATCGCCTACAGATATGGGGGCGATAGGGTTGGAACCGAACGACGCAGTATTCGTCGGTGCAGGTGTCGAAGATTCTCCGACAAGGGCATTGGCAGACATGATTTCCTCCCGTGTCTCCTTGGGTATAAAATTATTGCATTTGCAAATATTGTCAATGCAAATTTATGATTTGGGAGAGCGAGAGTGCCTGAACCGATCAAATGTGCAGGATTGCAAGGGCTTCCGTGTTGTAATTTCCGCTTGATACGTGCATGGCATTGAACAATATCCTCCGTTATTCGCGACCGCAGCCATCACATCCGACAGACGAAGATCATGTATAAGCTGACCGATTCCGTTCCCTATCTTCTCAATCGTTCCGGTGTCGGTATCGCGGAGGTGTTTTCGCAAAAGATCGCGGAAGACGACCTGACAGTCCCCATGTACCGGGTGCTTGCGATGTTGAAGGAACGCCACGAGAGCACCCTCGGTGATCTTGCAGAAGTCGTCTCGGTCGAGGTCTCCACTCTGTCGCGACTGATCGGCACCCTTGCCAAGCGAAAACTTGTAACCCGTACAAGACCGGAGGATAATGGGCGGATCGTCATCGTACGGTTGACGCCACAAGGAGAGGCCCTGACGGAGAGGCTGATGCCGCTCGCAGTCGAACTCGAACATACTGCTGTTCAAGGCATGACCGTCGCAGAGATTGACGCATTCAAAAATGCCTTGCGCCTGATGTACAGCAATCTCGCAGCAGCGGGCGGCAAAGGAAAAATTCCCAGTCGATAAGTTTGCAGTTGCAAATATTTTATTTGCAAATATTTAATAGGATGTCATCGTTGCAATGACGCATCCGCGATCGGGTGTGCTTGGTGTTGGAGGAAACTCACCAGCAACGATCTGGAGGATTTGTACAGAAAGCTATTCTGACCCGGCATTGCTCGGGATTGGCTTGCTGTGCGCAATGTATGGGGAGGGATTATGGCCATACACGACATCGCTATCTCTAAAGAGCGGGTGAAGAGCCCGAATATCATCATCGCCCTTTGCGGCCTGCTCATCCTGTTCGACGGCTACGATCTCATCGTCTACGGTGCCGTCGTGCCGGCACTGCTTGGCGAACCGGGTTGGGGACTGACGCCGGGAATGATCGGCCGAGCGGCCTCGCTCACCCTGTTCGGCATGCTGCTGGGCGCGCTGATAGCAGGCACGCTGGCTGACCGGATCGGTCGACGCAAGGTTATCATCGGAAGTCTGTTGAGTTTCTCCGTCATGATGATCGGCAGCGGCCTTGCGCCGAATTTCACCGTATTCGAAGGAACGCGGTTCCTGGCCGGTCTTGGTCTGGGAGCGCTATTTCCCACCGTCACGGCACTGATCATCGAATTCTCGCCTCCCAAACGCAAGGCCATGGCCTACTCGATTGCGCTTCTCGGCTATCTGTTCGGCGGCATCATTTCCGGCCTTCTCGGCTTGCTGCTGATGCGGGAATATGGCTGGCGGCCGTTGATGATGATCGGCGGGTTGCCGATCCTGCTCCTGCCTTTCGTCATGCGCCTCATTCCGGAATCGCCGGAATGGCTCGCGACCAAAAACCGTCAGGCTGAAGCCAATCTGATTGCCAATCAGTTCGGCCTTCCCAACCCGGTTCCAAGGCCGGTAGCGGATCGGCAGAATGGGGTTCGCTCGCTGTTTACTCAGGGTCGCCTGCTGCCTACATTGAACGCTTGGGGTATCCATTTCTGTTCACTTCTGCTGACCTTCGGCATGGTTAACTGGCTACCGACGATCATGAACAAGATGGGCTACGATATCGGTTCGGCGCTGATGTTCTCGGTGACGCTCAATGCAGGTGCAGCAATCGGTCTCCTGATCGGCGCCAAGGTTGCCGACCGCGGCAATGTCAAACTCGTCGTATCGGCAATGTTCCTGATCGGCGCGCTGTCAATCTGGCTGCTGACCCAGGTTGATCAAGGAATGCTGGTATATGGCTTGGTAGGATTGGCAGGCACCGGTACGATCGGCACGCAAATCCTGGCGAACGTTCTCGTAGGCAACCTTTATCCGGTAGAAATCCGCGGTACGGGTTTAGGCTTCTCACTTGGGATAGGTCGGATCGGTGGAATGATCGGCCCGGCGATCGGCGGCGCAGTGCTCGGGGCCGGTTTGGCGCCACAGTGGAATTTCTACATTTTCGCCACGGTTGGGATCGTCGGTTGCGTCCTCGCGTTATTCACGCTGCTATACACTCAAAAGGCTCATTGAAGAGCAAGATCGTCGGCAGGTTCGGTGATCCGACCTGCCGACACCGCCCCTATCTAATGGGGTACACAGCCGCCGAAGCGTAGGGTCCAGCGCGCATTCGCGACTCACCCTCACGAAGGAAGGCTTCCTGCTGACGGCAGTGGCTTTTCTGCGGCCAGAAGACCGCCTTCACGAGACACGGAAGCCCGGCAACCCCTAGTCGATCAATCACGCTCGGTGAGCAGTGTTGCTCCATGAAGCAAGTAGCCTGAACCAGACCCATTTAAATGCCGGCCATCAGGCTTTCGGCATAGGCCATCATCAGCGGGCCGACGCCTTTGGCGTCATCGGAAACGATGGGCTCCGTGAGATAGTAGCGCGGAGAGCCGTCGCGATAGCTGCCCTCGAAGCCGCCAAGACCGGCGACAAGGACGATGGTTGTCAGTCGAGTGATACCTTCGTCATCCGCGACTAGCCGGGACTGCAACAGCGAATCGAGTGCGCGCTTACCGGCGGCGGTCAACGCTTTTGCCCTATCCGGTTCAAACAGTCCGAGACGGGCGGCGCGCATAAGCGCATAGGCGAACATGGCCGAGGCGGAGCTCTCCTCATAATTGCCCTTGAGATCCGGTGCGTCGAGCACCTGCGGCCAGAGGCCGCTGGAAGTCGCCTGGCGGGTAGTGATCTCCGTTAAAAGTAGGCCTGTGCGCTGGCGGATTGAAGCGGTGGCCTCGTCGGCGGGAAGCATAGCCAGAACATCGACCAATGCCATGGCCAGCCAGCCAACTGCGCGTGCCCAGACGGCGGGAGACTGACCGGTCACGGAGTCGGCCCAACGCTGTTGACGGCTGTCGTCATAGCCATGGACGTAGAGACCGCCCGGGGTCGCAGTTAATACCAATGCCGTCGAGAACTGTTGCAGCGCGTCGGCGATCAGGCCGGTGCGGCCGGCGGATTTTGCATATTCGATCTGGAAGGGCAGCCCCATGTAGAGCCCATCCAGCCACACTTGATGCGGATAACGCTTCTTGTGCCAGTAGTTGCCGGCGGGAATGCGGGGGTGGCTTTCCAGTTGCCCGGCCAGACGGTCCGCCGCCAGACGATAGCGGGGATCGTTGGCACCTTCGGCAAGCGCGAACAAAGAGCGCCCAGCAAAAACATGGTCGATGTTGTATTCACGAGGATCGTAGCCCAAAAGCGCACCGTCAGCCGCGATCTGCGGATCTGCAAGGCGGTGCAAATGCGCCTTCCAGCGCGCGTCGCCTGTCGCCTCGAAAAGATGGATGAGGCCGCGATAGACGCATCCATCCTCGTAACACCAGCTACCGCCCTTGTAGCGGGTATAGCGCTTGGCGAATTCGTCGAAATATTCTGTCGGGTTCACGGGTCGGTCTCATTCGAAGGGAAGGGAAACGGAGTCGGCACTCAGCAAGGCGGGATCGTCGCAATCGATCTCCGCTTGCTCGGCGACGATTGCCTCATGGCGCATCGGGCGCACCCGGTCGGCCATGATGGGTGGCGTCGCGATTGCCGTTGGGTCATGCGAGATGATCTTCAGGCGGCGGATGCTGACGTTGCGGATCGGCGCCTCTGGCAGACCGAGAAAGGCGCCTGCCGCATGCGCGAGCCCACAAATCTCGACGTCCTCTATGGTAACGCCGTCGATGACTGGCGTTGCGGTACCGACGTCCGCCGGCTCACGGCTTTGCACCCAAGGATCGTGGCCATCGACATCGCAGTGGTAGTGGGCGTTGACCGAGAGTGCGGTTTCGACGCCATCGAGCCGCACCCGACGCATGGTGATATTGGTGACCGCTCCACCGCGACCGCGACGGGTCTTCAGACGTAGGCCGCGATCGGTGCCAATCATCTCGCAATCCTCGACGGCGACATCATGCACGCCACCGGACATCTCCGAGCCGATCACCAGACCGCCATGGCCGCGCTCCATCAGGCAGTGGCTGATGCGAACGCCGCGCGTTTCCATGAGGTGATCGTCCTCGCCGTTCGGCCCGCGCTTGCCGGCCTTGACCGCGATGCAATCGTCACCGACAGAAAAACGGACACCTGTAATCGTTACGTCGCGGCAGCCCTCCGGGTTGAAGCCGTCGGTGTTTGGGCTGTCGGGCGGCGCAACTATCGTAAGTCCAGCAGCCGTCAGACGCTCGCAATGCTGCGGGTGAATCGTCCAGGACGGCGCGTTGCGGATCGTGAAGCCAAGCAGCGTTACGTCACGACAGGAGATTAGGTGCATGCCGCGCGGACGGCGCGCGCCGTCTCGCGTCTCCTTCGGCCAGTTCCACCAATCGCCTTTGTCGCCGGATCCGTCGAGTACGCCCCTGCCCTCGATCACTAGGTTATCTGCCAGGACCGCGTGTACCGGGGCGGCAAAACACGCAGCAGGCAAACCTTCCCAGGTGCCGAGCATGCGGCCGCGATGATCGTGGGCCGGCAGAACCGGCCAACCAGTGCGCCCGGATGGCGCTTGAAGGGTCGCCCCCTCCGCAAGGTGCAAGGTCATTTGACCCTTGAGGCCGACCGGCAACGACGTCCACAGGCCTGGACCGAGGCGTAGTGTACCTCCGTTGGGAACGGCTGCGACCGCTTCGGCCAGCGCTCTGGCGTTGGCGCCAGCGCCGTCGAGATCATTTGGCGCAATGCCGTCCAAGAGACCGAAATCGCCCGCCTCCACCAGACCCGCGCACGGTGCGGTTTCGAAGGGCACCGGCAAAAACCCTTCCGCCTCGAAAAAGTAACGGCGCGCCGGGTGAAGTCCATGCAGCAGGGTGACGACGGTTTCTGTTTCTCCCTGCTGCAGGTCCGTGTTCTGCGAAGACAGCCGCCAGGCTATCCTTGCTGGAAGGCGATAAAGCGCACCTGGCGCAGGCAGGCATAGCGCCGCCGTTCGCGCCGAGCGCGCGATGATGGAAGGTCGGATCATGTCTTGCCTCGTGTTCCATGCCCGCCAGGCGGGCGGGAGACCCGCCGCGGCATTGCGCGGTGGGCAATGTTGGTGGTCAGTCGAACTCGATGAGAACCTCGTTCACTGTATCGATGATCTGCTGGGCGCCTTCTTCGGCCGTGATCTGGCCATAGGCGTATTCCTCAAGCGTATCGATGAAGGCGGCGCGAATTTCCGGATGCTCGTTGAAGGGTGAAACCCTCGGTCCCGTCGAGGCCATTACGATGGCATTGGCGGCACGAACCTCGGCCTCACCTTTGTCGCCAAGCCGGGCGGCGGCGGCTTTTGACGTGGGAAGCCCACGCGATGTACCAAGAGCGTCGATGCCTTCCGGCTCGTTTAGCAGGCAGTTGACGATCTGAGCGGCGGCATCCTGGTTTCCCGAATTCTTGGAGATCGAGAACACCATGGACGGTTTGCGATAGACACCTTCAGTAACGGCGCCGGCCAGCTTCAACATCGGAACGGGTTTGAGAACCTGGCCATCTTTCAAAGGATCGGCGTACTTGGAATAGGTTGAATCCCATTCATATGAGCCGGCGACCTTGCCTTCGGCCCAGGCGGGCTTTTCAAACAGATTGACGTTGCCGTCGGCGGCCTCTTCCTTCTGCGAGCGGATTGCACCGGTCTCCACCAGCTTGCCGAGGAAGGATATCCCTTCGGCGAGCTCTTGCGGGGTCCAGGCTACGCGATTGCTCGTCTGGTCGACGAGATCCTTGCCGGTCTTCTGCACAACGGCAAGTGTCACCAGCAGCTGGGCGGTCTCTTTTACCGCGTTGAAGGTATAGTGGTCCTTGCCGAGTTTTTCCTTGATAGTCGCTGTCGCAGCGAAGAATTCGTCCCATCCCTTCGGAATTTCGACGCCAGCCTTCTCGAAGGTGGTTGCGTTGAAGAAGAAGACACGTCCCGTCGTCGAGACCGAAAGCCCCTGCAGGACCCCGTTCATCGAGCCAGCAGCGAGATCGCCCTCCATCCAATTCGACAAATCGATCGCCTTCAATTTGCGCAGATCGGCGAAGCCCTCGCCGTTCTTGGAAAACAGTGGCAGCCACGGCCAGTTGACCTGCACGATGTCGGCCTCGGTCCTGCCAGCCATCTGGGTAGTCAATTTTTCGAGATAGCCGTCGAAGCCGGTGAACTCGCCCTTGACGTTGTGGCCGTATTTCTGGCCACAGGCGGCGGTCGCCTTTTGGGTGGCAACGTGACGGCTGTCGCCACCCCACCACGCCATGCGCAGTTCGGCAGCTTGAGCGGTGGCACCAAGCGAAAGCGCGCCGTAGGCGACGCCGGCTAATGCAAGTAAGGTTGTCGCTGTCTTCATGGTTCTCCTCCTTGTTGATGAATGGCTCAACGTTGCCTCCTCACAGCGAGACGTTGCGGCCGTCGGTCTTGTCGAAAATGTGCAATCGCTCCGGCTCCGGACGCAGTCGGATGATTTCCGAGCGGCCCAGCGCCTCGAAATCGGCAGTACCAACGACACTCACTACCCTGCGGCCCTCCAGGTCAGCATGGAGATAGACCTCGTGGCCCATGAATTCGGCATTGGCGAGTTTGGCTGTGAACGCCGGGCCATCGGCCACGAGCGAAAGGTGCTGTGGGCGAGTGCCGACTACTGCCTCTGCCGGACGGGCTGAAAGCCGGCCCTCCAGGTGCGGTCCGATCGGCAGGCTCTGGCTTCCGACAGAGAACGAGGAACCATCGAGCCTGGCATCAATGAGGTTCATCTCCGGACTGCCGATAAACCCAGCGACGAACAGGTTCGCCGGACATTCATAGAGTCCCTTCGGCGTCGCCACCTGCATGATATGGCCTGCCTGCATGACGCAGATGCGGTCACCCATCGTCATGGCCTCGGTCTGGTCATGCGTCACGTAAATAACCGTCGACGACAGGCCTTCCGCTTTCAGTTGGCGGTGCAGCTCGGTTATGCGCACACGCATCGAGGCTCGCAATTTTGCATCGAGGTTCGACAGCGGCTCATCGAACAGGAAGACGCCCGGCTTCTTTATGAGAGCACGACCGAGAGCGACACGTTGGGCCTGACCGCCTGAAAGCTGTTTGGGAAGGCGGTCGAGCAACGCCTCGATCTCGAGAATCTTGGCGACTCGGTCGATTGCTTCATTGATTTCCGCTTTCGGCTTTCCGGCAATTTTCAGCCCGAATGCCAGGTTGCCCCGCACCTTCATGTGCGGATAGAGCGCGTAGTTCTGGAACACCATGGCTATCGAGCGCTTGCCGGGCGGCAGATCGTTGACGCGTCGATCGCCGATGACGACCTCCCCGCCGGATATCTCCTCCAGACCCGCGACCATGCGCAGCGTCGTCGACTTGGCGCAGCCCGACGGGCCGACAAAGACCATGAACTCGCCGTCATCGATATCGAGGTTGATGCCGTGGACCGCCTTGAAGGCGTTGCCATAGACCTTTTCGAGATTTTTCAGTTGAACCTTAGCCATGTTCAGCCCTTGATCCCCCCGGAGGAGATCCCTTCAATGAAGTATCGTTGCGCGGCGAAGAAGACGATCAGCGCGGGCGCGATCGTGAGCACCGACATCGCCAGGATGCGGTTCCATTCGAAAGCTTCCGTTGTGTCGATGGAAAGCTTGAGAGCGAGGCTGACCGGATACTTGTCCACCGAGGACAGATAGATCAGCGGTCCGAGGAAATCGTTCATGGTCCACATGAACTGAAAGAGGCACACCGAGATCAGTGCCGGAGCGAGCATCGGCACCACGATGTAGATGAGTGTCTGGATGCTGTTGGCGCCATCGACCCGCGCCGCCTCCTCCATGTCGGTCGGCAATGAGCGCAGGAATTGCACCAGCATGAAGACGAAGAACGCATCGCCAGCAAGCGCCGACGGCACCCAGAGCGGCAGAAAACTGTCGAGCCAGCCCAAGTCGCGGAACAGGATATATTGCGGAATGCGGGTGACGACATTGGGCAGCAGCAGGATCGCAATCACCGAGCCGAAGAGTATCTTCTTCAAAGGGAAGTCGAACCGCGCGAAGGCGTAAGCCGTCAACGTGCAGGAGATGGCCGTGCCGATCACCTTGGGCAGGATGATTTGGAACGAATTCCAGAAGAAGCGTCCGAACGTGTATGGTGTCGATGTCTGCCAGCCCTTGATGTAGCCGTCGGCAGTAGGCTTCTCTGGCAGAAAGCCGGCGCCTGCGAAGATTTCGGAGTTCGTCTTGAAGCTCGCACCGACCAGCCAGATGAGCGGATAGAGCATGACGAAGCCGACTGCAAAGAGCAGGATGTAACGGAACGCGGTCGAGATCAGCTTCAGCCTGGCGCGGGGCGCAGTCTGGAGGTCGTTGAAGGTCGCAAGTTCGGTCATATGAGATCAGCTCCGCTTGTCGCCGGCGTAATAGACCCACTTCTTGGAGGACCAGAAGGCAACAAGGGTCAGGGCGGTGACGATGGTGAAGAGCACCCAGGCGATGGACGAGGCGTAACCCATGTTGAACTTCTTGAAAGCCTCGTCATAGATATAGAGCGGAAGCAGATAGGTCGCCTTCAGGGGACCGCCCTGCGTGATGATGTAGGGGCCGTTGAACTCCTGGAATGCCTGAACCATCTGCATGACGAGGTTGAAGAAGATGACCGGCGTCAGCAGTGGCAATGTAATGAAGAAAAAGGTGCGCACCTTGCCTGCGCCGTCGATGGCTGCCGCTTCGTAAAGCGATCTGTCGATCGACTGCAGGGCGGCGAGGAAAATCACCATGGCTGAGCCGAACTGCCAGCATCGCAAAAGCGTGATGGTGAAAAGCGCGTTCGTCGGATCACCGAACCAGTCCACCGGCGAAAGACCGAGCGTCGCCAGCGCCATGTTGGCAAGGCCCTCCGTGGCGAAGATGTAGCGCCACAGAACCGCAATCGCGATCGAACCGCCGAGGATCGAGGGCACGTAGAACGCGGTCCGAAAGAGTCCGATGAACATCAGCTTGTGGTTCAGGATCGCCGCAATGAAGAGCGCGAAGGCAAGCTTCAAAGGCACTGTCAGGAATACGTAGAGCAGCGTCACGTTCAACGACTTGATGAAGGTTCGATCGCGCGTGAAGAGCCGCTCGTAGTTGGCAAGCCCCGTCCAACGTGGCTCGCTCATCAGGTCGTAGCTGGTGAAACTTAGGTAGAGCGACCCGCCGAACGGGATAGCCGTAAAGACCAGGAGGCCCAAGATATAGGGGGTGAGATACCCCAGCCCCAAAAGGCGGTGCATCTTCATGGCTTGCCTCCCAGGCCGCACCTGAGTGCAGTGGACATAGATACAATTTTGTACAAATCAGGCTCCCATTTCGGTGCAGGAAATGTGAGCGGCAACGCCCCTACCTATCCCACGGACCGATCTCCTCCCCAGAAAAAGCGGCTTATTTGGTGACTTTCGCGGATTTCCCGATTACAATAAATTCACAAAGGAAGGGAAAAAGATGGACGAAATCGAAGGCGGAATTCTATCGGCAATCCCGCCTGCGGCATTGACACTCAATCTGACGCGGGCGGCGATCCGCATGGAGCACTCGCACACCTGGAGGATCGACAAATCCAACCCGGTCGATGATCTGATCATCTGCCTTGAGGGGCGCGGCCACTATCTGATCGATGGCGAGCCATGCCTGATGGAGCCGGGGGATGCCATGCTGATCAGCGCCGGCCAGCGCTTCGTCGGTTGGAACGAGGGGCACAAGACCTACATCGGCGTGGCGCAGCATTTTACGCTCGACATTTATGGTCGCCATAACCTGATCGCGCAGATGAACCTGAGGCCGAAGCTGCAACTGAGCCGCTGGCCGTTTCTCGAGTCGATTGCCCGCCACTATCGCCAGAGCGCGCCTCCCTCCTCCGTCTCGCTCGGTCAACATCATCTTTTCATGGTCCTGCTTATCGCCTTCATAGAGGATGCCTTTCTCGGCTGGCGCGACCATGCGACCTATCAGCCGGAGGGGGCAGACGCGATCGACCTTGCGGTGATGAAGGCGGCAACGATGATCTCGGCCAATCCGCTCGATCCGGAGATTGCCGCGAAGGCAGTCGACGCCTCGCCATACAACACCGACTATTTCCTGCGCGAGTTCCAGAAACGGGTGGGCCGCACACCGCGCAAGTACCAGGAGCTCAAGCGCATGGAACGCGCCATGCATTTTCTCGAGGGAGGCCTTTCGGTGGCGGCAGCGGCGGCGGAAGTCGGCTATGGCGATCCCTATTATTTCTCGCGCATGTTCAAGCGCACACTCGGCCTCAGCCCGCGCGGTCATATGAACAAGGTCCATCAGAGCCGGCACGGCGGTTTGCTGCAGCTCGACGAGCCGGAACAGGAAGTCCGCCTCGCCGCCACCCGCGCAATGGAGAAGCAACGGGCGTAGGACGGACTGCGCTGGGCACCTCAACGGGTGCGGCTACAGATCTCTCGTCAGGTTGCCGGCATCTTGAACTAGTGTTCCAGGAGAAGGGTGCGAACGGCGGCGATCTTCATCGCATTCTTCCGGAGTTCGTCGTGTCAGGCCTTGCGCTTGTGCGCGCCGATGAGGTTGTCGAGCATGGCAAGCTCGTCATCGGTCAGATCCACAAGCGGCGCGCGCACCGGTCCGGCGTCAAAACCCTGCAGCCGCACACCCGCCTTGATTGCCGAAACGGCGTAACCCTTGACCCGATTGCGGATCGCCATGAACGGGTAGAAGAAATCAGTCAGTATGCGCGCGCACGTGGAGCGATCACCGGCGCAAAGCGCCACGTAGAACTCGTTGGCAAGTCCGGGCACGAAGTTGAACACCGCAGACGAATAGGTGGTGACGCCGGCACCCAGATAGGCTTCGGCGAAGAGTTCGGCCGTGGGCATGCCGCCCAGATACATGAGGCGATCGCCCATCTTGGCGGTCACCTGGCGCAGAAGCCCAATATCGCCCGTGCCGTCCTTGAAGCCGATCAGATTGGGGCATTCGTCGCAAAGCCGGGCAAGCGTATCGGCCTGCAGCACCGAATTGTCGCGGTTGTAGACCATGACGCCGATACCCACCGACTGGCAGACTTTCTTGATATGAGCGTAGAGGCCTTCCTGAGGCGCGTCGATCAGGTAATGCGGCAAAAGCAGGATGCCGTCGGCTCCGACCTTTTCGACCGAACGGGCAATATCCACGGCGATATCGGTGCAGTAGCCGCAACCCGACACGATGGCGGTCTCTCCTGCCGCCTCCTTGGCAGCCGCAACCACGCCCGGAATTTCATCCGGCTTCAGAGAAAAGAATTCCCCGGTGCCGCCGGCTGCGAAAAGCACCGGAGCCTCATAGCCGGCAAGCCACTCGACATGCTTCTTGTAGCTTTCCGGCGCGAAGCGCCCTTGGGCATCGAAATGTGTGACCGGGAAAGAGAGAAGACCGGAGCCAAGAGCGACTTTGATTTGTTCAGGGTTCATTTCAGGTTTCCTTTGTACGTGCCTCGGCCACACACTTAGGCACACATACGACATGTGTCAATAAGTCATCATATAAGCTGCATAACAACTTTCAGGTCAACGCGCCAACCAGCCGCCGTCGACATTGAGAACCGCGCCATGGATGTAATCGGCTGCCGGTGACGACAGGAAGACTGCAGCACCGGCGATGTCCTGCGGACGCCCCCAGCGGTTGGCCGGAATGCGATCGAGGATAGCCTTGTTGCGGTTGGCGTCGGCGCGAAGCGCCTCGGTATTGTTGGTTTCGATGTAGCCGGGCGCAATCGCGTTGACATTGATGCCCTTGGCCGCCCATTCGTTGGCAAGCAGCTTGGTGAGACCAGCCACGCCGTGTTTCGCAGCTGTGTAGGATGGGACACGGATGCCACCCTGAAAGGAAAGAAGCGAAGCGATATTGACCACCTTTCCTGGCCGCCCCTTAGCCAGCAATTCCTTCGCAAACGCCTGGGTCGTAAAGAAGAGCGCCTTCAGGTTTACATCGACCACCGCATCCCAGTCTTCCTCGGTGAAATCCACCGCATCGGCGCGACGGATGATACCGGCGTTGTTGACCAGGATGTCGATGCCCTGATCCTGGAACACGTCTCGCGCGGCCATGGGATCGACAAAATCGAGAGAAAGTCCGATCGCCTTGCCGCCTGCCTCGGTGATTAAATCGAGGGTCTCCTCTGGCGACCTACGAGCTGCGCAGATCACCTCGGCACCGGCTGCAGCGAGACCGATGGCGATCGCCTGTCCGAGACCGGTGTTCGAGCCCGTGACCAGCGCCTTACGCCCTTGAAGCGAAAATGAATTTGTCATTTCAGGTCCTTTGGCTGAATGAAGTCCATATCGGTATAATCAACGTTGTCGCCGGCCATGGCCCAGATGAATGTGTAGGAACCGATACCGGCACCGGAATGGATCGACCAGGGTGGAGAAAGAGCGCCCTCCTCGTTCGAGATGAACAGATGACGGGTCTCCTGGGGCTCGCCCATCAAATGCAGAACCCGGGACTTTTCGTCCATGCCGAAGTAGAGATAGGCTTCCATGCGGCGGTCATGGATATGCGAGGGGATGGTGTTCCAGACAGATCCGTCCTCCAGCGTCGTATAGCCAAGCACCAACTGGCAGCTCTCCATGACGAGCGGGTGGATGAACTGATTGATTGTGCGCTTGTTGGAGGTTTCCGACGCCCCCATTTTCAGTTCCTTGCTTTCAGTAGCGGTGATGAGGCGTGCCGGCAGCCGACGGTGCGCCGGGCACGACGTGATATAGAACCGGCCCTCGCCGGCGAAGATGACTTCCCCCGTCCCGGCACCGAGGTAAAGGACATCGCCGCGGTTCAAGGTGTAGGTTTCACCGCCGGCCGCGACGGTACCGGTCTCACCGATGTTGACGATGCCCATTTCACGGCGATCGAGGAACAGTGGGGTTTTGGTTTCTTCGACCTTGCCCAGCGTCAGGGGCTGATTGCCCGGCACCGCTCCGCCGATCACGAAACGGTCGTAATGGGTATAGATCAGCCGGATCTCGCCGGTCCTGAACATGCCCTGAGCCAGGAAATGCCGCCGAAGCCCTGATGTATCGAGTGCCCTGGCATATTCCGGGTTAACCGCCTGCCGCGTTTCCACAGTCAGCATAAACTTCCTCCGTCGAGTTGTGACAACATATAATATATGTTACCATAATTGTATGATATGTTACTCCAGGTCAAGATGCCGATAGTGGAGAGGCGTTGCAGTGCGAGGACCTCAAGTTGATCTGGCAACGGATTGCGCCTTGCCCGGCAATGGCATATCCACAATCAACAGAGGGTTACCGCCTCACTCACCGACTGGCTAAGTGCATGACGAAGGGGACCGCACAAAAAACGGGCGCCCCAGCGGGCCACGACGCCTGTGGGAAGGTTGGCTGATGCGCCTCCAAAGGCGATCACAGGCCGCGCGACCGGCTTCCCTCGGAAGCCAAGGCGACCAACAATCCGCGCTTCGGCGAATTCCTGCAAATGCTCGGTCCGACGTTTATTCCCCGTCGCGCGGTGAGAGCGGCGAGGAGACCGCCCTCCCCCCGGCCGAGTCAGGCCCGCGATCGCGCCATACTGCGAACACCGGGCTGCTCAAGATAGCCTTCCCTTGCATTCGGACAGATAACCGATAACATGCCAGACAGGTTCAATGCAGGTGAAGCAGAAATGGAAGTCGAGAACAATTACGCCAGAGGCACGTCGCTCGCCGCAAAGATCAGCGCCGACCTGCGTCGCGACCTGACCGACGGCGTATTCAAACCCGGCGACCGGCTCCCGAGTGAAAGCGCATTGACCCGCGAGTATTCCGTAAGCCGCACCGTGGTGCGCGAGGCGATCGCAATCCTTCGGGCCGAACGCCTGGTAGAGGCACGCAAGGGTGCGGGCATATTCGCGCTCGAGACGTCAGAGGGCAAGAAGCAGCCGTTCAAGGATCTAACCACCGAACGGATTTCCTCGGTAATCGAGCTTCTGGAACTCAGGACGGTCTTCGAGGTGGAGTCGGCGGGACTTGCGGCATCGCGCCGTTCGGCCGCACAGATTGAAGCGATCCTTGAGGCCCACCATCATGTCGGCGAATGCCTGACTGCCGGAAGCCCGACCCGAGACGCGGATTTCGAGCTGCATCTCGCCATCGCGGAAGCCACGCAAAATCGCCGCTTTCCCGAATTTCTCCAGCTGATCCGATCCGGCATCATCCCGCGCGGCGAGCTGCAAGGCTCAGCCCCCGGCTCGCGCCCTAAAGACTACAACCTCCACCTTCAGGAAGAGCACGGCCTCATCGTCGATGCCATCATCGAAGGCAATGCCGAGGCCGCACGCGAGCGTATGCGCGCACATCTTCACGGCAGTCTCGATCGCTACAAGGTACTGCTGCGCTCACGCACAATTGCTCCCGAAGATATAAACCTGTCGTAGCTTGTCATACAGATACAGTACATCTATGTTAGTGATGTCATACATCATTAACGAGGCCACCATGACCCTTCCCGCCTTTCCCACCACCGCAACCGACGCCGGCATTACCCGGCAGGTGCTTTCTCATTCGCCTGAGATCATGGTCGTATCCTTTCGCTTCGAAAGCGGCGCCCAAGGCAGACTGCATAGTCATCCGCACGTGCAATCCACTTATATCGCACGCGGCCGCTTCCGTTTTTTCCGCGGTGGCGAAGCCTATGACCTAAAAGCTGGCGACAGTCTCGTCATCCCGAGCAACACCGACCACGGCTGCCAATGCCTGGAGGCGGGAGAGCTTATCGACTGCTTCACGCCAAGGCGGGATGACTTCCTCTGAGCGGATTGCCTTGACAGCATCAACAGCCTGTGACAGGTTTCGTTAAGTTGTCATACAGGATCGGAGCCTGTGCCGCCTCACCGTCTGGCGAATGACAAACGGAGGAATCATGTCACACCGTCGCATACGCTTCTACGGCGCGGCCGGGCAGCTCGGGACCATCGCGGTCACGCTGCTCGGCCTGCTTCTCCTGACTTTCTTCATCGGCCGGCTGATGCCCGCCGATCCTGTCCGCGCCATCGTCGGGGAAGATGCGACCCGTGAAACCTATGAACAGGTGTATCGCTCGCTTGGTCTCGACCGTCCACTCTGGGAACAGTTCGCCTATTACCTCGGCGACGTCTTCACGGGCAATTTCGGCACCTCGATCCGTACCGGCCAGCCTGTCATCCAGGATATTTTGCATGTCATGCCGGCGACCATCGAGCTCGCCACCTTCGCCATTCTCATCGGCGCCGGTCTCGGCGTGCCGCTGGGCGTCTTCGCCGCCGTCAACAAGGACCGCTGGCTGGACCATGTCGTGCGTGTCTTCAGCCTCTTCGGCCATTCGATGCCGATTTTCTGGACGGGCATGATCGCTCTCATCGTCTTTTATGCCCATCTTGGGCTGGTCGGCGGCAGCGGGCGAATGGATCAGTTCTACATCGGTCTGGTCGAGGAGCGCACCGGCTTCCTGCTGATCGACAGCCTGATCGCCGGCGAAATGGATGTCTTCTGGTCCGCGTTAAACCACATCATCCTGCCGGCGGCCCTGCTTGGCTATTCCTCCTCCGCCTACATCACCCGCATGACCCGCAGCTTCATGCTCGACCAACTCGGCCAGGAATACGTGACGACTGCCAGAGTGAAGGGGCTTTCGCGCAACCAGACGATCTGGCAGCACGCCTTCGTCAATATCCGCGTCCAGCTCGTCACCATTATCGCGCTCGCCTACGGTTCGCTGCTCGAAGGCGCAGTCCTGATCGAAACCGTCTTTGCCTGGCCGGGTTTTGGCCAATACTTGACCAACAACCTCATCACCGGCGACATGAATGCCGTCATGACCTGCGTGCTGATCGTCGGCGTCATCTTCATCGGACTCAATCTCCTGTCCGATGTTCTCTACCGCATCTTCGATCCAAGGACGCGCTGATGTCTACCCACACCGAAACTGCTTTCCGTCTGCCGGCACCGCTTCTTGCGCTGAAGAACATCGTGCTCTTCCTGCTGAGGAGTCCAACCTCGGCCTTCGGCCTTGCCGTTCTGACACTGCTTATCCTGGTCGCTGCCTTCGCGCCGCTGATCGCCACCCACGATCCCTATGCGCAGGACCTTGCCCTGACGCTGCAGCCGCCGGGCAATGGGCATTTCTTCGGCACCGACGAGCTTGGCCGCGACATTTTCAGCCGCCTCGTTTGGGGCGCCCGCATCACGCTGACAATCATCTTCCTCGTGTCGGTTGTCGTCGGCCCCATCGGCCTCATCATCGGTACCACCGCCGGCTATCTGGGCGGCAAGGTCGATACGGTGATGATGCGCATCACTGACATTTTCCTGTCGTTTCCGAGCCTTATTCTCTCGCTCGCCTTCGTTGCGGCGCTTGGCCCAAGCCTCAACAACGCCATTGTCGCCATTGCGCTCACCTCCTGGCCGCCGATCGCCCGGCTTGCCCGGGCAGAGGCAATGACTTTCCGCAAAGCCGACTACATCTCCGCCGCCAGACTGCAGGGCGCATCGCCGACGCGCATCATCATCAAGTCGATCATGCCCATGTGCCTGCCCTCGGTGCTCATCCGCCTGACGCTCAACATGGCAACCGTCATCCTTACGGCCGCCGGTCTGGGTTTCCTCGGCCTCGGCGCCCAGCCGCCGCTGCCCGAATGGGGCGCGATGATTGCGACCGGTCGCCGCTACATGCTGGACAGCTGGTGGCTCGTCACTTTCCCGGGCGTGGCCATCCTGTCAGTCAGCCTCGCATTCAACCTGCTCGGCGATGGCTTGCGCGATGCGCTCGATCCCAAGCAGATTAACCGGAGGTAAGCCCGATGGAAAAGCCCATTCTCGAGGTCGACAATCTCCGTATCCGCTATGGCGGCGCTTCGGTCGAAGCCGTACGTGGGGTCTCCTTCACCCTTGGCCGGGAACGGCTGGGTATCGTCGGCGAATCCGGATCCGGCAAGTCCACCGTCGGGCGTGCCCTGTTGCGTCTTCTGCCCGGCGCGACAATCACGGCCGACACGCTGCGCTTTGGAGAACTCGAACTCCTGACGCTCTCCGAAAAAGCGATGCTGAAAGTCCGCGGCCGGCGCATGTCGATGATCCTTCAGGATCCAAAATTCTCCCTCAACCCGATCCGTCGCGTCGGCGACCAGGTAGGAGAGACCTATCTGCGCCACTTCAGGTGCTCGAAGGCAGAGGCTCGCGACAAGGCGCTCGCTATGCTGGAAGCGGTCAAGATTCGGGACCCGGAGCGCGTCTATGACCAATATCCGCATGAAATATCCGGCGGCATGGGCCAGCGTGTGATGATCGCCATGATGCTGCTGGCGGACCCGGATCTTGTCATTGCCGACGAACCCACGTCGGCGCTCGACGTTACCGTCCGGCTTCAAGTGTTGAATATCCTCGACAGTCTCGTGCGCGACCGTGGCATCGGCCTCATCATGATCAGTCACGACCTGAACCTCGTGCGCAATTTCTGCGACCGCGTTCTCATCATGTATGCGGGTCGCGTGGTCGAAACACTCGCCGCCCGTGACCTCGACAGAGCCCAACACCCCTATACGCGCGGCCTGTTGGCGGCCCAACCAAGGATCGGTGGCGCGCGTGCGCCTCTCGCCGTGCTCGACCGCCAACCCGAATGGCTGGAGGAGAAAGCCTGATGTCCGTTTCCGTCGAAACTCGCGATGTTTCCATCACGTTTGGCACCGGCCCTGCCGCCGTCAGGGTCCTGCCGAGTGTCAGCTTCTCGGTCAGCCCCGGCGAATGCTTCGCGCTCGTCGGAGAAAGCGGGTCGGGCAAGTCCACCGTGTTGCGCTGCATCTCGATGCTAACCGACATCTGGGCCGGCGACATTCTTATCGACGGCAAGCCGGTACGCGAGATGCCACTTATCGAGCGCTGCCGAACCCTGCAGATGGTGTTTCAGGATCCGTACGGCTCGCTGCATCCGCGCCAGTCGGTGCGCACCGTGCTCAGCGAGCCGCTGGTGATCCATAGGCTCGGCGACCGCGAAGAGCGCATGCGCAAGGCGATCACCGATGTCGGCCTGCCCGTTTCCTTCCTCGATCGCTTTCCACACCAGCTTTCCGGTGGCCAGCGGCAGCGGGTCGCCATCGCCCGGGCGCTCATCCTGGAGCCCTCGCTCCTGCTTCTGGACGAGCCCACGTCGGCGCTCGATGTCTCGGTGCAGGCAGAGATCCTGAACCTGCTTCAGCGCCTGCGCGAAGAGCGCGGTTTCACCTACATCATGGTGACGCATGATTTGGCCGTGGTCGACCACATGTGCGACCGGTTTGCCGTCATGCTCGGCGGCGAGATCACCGAAGTGCTGCCACGCGAAGCGATCCCTGCAAACGGCGCTACCCACCCTTATGCCCGAGAGCTCATCGGCGCCTCGCTTGAATATGAAAGCGCTCACTGATCACGCACTCCATATCTCGACGCGTCTGCCGCGCCAACGGTGCCCAGGACGCGCTATTGGTCCGCCGGTGGCGCCATGGCGCGTTCCTTAGCGCGCTCATTTCGATCCGATCGTCAAACATGACTATCGCCGGCAAATCGCCCTCAGAGTTCGCCTTGCGAACCGGTTGCCGTACCCGCCGGTAGGCGGAAAAAATGGACAGGGCTGACTGTCATTTTTTGCGGTTGTTAGGGCTCAAACGAGAAAAGGCGCGTGTTGCCACGCACCTTTTTTACAAATGCACTCAGAAAACCAGGAACGATCAGCGCTCCTTGGCAACGCCCTCGAAGCGGGAAAGCCAGGGGCTGACGATCATGCCCTTGACATCGCTTCGAAACGCAGCCGTATCGACCACTTCCGAGAAAGGTTGGATCGACATGACGATCTCGTCCATATAGTTCTGCACGCCTTCATAGAGTTTAGCCTGCTTGGCGGGGTCGCGCTCGACAAGCGCTTCCTCGACCAGGTTGTTCAGCTTCTCGTCATAGAAGCTGGTACGCCAGCTCTGGTAGTTGGTGAGCTTCGCCTCGTCAGAATTGTCGGGATTGTAGGCGATGGAGCGCAGGTTGTTGTCCGGATGCGGTTGCTGTCCGCCACCGCCGCGACCAAGCAGCAACTCGAAGTTCCGTTCTCGCATGGCACCGTAGATCTGATCACCCGAACCGCTGATGAGTTCCGCCTGGATACCGGCCTGGCCGAGCGTGTTCTGTACGGCTGTCGCCGCCTTCATGAACGGGTCTTCCGAAAGCACGCGCAGCGTGGTCGTAAATCCGTTAGGATAGCCGGCTTCGGCAAGCAGCGCCTTTGCCTTTTCCACATCCAGCTTATAGCCCTGATCCGGGAGCGCGCCGAGGACGCCGGTCGACAGCGGGCGCTGATGCAACTTGCCGTAATAGGGCATGACTGCCTTGTCGAGGCCTTCATAGTCGATAAGGTATCGCAGCGCTTCGCGAACCTTCTTGTTGGCAAAGCGCTCATCTTTCATCGAGACGCTGAGATAGTAAAAGCCCGAACCCGGCGTCGATGCGATGGTAATCGCCTTGTCGGCCTCCAGGGACTTTAGATCCGGCGCCTGGAGGGAGTAGGCAACGTCTATGTCGCCTTTTTCCAGCAGCAGCCGCTGCGACTGTGATTCCGGCAAATGGCGCATCAGAACGCGCTTCATCGCGGCCTTTTCGCCCCAATAGTCGTCGTTGCGGGTAAGTATGATGTATTCGTTCGACTTCCACTGCGTCAGCGTGAAGGGACCGGAGCCGGCGGAATTCAGCGTCAGCCATGCGGCACCGAGGTCGCCGTCCTTCTCGTTCTCGAGCACCGTCTTGCTGTCCAGAATGGAGCCGGGGCCATTCTGTGCCAGAACCATGAGCAGCAGGCTCGGATCGTCGGGCTTCGGCAGGTTAAGCACGAAGGTGTGGTCGTCTTCGGCGACAAACGCCTTGTCGGCATCCTCGAGCGTGAAGCCGCGTGTCTTGAGGAAGGACGACTGAGCGAGATTGCGGGCGAGCAGGCGCTTCAGGCTCCAGGAGACGTCGCTCGCCGTGACAGGATTGCCGGAAGCAAATTTAGCATCGACACGGAGGTGAAAGCGGATCGATTTGCGATCCTCGGCGATCTCCCAGCGCTCGGCCAGACGCGGCTGGACGCTACGGTCCTGCGGCGAAAGGATGACCAGCGTATCGTAGATGTTGTTGAGCACTTGCACGGTCTCGCGGCCGGTGATTGCCGCGGGATCGAGCGTCAGAATGTTGCTCATGGTCGTGGCGACGACGAGTTGGTCGGCCGGTGTCTCGGCCAGGACGCCGATCGGCGCGGCCGTGGCGAGAAGCGCGCCGAGCGCGGTTCTTATTAAAAAGTGTCTCATGCTTCCTCCTTTTGCGGCCACCCCTGCGGATTGTGGCCTACCAGTTTCACGATCCGCCCGCCTGCTCCTCCGCAAGCGTTGAAACGGATCAGCCAAGAATTGCGCCGACGGGGGCTGCGAGTGCGCAGCCGATGGCTGCTGTCGCGGCCGCTTCCAAATGCACACCGTCGATCTCAGACCCGCGAGCGACTGTGCCAGCATCGAAGAACTCGTGGCCGAGTTCGCAGGCGAGGTTGCGGTAAAGCGGGGAAAGCCGCTCGGATTCCGCCACGCTTCGACCCGCCGCCGGGTGCCCGCCTTTGCCGGACGAACACGGCGGCGGTGCGACGATCAGGACCTTCGGCTTCGCCACGCTCGGTTTGTAAGGAAAGGTGTCTACGATCTGCGCCAGGCGGCGCATGCCGGAAACCGCTCCCTCGGCGCGTCCACCGTGCACCGGCTTGATGTCGTTGGTTCCGAGCATGACGATCACCAGATCGAGCGGCATGTGGCTGGCAAGCGCCACCTCCAACGCCTTGGCGCCATTCCGGCAGGCGGGTCCGGCATGGTCGTCATAGCAGGTGGTGCGCCCGCCGAGCCCTTCCGATATGACCTGCGCCGAGCCGCCAAGTTCCCGGCCGAGAACTTCCGGCCAGCGACTTTCGGGGGGATGACGCAGACCTGTCGCCGGATCCGCACCCCATGTGAGACTGTCGCCGAAGGCGAGAACTGTCTTCATTGCCAATTACCTCGCTCGTCACCGCACACGGTTGTTCTCGATGAAGTCGAAATCGATGTCCTCGCCGAGCCCTGGCCGATCTGGCACATGGACGTACCCGTCCCGGTCCATCGGATCGGAGAGCGACTTCAGGTAATCGTGACCGTCGTCATATTCGAGGAACGGATGCAGCAGGCCGCGCTCGTACCAGCGGCAGTTCGCGGTGGCAGCCACCACATGCAGGTTCATCGCGGTGTTGCCGTGCACCTCGCATTCCATCCCGAAGGCCTCAGCGAGATGCATGGTCTTCAGCGCCGGGGTGATGCCGCCGACGTCGTTGACGCCGGTGCGTAGTATGTCGCAGGCGCCGGCCTTGATCCACTCGGCGCGGTGCCAATGCTTGCCAGCGGCGCTTTCCGGGCCAACGACGGGAATGTCGAGATTGTCCGCAAGCCACTTGTAGGAAGAGAGTGACTGCTCGTCCATCGGCTCCTCGATCCAGTCGAAGCCGAGCTTTTCGAGGCCTCGCCCGAGTTCGAGTGCATCGGTGCGGGAATACCAGTGGAAAGCGTCGATCATCAGTCGGATATCAGCACCGACCGCCTCGCGCACGGCGGCACAGGCCTTGATGTCCATCTTCACATCCGGCGCCCAACTGACTGGCGGCATCCAGGTGTGCAACTTGATCCCCTTGTAACCGCGCTTGACCAGCGCTTCTGCGAAACGACCGTAGTCCTCCGGCGTTGCCAGGCCACCCTCCAACTCATCGCCACACATGATGGAGCCATAGGCCAGCACCTTGTCGCGGTAGCCGCCGATCAACTTGGATACAGGTTGATTGAGTGTTCTGCCTGCAAGATCCCACAAAGCGCAATCGACGACCGCAAGCGTACGATCGGTAAGTTGCGAGGCCGACCCCCGCTGCCAGTGAGCAAGGTCCTGCCACAGTCGTTCACGATCCCGATAATCCTGGCCGATGAGAACCTTCTTCACGAACTTTTCGATCAGATGCGGGCGAACGATTTCCGGAGCAGTAAAGGAGTGGCCTTCCTGACCATCTTCCGTGCGAACGGTCAGCATTGCTTGCTCGACCTGATGCGGAGGACCTGGATGTGCGTGACCCGCACTATCGGAATGGCGGCGCGTGGTCGTGTGGAAGATGCGCACATCGACATTGGTGATGATCATTGTTCCTCCGGTACGCGAAATGGCCGGCGCGCCATCCTGTATAACACATACTTAGACAGATCGGCGCATTTTTGTCAAATCTGTATGACAGATTTATTTGACTAACTGACAAGCTTCCCGCCGCTATCCGATTTAGGGGCAGCGTTTGCACACTGAGAAGGGTGGAAGATAGGACGTGGATGCGCCATCGGCCGTGCGTTGTTGGTTACGCCGCTTCCTCGTCGGCAACCTTGCTTTCAAAAATTACTCTTGAGGGCCGCAGCTAACAGGCCGGTCTGCGGGATTATATCGAGCTCACCTGCTTGCGAACGCGAACGACCGGGACACAGTTCGTCAAGACGGCAAGGATGCCGCCTAGGACCAGACTAGGTTCTATGAGGCGTGGCGGCTGGTAATTCAGCGCTACGGGATCCACAATCCTTATATCGGACGCGGGGCCATCAAGGGCCTGTTACCGCATGGGCCGTAGGCGAAGCCGTTGGGCACGGAGAATAATTCGTGTCGCAAAAGTCCCGCTATTACGTGGGACTTTTGCGACAGCCTTTCGGCCTGACAATTGCGACTGGGCTCGACGGCTTACTGGGCCGTCGCCTCAACATCGACCTTATCGAGAACCAGCATGGGGTTCTCAGAAGCCGCAGCCAGATCAAATAAGCTCATACCGTTTTCGGCCTTGGACCTGACCGTCAAAGTGAAGGTCCCGGGCTTGGCGACGAAGCGCGTAAGCGCGTCGACCGCACCCTGAAGCTTCGGCTGAGCGGCCGCAAACTGCTGCAATGCCTCGGTGGCCATCATCGTTAGCATGCCGCGCACCTGATCCTCCGTCATCTCGCTTTGCTCGGCATAAAGTTTGATGCCCTTGGCCATCAGCCCTTCATCCCGGATCTTGAAGTTCACCTCCCGCGCGGTAAGTTCGGAAACCGCCATTAGGGTCTTAGCCGTGTCAAAGGAGAAAAACTCCTTGGTGACCCCTCCCATCAGGCCGGAAAGGGAGAGGCTGCCCACATCCTTGCCGCTGAGCGAAATGTCCTTGATCACCAGGTTCTGATTGGCCTCGTCCCAGGCGGCCTCTATGTTGGACGAGAGGACTATCTCATCGAAACCCAGTTTGCGTAGCTGGATGTAGGCCTCGTCCGACGATCCTGCCGGCACAGGCAGGCTCAGTTCCTCCTGCGTGATGCGGATATCCGTCGGAATGCCATTATGCGGCTTGGTCAGCGCCAGCTCATAACTCTTGAGCGCGAAGCGGATACGTTTCGGAACGGATATAGTAGCGGGCTCCTCCTCGGAAGCGGCAGCTTCGCCCGTCTGCTGATCCGCCCGTCCCGCATGATCGGCGTCTGGGATTAGTGCCTCGGAGGGCAGCGCACCGTTCGCCGGCTCGTCGGCTTCGTTGGTCAGGCCTTGAGCATCTGCGGTTTCCGCCTCGGTCGCGCCCACATTCTCGGGATTGGCCACATCGACATCTATTCCCGCAACGCGGATCGTACCCAGCTCCGGCATCAGCGTCGTGAATGGGAACGTTTCAAGCTGTTGCTCGTTGAGCGCGGCCATTTTCTTCAGGGCTTCGAGGGGAGAATTCCAGGAAAAGCCGGCAATGCTCGCTTCGGCGATCTTGATGGTATCCGTGTCCTCCGCGATCGACACTCCGTGCAGGCCCGCGTCGAGCTTGCGGCCGTCGAGCTGGAGCGCCATGCGATCGACGGCGAATTTGACCCTCTTGCCCGCGTCTTCGCCGTCCGTATACGGCGCGTCGACCTTGAAGCCGAGCAACTGCATATCGCCCTTGCCAATCATATCGGCAACGGACAGGATCCGGGCAACAAATGCCTGACGTTCCTCCGGAGCAAGCGCTTCGGCGTTCGTAACTGACTTCAGGTTCTCCACCGTTTCGAGAAGCGGCTCGGCCGGCATGCGCATGCTGAAACCGTTGCTGCGCAGTTCGTCATAGGCGAAGTGCACCTTGCCGTCCGTGAGGGCAATTGCCTTGACGGAAAGGGGACCGTAGAGCGGCTTTGCTTCCTTGTCTTCGGGACCGGCCTTTTCCGTATAGAGCCTTGCCATGTAGGCCGCATCGAGGTCCTGACCCGCTACAGCGCCGGTCGAACCGATCATGCGCTCTTTGTTCATCACTCCTTCGACATCGGGGATGGCCATGGCGATATCGAAGCTGGCGCCAGCGGCAGAATAGCGCGCAATGCGGCCATTGGCGATGTCGTCGAGGGAGACGTTCTTATAGACCGTCTTCTGCTCGCTGCCGGCTATGGACTGGGTGAGCGTAATCTCTGGCGCGAATATGCGCTTTGCCGCAAAGCGTTCGATGCGTTTCGACACTGAGACAGCACTCCTGCTCCGGAATATCTCAGTCGGCGTACTGCCGCCGAAATCGGCACCTTCGATGCTGGCATGCGCTACAGAGATCTTGCCCGTCGCCACCTCGAGATCGAGGCCGCTCACCTCGAGCCTGCCATTCATGAAAAAGATCTTGAGCCGTCCGTCGATCGCCGCGATACGAACATTGGTGCCGTCGGCGAGCGGCAAGGTCACGTGACGCAGATGAATTCGTCCGAAGAAATCGACTTCGATGGACTCCGCCTTGCCGCCACTCTGGGCGACAAATTCGCTGACGTTCTGTTCGTGCACGATCTTAACGCCGGCGACACCTGCGGCAGCGACTGCGATGACAGCGACCGCTGCCCAAAGCGCCCTGCGCCGACCCTTGCCGGTTTCCTTGCCTGCCTGCTCCACGAGCCTTGTCCTTTCACGACCTTAAATTGAAACTGTGTGCACGCCATCTACGTGCACGCAGGCCTCTTCGCAAGTCTCGCGGCAGTGCTGATTTGATGGGCTCGGGTTCCGGTATCAACAATCGCACCCGCGCGAGGCGACCATGACCGCCACCGAGCCAGTTTGCCGGGCTACTCACGCCGATCCGCATTCGTCGCCCCTGCCGGAGGCACGGGCACGACTACGCCCCACTGTTGTCGGCCAGCGAAACGGCGTCCGTCGAAATCCGAGACGGGCTGCAGCCCTGGGAATCCTCTTTCCCAGCAACCGCATCAAGGGCGGCGTAGCGATCGTCGAGCGCTAATGGAATGGCGTTCGGCGCAACATTGGTCGTTGCCCGACGGCACTTTCCGATAACGACTCAGCCTCGTACCGCCCGCCTCTGCCGACGCAAAGTACCAAAACGAAAGTCTTCGACGGCCCTGCGGAGCATCAGCATCTCTTCGCAGTTCATCATACCGACAAGACGCTAGTGATTATCGACCTGGGGCAATACGCTCGTCGGCGGTTTGAATCTTGATGTCATGGCTCCCAGATGGCTGTTGGTCGATGGTACCAGCGGTATGTTCTTTCCGGCCGCCACCCCTGAACGGCCTCTCCGAAAGCTCTTCCGGTATGTGGTATTGCTGCCAGCCCGCATCGCTCAAGGTGTAATAGCGAAGCCCGTAGTCGAACATTAGAGCTTGTCGTCGCGGGCGATGATGGCGGGCGGCTGCACCCTCATAGCGGCCCAGCTTGAGGTTCACCTTCGGCGAAAACGGCATCGCCAGATGACCGTCGAAGCGGAACATTTCCAGACCTGCCGTCAATCGATGGCGCAGGTGTCCGTTGCTATCGCGCGAGCAATGTTTAGAGACAGTGGTGGCCCGTGGTGGCCAATCGTGAACGCGCCAACCGGCGTCGTTCATCGCAAACTAATTGACTAAAACCCTTATCGCGGTTCCCACTTTCGCTCCTACTGGCCGTCGGAGGCGCTCCGGACAACGGCTAGCAGCAGGATTCACCGCCATCAGCGATACGGCGAACCTGTCGCCGAGAGCATTTGGCCGTGCAATTCGCGCGTTGCCATCGCTCTCGAACTTCTGCATTGGAAGAAAGACCAATTCAATCGGCTGTTCCGCCCGGGTTCACACAGATGCCTGGCAATCACGGTGCCACAAACGCCCGGGATCTCATCGCCGACGCCATGGACCGGATATGTCAACATTTTGCGATTCCGAGGGGTTACGCATGTTCGGGATTTTTTCGGGAACTTACGTTCTGCAGTAGCGTATTTGGCGCTTCATGGCCACGCTCACATAATGGAAGCCAATAGCCTTTTTCAGCGATGTTCCTGAAAAGTGGATGGCTATTTAACAGCCAGTGCGTGTATCTTCAATCTCGATAACAGCTCTCCACTTTCAAGGGATTTGCTCATGCTGAAACTGAAGTCTCGCCATCGCGGCGCTTTCGCCACGGCCGCCATTGTCGCTCTCCTGCAGGCCACCTCCCCCATGGCTGCAACATCCGACCCCACATTTTTTGATGCCGCCCTTTGCAATCCACCATATTCGATGACATCGGCGACCGCGATCTATGACGCTGCTGAGAAGCTCGCAAAGCCCGATACGTCGTCGCTGGGTGCCGCAATTTACAAGATCCCCCAGCAGATCGGCCGAGACGGTTTTAAGAGTGACGAAGTGTTCTTTGCCGGCTCCGCTGTTGGCATATTGATCGAAGGCCTGCATGCTGATGAGTTGGCAGCGAAATACGACCTGAAGCCAGAAACATCGAACTTGCTGGGCGCGTCCAGCAAGGGATATGGGCGGGCGCTTTCCGAAGATCTACAGCCTCCGGCAGGGCTCGCTGGCCCAGGCAAGGTTTCGATCGTGGCGCGGGAAGGTGACGCCCTGGCGGGCAAGACCCTGCTCGCGTGTGAATTTGTCCCAGATTGAAAGGCTACTCTATCCGGCGAGAGTGGCCCTATGGCGCACCAAGAGCGGCCTTGGGCGAGGTGCGCCAGCGTGGCCCATGATGGTGGAGGTGTCGCATCACGTCGACGCATCCGAGCCTGACGCGGACGGGTTCTACGACTATCATTATGAGTACGAGATTTATGAATTCACGGACGGGGTAAGAACACTACTGGCGCGGGCATATTGCGACGAGCGTGGCCAGGCCGCGCTGATGGGGTGGAGGAAGGGCGTCCACAGGCATCTGTTGACAAAGCGAGATTTGCATCATCCGCTTTTCCTCGAAGCCATGGCCTATCTCCGCATGGCCGGCAAATCCAAGCTCGATTGGCTTGACAGCAAAAGCGGATCCTATGTGCAAATCGTCAATTCGGATGGATAATCTTGCGCCGTTCTAAATCGAACTCAAAAAAGCATCATTCGGATGCGCCATACGTCAACGGGTTCACGACGTCAGATATCGCCTCGGATCTTTCGTGGGTGCCGGATATGGTTGCCTAACCAATGCTGACCGCTGGTGCCTATGTGCAGGCTTCCCTGGCCCTCCTTGAATGGTGGACTGACGAACCCTCGCGCGCGAAAAATAACGCGTTTGGCGACAAGCGCTTTCTCGCATCTTAGGAGATTTCGGCTATGATTTGGCTGGATGCGACACCTGAACAACCTGTGGCTGCCACGCCTATGAAAAATGCGTTGGCTGCGGTGCTGCGTCTGGAAACAAGTGCCATCGAAGTCGTGAGCGATATGTCACAGGCGCAAGGCAAGGCGGTACTGTGCGTCATCTATGAAGGCGACGGATCCGACTTTTCCCAGATAATATCAATCTACTTGCAGGATTGGGTGACCCGGCCGAGTCTTCTGGAGGGCGGCTCACAGATCGCTAAATTCGTCCACACGGCGATGCTGTTGCCCAACGACGAGAGTGCAAATCCCTACTCGTTTGTACTCGCATCCAGCTCCGGCTCGCGGGTCAAAGTTCTGGTAGATTCCGACCAGTTCGACCTACACGACCGCTGCGTGATTGTGGCCTATGACGGAACTCCTGGAGGTGCTGAAGAAGGCGGCACTTAATGAGCGATTTGGTTGAAGACGTTCCAGCAATGCCCTTGGCTTTTGGTTGGCCCGGGAACGCTTCCGAACGTGAAGCGGCGGGGCATCATGATGAGGCGCTCGCCCTCTAACCGCATCGATAATGCCTTCACCGTCGTCGATGTCGGCGCCCCGGAGTCAAGGTCCAATACGAGAACTGGCGGGCGGGCGGACCTACCGCCGCGGTAAGTGCTGGGCCGGTCTGCGTTCCTATGAGCAGAACCAGATCGCCATCGACCAAGGCCTCATAGAGTTGCGGCCTTCTCTATCGTAGACGACTATGCAGTGCGGGTGCGTCCGAAGGCACGCAGCAACAGGTTCACCGAGACGGCGACCTTGTCGATATCGGGAATGTCCTGCGAATAACGCCCGGTATAAAGCTTGACGATCATTTTGTTTCTCTCAGCCCCGTGCAGGTCGAAATGAAGATGAAGGTAGAAACGCCGCATGTCGCCTGGACGGCTGATGCCCCCGCGCCGCTGCGTTACCTGCCTAAGCTCCGCCTCAATCGTCTCGAATCCATCGAGGATCAACCGCACACGTGTGGACTGAAACCGTGTTTCCGTTGGAACCGCGACCACCGCCTTTTCGAGGGAGAGGCTCACAAGGCGGCCCGGGGAACCATCGACATTTGCTGACTCGTCGAGCTTGAACGCTTGAAAGAGGCGCCGCGGCTTTTCGAAACAGATCAGCGAAGCGATGACGAGCACCATGATGTTGATCCCGGCCCAGAGCGCCGCAATCGGCGAAAACGCGCCCTGTATTCGCGCCGTTTCCGGAACGATGTTGATGACTATGCCGAGGGCGGTGACGACGATGAATCCCGCTATCCAGGTAAAGGTATAGGCGTCGAAGACGCCCTCCTCGTTGCCGCTCCCCTTGGGGGTCACCTTGAACGGTTTGCCGAACGGCCGTACCAGGCTGGAGATCACCGTCGGCAACATGCGGAACGCGGCGAAAGTACCGACGGCGCTCGAGACTATCGGCAGATAACGGGTCGGCGTGATCCAGAGCATCAAGAGAAAATAGGCGGCCAACAGCGGCACCTGGTGGGAGACGTAGTCGCCAACCTCGGTGAAATGGAGCGGCAGCGCGCCGAACCAGAAATAGGCGATCGGGACGACCAGCACCGTGAAGCGGACCAGATATTGCACCAGCCAGGACATCGGCAGGAACATGATCCGCTGGAAGAGGGAAAGCCCAGGTCCCCGCAGCGGGCCGTTGTGCAGGTAGAGTGTCTGGATGCCCCCTTGGCACCAACGCTCGCGCTGGACGAAATAGCCGGTCAGGTTTTCCGCCGCCAGACCCATCGACAGCCGCTCGTTCAAGTAGCGGGTTTTGTAGCCTTTGTTGAGCATCGAAAGCGTTGTCAGCAGGTCTTCCGTGATCGACTCGGTCGGGAAGCCGCCGATCGCGTCGATCGCCTCGCGCCGGGCAATCGAGCAGGAACCGCAGCAGAAGCTTACGTCCCAGCCATCGCGGCTCGGCGCAATCTCGTCGAAGAACAGGCGCTGCTCGTCCGGCCATATGTTCTCAAGGCCGAGATTGGATTGCACCGGATCAACGTTGAAGAAATGCTGCGGCGTCTGGACGATGCCAATGGTGCCGTCCGAGAAGAACGGCAACGTTCGCCTGAGGAAATGACGGTAAGGCACAAAGTCCGCGTCGAAGATGGCGACGAAATCGCCGGAACTGACGCGCAAGCCATTGTTCATATTGCCGGCCTTGGCATGGGCGTTGTCGTCGCGGATTACATGAATCGCGCCGTGGTGTTCGCAGTAGGCCCTGAGCCAGTCGCG
The DNA here is from genome assembly GCA_900474095.1 of Hyphomicrobiales bacterium. Lineage (GTDB taxonomy): Bacteria > Pseudomonadota > Alphaproteobacteria > Rhizobiales > Rhizobiaceae > Pararhizobium. Next base: position 2,845 of record UCOA01000029.1, on the reverse strand, counting down.
ACGGCCGTCATCAAGCACATACACTCTCAGCTTGTCCTTGGGATAGTCGAGCGCCAGCGCCCCGACGATGGTTCTCTCCAGCACGTCGAGCGGTTCGTTGTAGGTCGGGATGAACACGTCGACCGTGGGCAGTTCGCTCTGCTGGCGCTGAAAGAATCCCCGCGCGAGCCGGTCCGCCTCAGTGCTGCGGTCGACGTAGCGGCTCATCAGGATGAGAAAGAGAACGACCTCTGCAACGGCCAACAGCTCGATGATGAAGATGAACCAGACCCAATAGAAGTTGGCGCCGTCATCGGGATAGGGAAGAACCGTTTCCGTGAGGCGCCAGAGCATGTAGCGCATTGCCACCGCGGCAACGAAGGCGCAGGTGACCGCCCGCGTCCATGTTCGACGGCGCGACCAGTTGAATGGCCCGATAAGAAAGAAGGCGATGACGGCAAGAGTCGGCGCCAGTGCTAAAACAGACTGAACCATAGGCTTTCGATCCATTGCGACAGGCGAACGGCGCGTTTGGAAATACGCACCTGGACCGTTCGACCGACTTGGCAGAAATTGCCGAAGTCGACGTTGAGCGCCGAAGGGGCAAGCCGAATACGGATCCGGGCATTGCGCTCGTCGGTTTCCGGCTCGTTGGCTGCCAGCAGATCCTTCTCGACGAGAGCGGAACTGCCCTTTACCGATTGCACCTGCCCCTTGAAGACCTCGGCACGCCCGAAGAGCCGTACCTCTGTCTCGCGGCCGGGATAGATCTCGTCGTAGTCGACCTCGGGAACGAGAATATCGACGAACATCTCACGGCAATCGAGCACGCGCATCATCTCGTTGTTCAAGATGACGTTGGAGCCGCCAACGATATTCCTGCTCCAGATGACGCCCTCAAACGGCGATAGAATCGTCGCCGATTCGAGGCTGCGAACGCGGCGCCCCTCCTCCGCCATTTGCTGTTCGCTCTGGTTCGCCCGCGTCCTGTTCTCGGCGATCCGCGTGTTGAGGTCATTGATGCGAACGACCACCTCGTCCTGTCGCTGGCGGGAATAGGGCACGTCGTTTTGACCATCGCCGGCGACGAATATCCCCTGGCGCACGGCATCCAACCGGTGCTGCAGCAATTCGACCGTCAGATTGTTCACCTCGACCTCGCCGCCGGTCGCGGCGCCGGCGGCCTGGGCCGATTCAACCATCTTGCGGTTGAAAATGCCCCTCGACTCAAGGTCCTGGCGGCGGCCGAGATCCACCTTTGCCACCAGATCCTGCGCGCGCGCCACTTCGACGCGCTTGTGCAGGATCAGCAATTCCCGTTCCAGACTGGCAATGGTCGCACGCTGGAAGACCTCGAGGCGCTCGGCGAGCTGATCGCGCAGCCGGGAGAGCTCGTCGCGCTCGCGCTCAAGCGCCGCAACACGTTCGACGGCGGTGTGATGTTCCGAGCGCAGCGACGCAAGGACTGCCCGGTTGACGCGTTCATTGCGAATGGTCGCAAGTGCCTCACCCTCGCTCACCGGCGTCCCGATTCGCAGCGGCGATCCCGCAACCTCGCCATCGATCGGCGCGTTTATGACTGCAAGGCGTGCATTGACAGTGCCATCCAGGCTGGTGAAGCCGGTCAAACCCGGCAACAGGGCGACGGCCACAAGCACCAGGAGAAAAATGCCGACCGCGATCCGCGTAATGCGATGGTTCAGGATCCTCATTTCAAGCATCCGTTCTGTCGCGCGAGCCAAGGTTCGCGATCACGATTTCGCCGGCGCTACGCAGCAACAGCATTCATCAGTATTTGACGTTGAACAACCCTAAATTTTTGGAGGTTTTAGTAGTGAACCACGAAAATGCCTGTGTCAAAACTTGTGTGAGCGTAGAATAGCTGAGAAAACACTAATGTAATTATACACTAATAAAGCCAATGGCGATTGACGGCCGTCCCTCTGGACCGTCCATCCGGTGAAGGTAGATCGCAGCGCACAGCAATTCGACTGTCTGCCTCCGCGGAACGTGCGACCGCACCTCGCTGGTCGTTTCCGGCTTTTATCAGCGCGACCCGGAGGGAGGGTATTTCAACTCGCTTTATCCGAAGTTCCTCGCACCGGCCGGCTTGGCCGGATTCCTCGACCGCGACTTCAATATCGGCGACCCATCTACGACGCATTCGATTGCACCCAGTACGGCGTCGGATACCGGTTCGAACACAGTTTTGATGAACGGATAACGATCCGGTCGAACTTCCGCTATTCCGGCGTGGATACCGACATGCGCTCGCTCCAAATGGCCGGAGCGATCTCCGCATTGGGCATTATTCCCCGTTACGCCGTGCGTTCCATCGAGGATGCTTCGGGCTTCTCCTTCGACAACCAGGCCGAGTTTCATGTCGATACCGCCGCAGCCAGCCACACTCTGCTCGCCGGTATCGACCTCCAGCATTCCAGCAGCAGCTGGGAATATCTGATGGGGGCCGCGACCTCGATCGATGTCACGAATCCCGTTTATGGTAAGCCCGTCGGCCCGTTCGCCAGGGTCATCGTAGCGATCAATCTCTCCGCCAGACCGGCGTCTATCTTCAGGACCAGATCTAACTGCAGGTCCGCTGAAAAGGGCATCCTCAAGAAATTGCCGGCCAGGCATGCAGGGTACGCGCATTTGCCGCGAGGAGTGCCTCCGAACAAGATCCGCATTGGCGCGTTAATTTAGGCATCGATTGCGGAGAACTGACGTGAATGACTTACTTTTTCGAATGGCGGATTTTCTTTCCCGCCCTCCCGGCTTTTATTTCGTTATTGCAGCGATGGTTGGCAGCACCGCGCTGGTGCCGTTCGGCTTCACAAACGTCGTTACCTATGCTCTGTCGGTCGCG
>UCOA01000012.1 GCA_900474095.1 Hyphomicrobiales bacterium | reverse complement strand
CCATTGCCGATGCCATCAACCCGTTCAAGCCTGACGAATGCCGAAACTACTTCAAGGCCGCAGGATATGATGCATTCTGATCGGGAAATGCTCTAGCGATTCCCGGCCGGTCTTCGGGGGCTACTCCCGAAGATGGCGCGAGGACGCGATTGGCGGCTTTGGGGCCAACAGGGGCGGTGACATTTGCCACTTGCGGCGTCATCGACGAATTGATTCAGTGGCTGCGCAAGGAGGCGCTGCCATGAGTGATTTGATGCTGTTGTCCGAGGCGCAGATGCGTCGCATTGAGCCATACTTTCCATTGTCGCACGGTATTCCGCGAGTAGACGACCGGCGGATCATCAGTGGTATTGTCTTCGTTATTCGGAACGGATTGCGCTGGCGCGACGCGCCTAAAGAATATGGTCCCCACAAGACGATTTATAATCGCTTCATCCGATGGAGCAGGCTTGGTGTGTTCAGTCGAATCTTAGCCGAACTCACAGCCAGACGCGGCAAGCGGGAACAATTGATGATCGATGCTACCCATTTGAAAGCACATCGCACGGCAGCCAGCCTGCTAAAAAAGGGGATGTTCCTAGACGTATCGGGCGGACCAAAGGTGGCTTGAATTCGAAACTGCATGCGGTTTGCGATGGCCAGGGCCGACCTTTGATCATGTTGCTAAGCGAAGGCCAGATGAGCGATTACAGAGGGGCCGATCTCATGCTCAAAGCCTTGCCCAAGGCCGAAGCCATGCTTGCAGACAAGGGATACGACGCCGACTGGTTTCGAAAGGCGCTGGCTGATCGCAGAATCACCGCCTGCATTCCGTCAAAGGCCAACAGAAAGGTCCCAGTCCCGCATGATGCTGTGCTCTACAAGCAACGTCATAAAATCGAAAACATGTTCGGAAAACTCAAAGATTGGCGTCGTATTCACACTCGATACGACCGCTGCGCCCACACCTATTTCTCAAGCATATGCATAGCAGCGGCCGTCATCTTCTGGCTCTGATTAGTGAGTCCTGACCGTAGAGGCCAACCGAACCCAGATTTGCGCAATTTTCGCAAAAGTCCCGATTAAAGCGACACTTGTTTTCCTGACTTCTCCACCGACGCAGAATAGGCAGTTTTGCGCTGGTCGCAACGTCCCCTATTGGCGCGGCGCATTCCGGCCAAGCCGTCGCTGTGCCAACTGAACTTTAGTCTGTTTTGGACAGCGATCAGCCTATAGAAATAAGGACTTCCCGAGCCTAAAATTCACGAGGGTTCAATTGGGACAGCAACTGCTTGCGCTTAGAGTGTCATTCCGCCCCCAGCCGGAACCGACCCCAGATGGGGGAGCCGATTTTGTCGCTTGCGGCAAAATTGGGGGAACCGTCTGTCGTTGAGGCAAGCCATCAGCTTGGTACGCTGGACATATGTTGAGAGGGAGAAAATACCTCTCCGTATTGCACCAGAAATAACGGCCGACGGCCTCACACAATTTCAACTCACTGAGAGGGGAGAAAGGGCTCTGCCCTCTCTCCCCCACAAGCAGAAAACCGGCCTTCCCCATGCTTCGGCCCTCGGCCTGCAGCACCGGTCGGAATCGCTCTGCTCTATCCGACCCGGCCCTACGGGTGGGCGATCCCCCTTCCGGTTTTCAGCTTGTCCCCCTCTCTTCCGCTGCTCCGCGCGAGCTCGGGAGCAGGAGCGGGGCTCCTGCCCTCCCTTCGATTTTGGGAGGACAAGGAGTGACCGCGTAGCCTGGAAAAGAGCGTGCGATGACAGAAACGGGAAAATTGAAAGTGGGATCGAGCCTGGAGGCGATGATGGAGCGGCATATCGCGGCACAACTGGCGATCATTGATGCGGTACGCGAATGGGACGGTCGCCGGACCGACGGTGACATCAGCAGCGTTGCTTATGCCAACGCTTTGCTCGATGTGGCCAGAGAAGAAGAGGCGGCCAAGATCAGTATTGTCCAATACGAACCTCGGGACGATCGGGAAGCGAAACTCAAGCTGACCTATATTGCTGCGTATCTGATGGCGACGAAGACGACTTTGAAAACCGTCGAGATGGCCGCTGTCATAGGTACGACCTGAGAAGAGTAAAGCCGCCATCAAGGCGGCTTGTTCTTTCAGTTGATGGTGGCAATCCACTCGCCGGATGCTGCTTTGGCGAAGCCAACGATCCGATCAAGGGGCTGCGCCTGAGGCCCCATCTTGACTGAGGTCATGCAGGCGACGCCGGGACCTGGGCTCGCCTTGTCACACTGGCCCAGCGTTAGCGTGATTTCCGGCAAATTGTCCCTGTCCCAAACGAGAGGGGATGCGGCGTAAGCCTTGCGGTAGGCCGATAGTGCCTCTGCCTGCGTTGGCGACTCGACGGTAGGGGTCGGGCAGAGGGATGGATCAGCCTTGATGAAAGCAGCAATCACCTCCTTTGAGACGACTTCGACCTCTTTGGATGACGTTGACGTCGCAAACCAAGTGCCGCCGGCGCCGGCCACCAGGCCAACGCTGGCCGCGATCGTGAGTAGAACATTCTGGTTCATGCGGGATCCTCGCGTTGTCAGGTGTTGAGGTTGAACCAGAAGCGCTTCTTCACGCCCTTGTCGTTCGGAATATCGAAGAACCACGGATTTTCGCGGCGCGGGCGAGGAGTTGCGACTTCTTTGATGCATCGGCTGTCGCCGCCGCTCTCGTTAAAGCGACGATAGCCTTGGTCCCGACGTTCCTTGCAAACATCGACGGTCTTGATGCATTGGTCCGGTTCACGGTGCATCCCGTCGCGATCACGGCGGTAACCGACTTTGGTCCCCTTGGGGCACTCTTCGAATTCTTCCCGACCTGGTTCGCCGGCTTTCGCCTGGTGGCAGACGGGCCAATCGAATCCCGGCTTCGCCATTGCACTGATGAGCTTCTTCATCGGCGGTACGCAGTAGGACACCCCCTGCCAGGACGGACTTTGCGATGCCGCGCAAAGCAGAATCTGGCAGCCCCATTCTGCATCTTGCGCCTTTGCCCCCGTGGGGGCCAACGCAAGCGCAGCAAGACCGGCCGCGGTATAAAGCAGGTGTCTCATGTCAGGTCATCCTCATGATGGTTGCGACTGAAAACGCCCGATCGACGAACAGCTCGTCGATCGGTATGACATGCTGCACTCGGTCGCCCGCGGCGGAGATGACGGCGGCAATAAGCGCAAAAGCTGCGAACCAGGAGATTCCGATGCGAAACAGCAGCGGCTGGTTGGGAATGTCCCGGCAAAGGGGCGGAAAGGCGAAGAGCGCGACCAGGAAGCTGTCGAAGGAGAGATGTCTCTGATCGTGGAAGATTATCGAGACGATCGGCAACAACAGCCCGAACGCGCCATGAATCCACCAGAGACGTTCGGACAGGATCAGCAAAACGAACGAAAGTGCTATGGCGAGCAACAGGCCCGCCAATGGATCGGTTGCGAAGGCGTTCGCAATATGGGCGAAGTCCGGCAACTATCGGTCTGTCCTTTTCGGTTTTTTCCGAGCGTCAATGAAGGGTGGCGAGATCTCACTCTCGCGTTCCGCCAGCAGGTTGAAATCGGCGATCGGGCGGCGATCGAGAGTCTTGTCGACGGCCTTTCGGCGCCATTCGTTCATGTCGAGGACGTAGGTCGCCCACATCCCATAGCGCGCCGCCATGGCGTGGTTCTGGTAGGCCAGATATTGACTGTTCGCGGGCGACGCGACACGCGCCCAACCGACGCGAAGCATTTCTGTGGCAAGATCGCGCCCGCGCGCTGTGCAGCGAGCCTGGGGGATGCCGTCATTGCCGTAGGCTATGACGCTACAGTCGACAGGCCTGTTGCCTACCGTCCTTTTGAGCCAGGCCTTTGCAAGCGGGCCGCATGGAACGGGTGAAGGACCCTTTTGACGCTCGCGGTCCACCCACTTGGGATCAAGTGCCCATTGGGGGAGTTCGCAGGCGTCGATGTCGGCGAGGCGAACGCGCTGCGCATATTGAGGATACCATAAGGTCCGACCGTCCATGATGGCGACCCGACCTTTGTAGACGGGATACTGATAAACCGGGGATAAGGTCTGCTGCCGGCTCGTGCTGACCGGATTCTTGACGAGATCGGCGGCCGTTGCTGGTTGGACGATCGCGGCAAGAACCGCTGCGGCGGCTAGGTATCGCTTCATTGTTCCGCCTTCTTGGTTCGGGCGTTCACCTCGCGGCTCAAGAGAATGGCCGGATGCTGGACATCATCGAACTGCCAGAGGCCGGCTCGTTTGTCTCGCGCGTACCGTTCGGAGACGGCGTAAGGAATGTGATAGGGCATGCCCCGATGATCGAGGGACGCGAAGGCATAACCGCTGGTGATCAGGATGTTCGCCAGATCGAGGCGGTCTTTGCCGACCATGGCATAGCAGACGACATAGGCGATGCCGGCCTTTTTAGCGACGGCCGCACAGGCCGGCTTGGTGTCCTTGATATAGGCCGCGAGAACGGCAAGAGAGGCCTCGCCACAGTCGCGTTTCGCGCCGTTCTTGTCTGTATAGAGTGTTCCCCGCAAACACGACTGGACGCCGTAAAGGCGGAAGCGTTCGTCGTTTGAAATCCACGTATCGCCGGATTCGAGGGTGACGCTAGGAAGAAGGTCGAAATACCCGTCCGGCGCTGCGCCTGCAGTTGCCGGCAAAAGGGCCGAAAGGAGGATCAGGACTTTTCTCATTTGTCCTTCACCCTCGGATCGGCCCACATCCCGAACGAGCCTCTTTGGCCGATTTCCTCAGCCTTAGCGAGATCAGTCCGAACCGGTGTTCCATCTGGATTTTTCGCAAGGCGAAGCGCACCGAGCGACAAAAGCTGCTCCTCGAACATATCGACGGCATTGAGAGCGCCGGGGATATAATAGTAGCCGTAGCAGGTCGTGTTCTGAACGGGCGAACCTTGCTCGCTCACGAAGGCACGGCAAAAGACCACCTTCGGGTTCTGCAGCATGATCTGCAGCTGCTGCTGCCCGTAGTCGGTGCAGCTCCCGGCGAACTCGTCACGGCGATTGACCATTTCACCTTTGCAGGGTTCCAGGCCGTAGAGGTGCAGTGTCGTTTTCTCGTCTACGCGGAAGTCGGTTGGCGAAACGGCTTTGAATCCCGCCGTCGTTGCGTAACCTTTGCGGTCGGCGACTTTTCCGCTTCCGTCGTAATACTCGATCACCAGCACCGTCTTACCCGGCGCTGCCAGCGATCTGATGTAGTCTTTATTGATGTCCGTCAGCGACAAAGCGGGTGTTGCCAATACGCAACTTCCAAGTGCAGCAATGATGGTCCGTTTCATTTTCTAGCCCTTACCCAGACTTGTACCGATTAATCCCTGCAATTGGGGGGTTTAAGTGTGCTGCAAAAAGTTGTATCCCTGAGCCAAATCGGCTCGCCTGCTCACCAACGTAATCGGTTTTCCTTTCAATCACAACACCACAATTAGACGGGGAACAATGGCAAAACGGGCTAGAATTGAAGGCTTTCTCGATAGGGCCCTCTTGGCTGGAACCGCCGTCCTGACTATCAGTTTGGGCGGTATTTCTTACGCCCAGGATGGGCAAAAATCCGCAAATATCACAATGAATGAAGTCACTTGGGCTGGTCAAAGCGGGGCTGGCCTTGCAACGAACTTCGATGAGCGCTGGCGCGGGTCCGACAAGGAGTTCGTTCTTGGTACCGATGGCGTTGTGAAGCAGGGAAAAGACGCGGAGGGTAGCCCCCAAAAATCTAGTGGTTTGAATAATATTGGCGCAGGCGTGAGCAGTTTGGCACCGTCTGACGAGACCGTCATTAAAGATGCAGAGATGGCGCTTCCTACGGGTTCGGTGAACCAAATTGGCGCGATTCTACGGAACAATGACGACACTATGGACGTGCACGAATGTGGCGCGCCTCCCTTAAGCCCTGATGAAATAAAGGCGCTGGTTGTACAGACGGCGCGGAAATACAGCGTCGATGAGCTCTTTGCGACGGCGATTGCCTGGGCGGAAAGCGGCTTTGATCAAAGCCGCAATTCACCAAAAGGCGCGCGCGGGCCGATGCAACTGATCCCTGCCACCGCGGCACGGTTCGGCGTCAAGGATATCTGTGATCCAGCCCAAAATATCGAAGGCGGAATGAAGTACCTGCGGGTGCTTCTCGACGAGTTTCAGAATCCCCTCCTCGTCGCGGCCGCCTACAACAGCGGCGAAAAGCGGATCTACGAACATGGCGGCATCCCGCCGTTCCAGGAAACAGTCGGGTACGTAGCCAAGGTGGTGAACTACCAGCTCGGGCTGCCGATGCCGTCGGCGAAAGGCAAGGCGAGGACGGCCGCTCTGCAAGCGGTCTCGGACGCGCGTGACAGCAGCGATGCCGGTGTCATCACTGTCAAAAAAACCGGCAAGTTTGTCGGCGGTGTAATGCACTTTTGAAGGAGAAAAGCATGCAATTTGCAATGGAAACGGGGAAATCTCAGGCGCTCAAGCTTGCAGCCACGCTCGGTATTGCGGCTGCGGTTCAAATCGTCGGCGCCGATGTGGCGTTCGCTCAGGCAAGCGGGGCGTTCGGCCCTCTGCAGACCGTTGTGCAGATGATCGTTGACTTCATCACCGGGCCATTCGGCCGGTTGCTCGCGATCATTGCCGTTATCGGCCTTGGCTTTCTGGCATTTGCCGGCCGCCTGTCATGGTTCACGGCCGGCGCTGTTGTCGTCGGGATCGGTCTCGTGTTTGGCGCACCGGCGATCGTCGACGAGATGATTTCAGCGGTTGGCCAGTGAGCGAGTTTCAGGACGAGAAACCAGCTCTGACGCCGTTGGTGATTGGCTTAACCAAATCACCGACGCTTTGGGGCGTGCCGTACATGGCGGTGGTGCTGATCGTCGGCGTCACCATCATTGGCTGGCTGGCAACTAACCACCTTTTGGCGCTGCTGATCGCGCCGGTAGCTTACCTCGTCCTGTTCTCGCTCTGCACCTGGGACAACAAGATCCTCGACGTGCTGCAGGTGACGTCGCGCAAGACGCCCCGCACGCCCAATAAGCGCTTTTGGGGCACCAACTCTTACGGACCGTAATCATGCTGAAAGTCATCAAAGAAGAGCTTGGATTTGGAAGGGTCGCCAGCAATGAGCGGCCAATGTCGACTCATATACCCTATCTGCGGCACGTTTCCGATACGGTGATCGGACTGGAAAACGGCTCGCTTTTGAGCATTATCAAACTGGATGGCCTGTTCTTCCAGACAGAGGACCAGGCTGAGCTGAACATGCGGTCGGTCGTGCAAAACACGATGATCCGCGCATTGGGGTCCAGCCGCTATTCTCTTTGGTCAACCGTGATCCGTCGCGAAGTCGAAACGGAGATCGGCGGCGCTTTTGACGAGCCCTTTTGCGACCTGCTGAACAAGCGCTATATGGAGCAACTGCGCCATAAGCGCATGTTCACGAACGAAATTTACCTGACCATCGTGCGGTCTGGAATGCGGGGCGCGCTCGGCGTCGGCGACACGCTAAAGAGAGTGTTCGACAAGGCGAACCGGGACGCTCGCGTCCACCAAACGCGCGAAGATGTCACCGAGCTCGAAGAGCGGATCGGCAACATCGTACGTGATCTTCAAAAGTATGGAGCCAGGGCACTTGGGATTACCCATCGTCGCAGAAATGCCGACGCGGCGAAGATCGAGGCGCTGGAAGAGAAGGAGAAAGGCGACCCCTACTCCGAACCTTGCGAATTTTTCAATGCGATTCTGAGCTGCGGTGTGCCGCGCAAAATGCGTCTGCCGCGCATGGGGATCCGCAACTATGTCGGCACGTCGCGACTGCATTTCAGCAAGCGGACACTGCAGGCTCAAGCGGCTGTCGATGACGACACGCGCTTTGGAGCGCTGCTGTCCGTCAAGGAATATCCGCCCTTCACCGGGCCGGGGATGCTCGACGGCCTGTTGCAGGTGAACCATGAGTTCATTCTGACGCAATCCTTCACCATCGCCGACAAGCCGATTGCGCAAGAGCGTATTAGCCGGCTTCAACGACAGATCAGAGCCTCAGACGAGGCCGGTAGTTCGGTCGAAAGTGATCTCGACTTTGCACTCAATGGCCTGATGAACCAGGAGGCCGTTTTTGGCTTCCACCATTTATCGCTTCTGTGCCTCTCCCGCGATCTTGATGGCATCAGCCGTACAGTCTCGGAACTCGGTGCCTGCCTCACCGACATGAACATTACCTGGCTTCGCGAGGATCTGAACCTGGAAGCCGGATTTTGGGCGCAGCTCCCCGGCAATCACAGCTACGTTGCCCGCAAGGCCATGCTGTCGAGCGCCAATTTCTCCGGCTTGTCCTCGATGCATAACTTTGCCACGGGGCAAGCCGATCGCACCCATTGGGGCTTGCCGATCACGATCCTCGAAACGACTTCGCAAACGCCGTACTGGTTCAATTTCCATCGCCGCGACATCGGCCATTTCCTTGTCACCGGACCAACCGGCTCCGGTAAGACGGTCGCGTTGACTTTCCTGCTGGCACAGGCGATGCGCGTCTCACCGACGCCAAGGGCCGTGTTCTTCGACAAAGACCGTGGCGCGGAAATCTTCGTAAGGGCGATCGGCGGCTCTTACGAGGTTCTGTCACCGGGAACGCCGACCGGCTTTAATCCGCTCCAGCTCGAAAACACCGGTCCCAACCGCGAATTCCTCCTTCGCCTGCTAAAGGCGATGCTGCGCTCGGGTGATCACAGCGATTTTACGCAGGAAGACGAGGATACGCTTGAGAGAGCCATCGTCCGCCTGATGCAAGAACCTGCGGCCGAGCGCAATTTGGCGAACCTGGCCGGTCTGCTGGTCGGTCGGTCTCGGGCCGATGCCAATGACCTTCACGCTCGCCTTCGCCCCTGGATCGACGGCGAAAAGGCATGGCTCTTCAATGCCCCGCATGACGTTCTCTCCTTTTCTGGTCGGAGCGTCTTTGGGTTCGACATGACGACCATCCTCGGCAACGAGGATCTTCGCACGCCGGCGCTGATGTACCTCTATCATCGTCTGGATGAGTTGCTGGATGGAAACCCGGTCATGTTCTTCATGGACGAGGGTTGGCAGCTCCTGATGGACGATACGTTTTCGGCATTCATCGTCGACAAGATGAAAACCATCCGCAAGCTCGGCGGCATTGTCGGCTTCGGCACGCAGTCCGCGGCGGATATCGCCAAGGCAAGGGCCTCCCACACCCTGATTGAGCAGTCGGCGACCAACATTCACTTCCCGAATCCCCGCGCCGACGAAGACAGCTACATCAAACGCTTCGGCCTGACGGTGAAGGAATTCAAGTTCATCAAGGAAACCCCGCCCGAAAAGCGAACCTTCCTGATCAAGCACGGCAATGACTCGGTCATTGCCCGGCTCGATCTCGCGACCATGCCCGATCTGGTCAAGGTACTCTCCGGGCGCAAGGAGACCGTCGAGGAGTGCGCAGCACTTCGGGAAAAATACGGCGACGAACCTGAAACATGGCTGGCTAAATTTTGCGGATGGGAGAAGGCGGAATGATGAAAAGTCCTGCTCTTTGGGTAATTTCTGCGCTGTCGCTTGTCGTTCCCCAATCGGCCGTCTCACAGGTTCCGGTCGAGGACGGCAAGGTACTGGAGACCGATACCAAGCGTGATCAGACCTCCTCGGAAATCGAGAAAACGGATCATGACCGTCATACGGTCAGCAAGAGCGTCACGTGCTCGATGTATCGGCCCGGCCGGAGCGGCGACGCCGCGTCAGCCGCTACTGCCAATCCGGAAATTGCCGGCCTTGTGAAGCGTGTCGCCCAAGAGGAAGGTGTCGACGAGGACCTCTTCATGGCACTGGTCTATCAGGAAAGCCGGTTCAATCCTTGTGCAAAATCGCCGGTCGGTGCGATCGGGCTGTCTCAGCTCATGCCGGGCACGGCAAAGGATCTCGGCGTCGATCCGCACAATATCGAGGACAATCTTCGAGGCGGCGCGCGCTACCTGAAGCAACAGATGCGCCGGTTCAACGACAACGTCCCTCTAGCGCTGGCCGCCTATAACGCCGGACCGGCAAACGTCCAGAAATATGGCGGCATTCCTCCTTTCAAGGAAACACAGGGGTATGTGGCGAACATCACCCAAAAGTGGCTTCCAGCCTTCGGCGGTTCGGACGTTGCGAATATCCCGGTTAACTATGGCGGTGGGTCGACGGCCTTTACCGGCATGCGCGATTCCACGATCAACTCGATGGCAACCTCGCAGGCGATTGGCGAAAGCAGCGGCAACGTTGCTTCCTGGCTGCAACAGTTGGGCCAGATGTCCAGCGGCACGATCCAGGACAGTTGGGATCACAATTCCGGCGCTCGCAATGCGAACCTTGAGATGATGAACCAGGTCATCCGGCTCGGCACGACGATGGCGGATCTCATGAATTCTCGTAACGCGGTTGACGCCGGCGGACTGTCCGGCTCCTCGCGCACGAGCGACTTCAAGGTTGACGACGAGGAGGACCGCGACACCACCGGCGTTTGCGATCCTCGGGAAGGGCTCGATTGGAGCCCGACTGAAAAGGCTTGCGTGCGGAAGCGGGAACGCGAGGCCAACGTAGACCTGATGTTAAACGCTCAATGAGGAGAACTGCCGTGAAGAGATTGATTGTAACAGCGTGTTCGGTAGCCATTGCATCCGGGGCCTTCGCGCAAGTCCCGGTGATCGACAATGCCAATCTGGAGATTGCCAACCGCACATCTCAAACGACGGATAAGATCCTCGGCACCAACAAGGAGGTCCTGAATACTGTTCAGGAAACACTCAAGGCGGTGACCGGCGATCGCGGTGGCGACGCCAACCAGATGCAGAACCTTGCGGTTGGCAACGGTTTCAGCGTGTCTCAGATGCCCTCGTTCGACAGTCTAATGTCCGGTGGCGTGCCGAACTTCGGCGGTATGGGCGGCGACGTCTCGAAGGTGGCGACGACATTCATCAACGGGCTGCAGCTGGTGAAAAGCCTTTCCGGCAAGGAAGGCAGCACGTTTTCGGGCGACAAGTCCTATGAGGAGATGGTCAACACCGTTCTCGGGGTCGCGGCCCTTGTTACTGGCTCGCAACAAGCGGTCCAGACGCGCCGCACGTCCTTCGAGCAGGCGGGTCAGAGCATAGGTCAGGCGAAGGACATCAAAGGCTCGATCGACCAGAACACGCAGCTTCAGGTCCAATCAGGTTTAACGGTCAACGAGCTGATCGGTGTGATGAACGGAGCGGTCTCCTCCCTCCAGGCCGATAACCAGCGGCGCCTGACCGACATCTCCAATACGAAAAAGGCCCTCAGCTACAGTGATCAATAAAGCGACCATGAAGGTGCTGTTTCCCGTCCTGATCGCTGCCGGCCTCGCCGGCTGCGGTACGGCGGCGAAGGAAAAGACCGCCCCCTGCAAGAGACCTGCCAACCTGACCTCTTACGCGCCCGATCCTCGCCAGGAATGCGGCCCGATGATGAGCGTCAATGATGACGCTGCCGCGGCCTTTGAGGTCATCGAGGCGACGGGGCAGAAATAGGAACGGTTGAGAACGATGCACGATTTCCTGGGTGATCTGCTGGACAGAATTGAACAGACAGGCGCGAATTTCTCGTCCAGAGCCTACGGGATCATTGGCGACGAAATCGTACCGCTGCTGACTATCATGTTCATCGCCTATGTGGGCTATTACGGGCTTCAACTCGTCATTGGGACCGCTCGCGTCAGCGTCAGCGAGATCATCGGCCGCGTTGCCCGTATGTTGATCATCCTCACGTTGGTCAAAAACTGGGACTACTTCAACACACTTTTTTACGCCTGGCTGAACAACACGCCAGAAGATGTCGGCCGCGCAATCCTCACCGCCACGGGAACGGGCATTACAGAGCCGACGAACGGTTTGTCGATGATCTGGAAGACAGCGAACGACGCGGCTTCCGCTTTCGCTGAGCAATCTGGTTATCTGACGATCCTACCGTCTATGGTCGGCTTTCTCATCATGTTGGCCGTGGCCGTTTTCATCGCGGTGGCGCTTGCGATTCTGCTGCTTGCCAAGGTGATGATGTGGGTCCTGATCGGGACGGCTCCAATTTTCATCGGCTGCATGCTCTTCGACCAGACGAGAAGTATGGGCGTCGCCTGGTTCCAGCAGGTGCTCACGTATGCGCTGATTCCGCTGTTCGTTTATGTGGTGGCGGCATTCCTGATCGCAGCAATGGATCCGGAACTGACGAAGGTCACGAGCGCTGCAAGCCAGCGGCGCCTTCAGCTTAGCGATATTTCCGCTTTCCTGCTGCTCTGCACCGCCGGCGCCTTCGTTCTCTTCAATATTCAGGTTCTCGCGCAAGGCATCACCGGTGGCATATCTGCCGGCGTCGGGAACTTCGCGCGTGCCGTTGGCCGATTTGCAGGCGTGTCGGCACCAATAGCAGCTCTGTCCAGCGGGCAAAGGCTTTCGGGAGCCATAGGCAATGCAGGGATGCAGACTAGAGCGCGCACCCAGGAGGGCATGCGAACCAATATTCGAAACGCCAGCGCTGAGGCGATGCAGAACCGCATCAGCAGCAACAGCATGCCTCGTTGAGGCGCGGACGTAAGGGCTAGATTGAATGGCAGAGAAGAATGACGCAGCTCTTCGGAGCTATTTTCAGGACGGCGATCGTTGGGAACAGGAGATCGTCAAGAAAGCCAAGCGATCGCGCGCACTCGCTTGGTTCGTCACTATGATTTTCGGCGCGATTACCCTGCTGTCACTCACGGCGTTGGTGATGCTCGTTCCGCTGAAAAGCTTTGAGCCGTATATTGTCGAGGTCGATAAGAACACCGGCTATATGGAGGTCAAGGCCGGCCTGACCAGGCCTGCAAAGCTGACAGACCAACAGGCCGTCACACAGGCAAACGTGGTCCGGTACATCCGATCCCGCGAAGGTTACGACCCCTTCGCGATCGAGCAGAATTTCGGCATTGCCGCGTTGCTGTCGACCGACGATGCGGCTCGCGAGCTTCAGGAGCTCTACAGCGCAGCAAGTCCGAGCAATCCGGCAAAGGTGCTTGGCAAAAACAAGCGGATCACCGTCGACGTCAAATCTGTGACCTTCTCGAATGCCAGCACGGCACTGGTACGTTTCTCGGCTACCGAAAAGTCAGACACAGAATCCATTGTCCGGCATTACATTTCCGTGGTCCGCTATCGCTACACGGACACGCCGGCAACCAACGAATGGCGTTTTGAGAACCCATTGGGCTTCCAGGTCTACAACTACCGTCGCGATCAAGAGACGGTTTCGGCAGGAGACCAGGGATGATCAGGCCCCTACTGCTGTCAGCGGCGTTCACCGCTGCAACGATGACTCACGCCTTTGCTGCACAAGCGCCCCGCCCCGGCTCTCTCGACGCCCGGGTGACAAGCATTGTGTACCAGCCGAGCAACGTCGTGAAGGTTTCCGCAACCTACGGCATTTCGACGATGATCATCTTTGCCGAGGATGAGAAATTCGAAACAATCTCGCTTGGTGACACGGATAGCTGGCAGGTTGCCCCTTCTGAGAAGGGCAACATCCTGTTCGTGAAGCCGATCGCAAAGAACGTCGCCACTAACATGAACGTCGTGACCAGCAAGAGGATCTATTTCCTCGAGCTCAATGACCACGCCCCGACAGACGGAAAGCAGGTTTTCGGCATTCGCTTCATTTATCCGGAAAAGGACCTGAATGCTCAACTGCGGAAGGAAGCTGAGCAAAGAGCCGCCAATCCGAACATCTCGAACATCGACAAGGCCAACGTCAACATCGACTACTCGTTCTCGGGCGATTCCGCATTGAAGCCGTCGATGGTTTTCGACGACGGCAAGAAGACCTTCTTTAAATTCAAGAGCCGGGTGCCGGCGATTTTTGCCGTGCAGGCCGATTTCTCGGAGACTCTGCGCAACTTCCGGAAGGAAGGCGAATATATCGTCATCGATGGTGTTGCCACGCAATACACCCTGCGTGACGGCAACCAGTGGACTTGCATTTTTAATCTGCGCAAGCCCGACTTCGGCGCTCCCGACCCTGACATTCTCGGCCCGGCTGTTGACACTGAGGCGACGAAACGCAGGAGGAGCGGCAACAAATGAAGCGCAGCCCCGAACTTGAAGCCATGGCGGCTTCCGACGAAACGGCAGTCAGCAACAGGAACGTTGGACGAAACCAAATCTTCGGCATGGCAGCACTTCTGATGGGTGGGGCAGTCGCTGCCTATTTCGTAATTGCGACGGCCGGCGAGAAACCGCGTGATGTCGTCGATGGCGACGAAGAGTTTCAAACCACGACCTTCAGACCACCATCATTCCTTCGGGAAGAGGAAAAGCCAGAGCCAGAGCCGGAACAAGAGGTCATCAACCTGCCGCCCCCGCCTGAAGTGGTCGAAGACGAGCCGGTCGACACGACCGAATTCAATGTTCCGCCGCCGCCAGAGGTCGTTGAAGAGGTGGCTGAAGTTGCCACTGTTGAGGAGTTCCCAGAACGATTCAAGTCTGGTCTGATCTCACTGGATCAGAAAGGAAACGCCAATGCGAACGGGAGTCTGTCGGGCGAAGACGATTCCGGGCTGACTGTTGCCGGCGAAGACCGCAACAGCAAGTACCTGGCAGCGGCGTCCGGTCTCGCTGACCGAAGCGCCAAAGCCCGTCAGATCGAGCGGATCGACGCGATGATACCGGAAGGAACCTTGATCCCCGGCCTCCTCGAAACCGCGATCAATAGTGACCTTCCCGGCCAGATCCGTGCCATCACCTCGCAGGAGGTCTATTCGTTTGACGGCCGGCGCGTTCTGATCCCGACCGGAACACGCCTCATCGGCGAGTATCAGTCCGAGGTGACGCGCGGACAAAAGCGCATTTTTGTCATTTGGACCCGGCTCATTCGCGACGACGGCGTGTCGGTGCGTCTCAACTCCATCGGCACAGATAGTCTGGGACGCTCGGGCTTGGCCGGGCATGTCGATAACAAATGGCGTGAGCGGTTCGGCTCCGCAATCATGCTTTCTGTCGTCGGCGCCGGCGCCAGTTTCCTGACGGGATACGGGAGCGACGAAGCATTCGGAAACAATAACAGTGAGGCTCAGCGCGGCGAGGAACTCGCTCGCGAAACGATCGCGGAGACGTTCTCCGATATGGCCAATCAAGCCTTGAGTGAGAACCTTCGTATTCCTCCCACCATCAGCGTCAGCCAGGGCGAGCGCATCTTTGTCTATGTGCGCCAGGATCTCGATTTCAGCGCCATGTATGACGATCCGGTCACCGAAGCGATGAAGGAGATCAAACGTGAACGTCGCGGCAGGTAGCACCACAACGATCAGACGAGATCCCCATTACTTCCTCAATCGCGCCCTCGAACCGATCAAGCAATTTCTTGATGATCCGAAGGTGGTGGAAATCGCCGTCAACAAGCCCGGTCACGTCTACGTGGAACGCTTTGGCGCCGATCATATGGAGCACCATGTCATCGACGCGCTGACGCCTGATGAAATCCAGAACATTGGCGAGCGCGTCGCGGCAGCGACAAACCAGTTTGTCAGCCGCTCGAAGCCGATCCTGAGCGCAGCACTTCCAACCGGCGAGCGTATCCAGATCGTCTTGCCGCCGGCGGCACCTGGAGGCGGCTCGATCACGATCCGCAAGCAGGTCGTCAATAACTTCACGCTCGAGGAGTATCGCGACTACGGTTCGCTCAACAAGGTGTCGGTTGCCGTCGGCGGCCTCAGCGACATTGACCGGGAGCTGATCGGGCATCTGCGCGCAAATCGGATTTATGACTTCATCCATACCGCCATCACCAAACGGGTCTCTATCATGATCAGCGGCGGCACGTCCTCCGGCAAAACCACCTTCCTCAATGCCTGCCTGAAAAGCGTCAATCCCTATGAACGGATCATTACGCTCGAAGACACGCGCGAGCTTTTCCCGCCGCAAGCAAACACCGTTCATTTGATCGCGTCGAAGGGCGATCAGGGCACGGCAGACGTCACCATTCAAAGCTTGCTCGAGTCATCGCTGCGCATGCGGCCTGACCGCCTGTTCGTCGGCGAAATCCGTGGCGCAGAGGCGTTTTCCTTCCTGCGTGCGATCAACACCGGCCATCCCGGCAGCATGTCGACGGTTCACGCCGACACGCCGATGGGCGCCTACGAACAGCTCGCCATGATGATGCAGCAGGCCGGGATGTCGGCGGGTTTCTCAAAGCAGGATCTCATGTCCTATATCCAGATGGTCATCCCGATCGTCATCCAGCTCCGTCGCGACGGCGGCAAACGCGGCGTTTCCGAAATCTTCTTTGCCAGGGATGAATCATGACCAAGGGGCTCCAGGCCTTCTATTTGGTCTTTTGCGTCGGTATAGCCTTCGTTGTCTGGATGCTGGGGTACGGCCTGGGACTTCAGCTCTTTTACAAGGACGGCCGGATCCTCGAAACGACGATCACGAGCAACCCGTTTGCGCCAATTCAGCAGTTCTGGATTTACAAGACGAGCCCCAGTCTGCAGCGCGTTGCGATCGGCTCCCTTCTCCCTGCCTTGATCGCCGGCAGCATGGCTGCTTACATCGGTCTGAAACAAGTTAGCAGCCCGCTTGGTGACGCGGCGTTTCAGGACATGGCCTCGCTGCGACGCGGCAAGTGGTTTCGCAAGCAAGGTCATATCTTCGGCCGGATGGGGCGAAACATTCTTCGCACCAAGGACGACCGGCATCATTTGATCATCGGCCCGACACGCTCGGGAAAAGGCGCCGGCTATGTGATCCCCAATGCGCTGATGCACGAAGGCTCGCTGATCATCACCGATCTCAAGGGCGAGGTTTTCAAGGCAACGGCGGGCTATCGCCGTCAGAACGGCAGTCAGGTCTTTCTATTTGCGCCCGGTTCGGAAATAACCAACCGCTATAACCCGCTGGATTTCGTTCGTCCGGAACGCGGCAATCGCACCACTGACATCCAAAACATCGCCAGCATTCTGGTCCCCGAAAACACACAATCGGAAAACTCGGTTTGGCAGGCGACAGCGCAACAGGTCCTCGCCGGCGTCATCAGCTACATTACCGAAAGCCCGTTTTATAAGGACCGGCGCAACCTGGGTGAGGTCAATTCCTTTTTCAACAGCGGCGTCGATCTCCAGGCGCTGATGAAGTACATCAAGGAAAAAGAGCCCTACCTGTCGAAGTTCACTGTTGAGAGCTTCAATTCATACCTCGCTTTGTCCGATCGGGCGGCCGCCTCTGCTCTTCTGGACATTCACAAGGCAATGCGGCCGTTCAAAAACGAGCGGATCGTTGCGGCAACCAATGTGACCGACATGGATCTGCGCGCGATGAAGCGTCGGCCGATCTCGATCTACCTGGCGCCCAACATCACCGACATTACCCTGCTGCGCCCTCTCCTCACCCTGTTCGTGCAGCAAGTGATGGACATCCTCACGCTCGAGCACGATCCCAACTCCCTCCCCGTCTACTTCCTGCTCGACGAGTTCCGGCAGTTGAAGCGGATGGATGAGATCATGACCAAGCTGCCCTATGTGGCCGGCTATAACATCAAGCTCGCCTTCATCATCCAGGATCTGAAGAACCTCGATGAAATCTATGGCGAAACGTCCCGGCATTCCCTGCTCGGCAATTGCGGCTATCAGCTCATCCTCGGCGCCAATGATCAGGCCACCGCCGAATACGCGTCGCGGGCGCTCGGAAAACGGACGATCCGCTACCAATCGGAATCTCGGACGATTGAACTGATGGGCCTGCCCCGCCGCACGAAGGTAGAGCAGATCCGCGAGCGTGATCTGATGATGCCGCAGGAAGTCCGGCAAATGCCCGAAAACAAGATGATCCTACTGATCGAAGGACAAAGGCCGATCTTTGGTGAAAAGCTTCGGTTCTTCCAAACACAGCCGTTCAGATCAGCCGAAACGTTTTCTCAGGCCAACATTCCGCAAGTGCCGGATGTCGAATATTTGCCCGCGAAACCCATTCCTGCGACGACCCCGGAATATGCCAAGGGTGGAGATCCTTCCATCGGAATTCCATCTTCGACGCTGGTGAAAGAAGAGAGGCCAGCGGCGGCGGCCGCGGAGCCGGTTCCCGTCAAGCAAGAGCCTGCGGGAGACACGAAGATCGAAGCACCTGCCAAGCGCACCGTCAACAAAAAGGCACTGCGCCCCAAGCCCAAGGCGACGACTGCGAAGACTGGACATGCGGAAGCGTCTCCAAGTCTCACCGCCATGGAAGCTCGGATAAAGGCCATTGAGGAGGGGCTAAAACCGAAGGCCGCGCAGATCAAGAAAGTGGTCGAGACAAAAGTCGAAAAGCTCGGCGACAAGTCTCCCGCGAAGCGCCGCAACTACATGGACATCTTCAGCACAACCATCCCCGATCCCGTTGACGTCGGACTAGCGGCCGAATAATCCTCGTGTCGGGGATTCGAGTCCCTCTCCCGCTACCAACAATTTAGGGCTGACAACGTTGAAGTGATAAGGCTCGAAAGCGAGCCTTTGATTTGTAGTGTGTAGCGGGAACGGCATTGTAGTCCGAGGCCTCACCACCCGTCAGGATAAAAGACCCTTCCGGAGGACAGTGTATTACTACAAGTATGTTCAAATGACACCCTAATCCCGGTCGACTTTTTCTGAATTCTTCAATGATTTCTCGCGCGCGCTTGCGCACGCGGGAGGGAATATCTGTATTAGCGTTAGCGCTGTTGAACCCGCGCGGTCGGGGCCTCGAGCTCCGTCAACTTCTTTATACCCCCGGATGTAGGGAACCATCTGCGGTGCGGCGGATCGGGGATCGGGGATCGGAAAGGAGTTGGGTGGCCCAGGCTACATCCCACCACCCAGGAGAGGCGCGATGATAATTGTCATCACCTTGATGAAGAGATCTGCGCTCGGCACGGCCAGCAAACAATATCCTATCACCGCCACCAGGATGCATAGGATGAGCCATCCCCGTCGAAGGCGCGTACTATCACGGAAAAAGGTCTCGGTCAGAATTGAGCGCAACAGGCTTTCATGCTTCTGCTTGGCTTCCACCCAGTGTGCTTTGGTGCTATCTCGTCCGATGCGCTCATCGTCCACTTTCGGTCCGAGCGCCGATGTCAGAAACTCTTCCCACTCACTGTCATAGTATTTACCATGACGAGTGTAGGGGTCGAAATCGGAGTGACGAATTCGACCGTGAAAATCGATGTAGGTTGAAACCGAGAAATTGCTCAAACCCACATTGACGAAATCAAATTCATTGTCAGCTAGTTTCAATACGTATGGACGCTGCCACCGGTACAGGAGGTTGGCGAGTCCGAGAAAAATCAGCCCGACATAGATTAGCTTCAGTCGCGCACCGCCCGACAGGCCGAATGCAGACGTGTTTTCAGCGGCAAGATGCTGGAAGCTAAGATGGGAAGCGATACTGTCATTGAACAGTATCAGGTACCCAACAATCGGCACGGCCATCGCAAGCCTAGCAATCCACCCATCGAGCATGCCAACGTAGTCTGGCCATCCGAAATTGTATTGGAAGGTATGCCATCTGAAGCGAGTGGTGTCTAAAAAATTGGACATGCCTGACAGGGGCCCTGTTTACGAATCGATCCCCTTGGACGCTAGCATGACTGTGGGTTCCTGGGCGCGCCCTGCGGATGGAGCCTATCCGCGGCCAAAGGGTTGTCTCAAGCTGGACAGCTACCTGTCCGGATCTCCAGCGGCGCCCCCTCGCGTCGCCAATTAGAGCCGGCGTTCTCTCAATGATCGTTGGCTTTTTGTTGGATTCGTGCTCGTGTAAGTCGAAGCGCAATCGGGACGTTGGGATGAATAATCTAAATCACTCAAGAGCGGCGCTTCGACTCGCGGATAACAAAAAGAAACTGAGCGAAATAGAAGCGCGACGACCCGTAAAAGCGAACATGGTCGATAACGCCCAGGTGGATCGCAGGTTGCTTGGGTTCTTTTATAATTGTGCTTATGCAAAATTTAGGCAGCAACAGTTGCCTCCTATCCCAAAATTCTTAAAGAAATCAATTCGCGTCGCAGATGGTTTTGATCATCAAGCGGTTTTGCTGTCATGGCTGGAGCAAAATTCAGACTACTTATCGGTCGAAAATAAGGTGATGACGAAGTTGTCGGTAACTTTAACCACCGCTCTCTTTGACTGAGTCTTACTGCCGCAAAGTAATCTACGCGAAGGTTCCCCGAAGTGCTTCCATCTTCACCGCCTCGGCATGGTCGTCGATGACATCGCGCAGGCGATAGAACCCCTTCCGCATGAATTCCCGTTATCGCTCGGCCGTAATTTGCTTAGAAAGGCAAGAAGCCAGCAAGATAGGTGGCGATGTCGCTTAGCCAAACGATCGTGTCACGATACCAAGCGGACACTGTATCGAGTAAACCCTGGAGCAATGCAAGGAATCCCACCAAAACGATAATCGCGCCCATGACCGTTCCGAGCCCTTCATTGGCTTTGGGATCAGTATTGTCATAGATGTATTCGTGACGGTGATCTTTCATTGCCTTTTAACGGTTCCGATCGTCGCGGTCGCGTTCCCTCTGTTCGATCTGTTCCCGCTCAAGCTCCTCGAGGCGAGGAATTTGTTGCTGTGCGGGGTCCGTCCGAGTCGTTTCTCCACCAGGTTGTGCGGCTTCACGGTCCTTACTTAAACGTTCTTGCAGTCGATTGGTAGCTTCAACTGTAGATGCCAGCTCGTGAGCCTCACGCGCGTCATTGTCGACCGGCTGCCGTTCTTCCTCGCCGGCGCGTAAATCGTGTTGCTGTTCGGTCGCGGAATCGACGCTCGAGGGTGCGTTGCCTTTCGTTTCGTCCGGACGATCGGGTTGGTTCTCCGCCTGATCGATAGCCCGTTGTATATCGGGATCCTGCTCGGCAACTCCTCGGATGTAGCTGTTTCCTTCCACAGCCATTTGTGCGGCGCGCTCCATTGCATGGTTAAGACCGGCCTGGAACGCCTCTTTGGATTTGGATGGCAGCTCGCCGGCTTCAACCCGATCAAGCCCCTCTCTGTTGTGCTCGATCTCGATCATGACCTCGTTGCCGGCCTCGACCACCGCCTCGCCGTGTTTGGCGACCGCGGCATCCCACGTGTCGTTTGCCGGATCACGCGGCTCATTGCGCTGCGTTTCGCCATTCTGCTCCGCCAATGCCTCTTTGCGCTGCTCGTAGAGATCCACCAGCTCACGTTTCTGGCTGACGAAATCTCGAGCTAGGCTGGCGACCTCGTCAAAGTCGGCCCGATCGTCAGGCCCGACGCTCCGCTCCAACTTGAACAGGGCCGTCTCGACTTTCTTTTCATAGGCTTCGAAATCTACCCGTAGCATCTCGCGCAATTCTTCACCCTCCTCCTCCAGGACCGTTTGCTGCAATGTAACCAAATTGGCGCGAAAGGTCGATCCGAAATCTGCAGGGATAACAGTCGCGCTCGTCATCGCCTGCATCGTTGAAAGCCCGGTTTCTAGAACCTCCCGATGCCGCTCGGCATAGACGACGGTCTGACGATCACCGCTTGCTGTGGCGATCTTCTGCCACGTCTCCTGAACCTTTATGGCGTATTTCCGGCTCCTGTCGCTTGTGGCGAGGATGCGTCGGCCGCTGCGCTTGGCGTCATATCTCGCCTGGGCGGGATCGCTCGTCCCGACGTGCTCTGTGCGACCTTCGTGACTGACCGGCCGGACCTGGGTTCGCGTGAATGCCGGCGGGCTGGCAAACTCACGTCTGTCGGTCATTTCCATATCGATACCGTGATCCCGCGCCCTCTCTGCCATGACCGAACGCCATTCCCGAAACACAGCAGGCGTCGTTTCGATGCGATCGCCGGCGTCAGATTTCATGGCGATGATCGCATGGGCATGAACGTGCGGACGTTTACCGCCCTCCCCTGCTTCTTTCGGATCACTGGCAGGATCGTGCATGGCAAAGACATAGCGATGCCCGGCAAACTGATGCGCCAGGAAGTCGCGAACCGCGCCCTCAAACGCCGCGACATCCGTTCCAGCCCGCGCTGACATGATGACATGCATGACGTCGCGGCTCTTTCGGCTGTGCAGCTCGCCGCGCCAATCTTTCTGTACCAGGTCACCCGCTGCCTTCTCGTCGGCGATTGACTGGCCGCGATCGTTACGAACATCTAGATGCTGATCGACCAGGCCCCGCAAACGGCTGGCCCCGTACTCGACGCCATTCCCGTACCCACGAAACGAGAATTTCGCCTCTGCCTCGCTGGCGGCCGCGCTGGCGTCGTATCGGCTTTGAATGACGCTGGCTGCTTTGGCGTCGCCCGTCAGCCGCTCCCCCTGCCCGCTTCTGAGCACAACGAGCCCCTCAACGGTCAAGGATCCATCGTCATTCTTCTCGATGGCATAAACATAGCGCCGATCGCCAAAGCCGCTCGTCAGCGTGCTTCTCACCCGCTCGTGCAAAGCCTCATCTGACGCAGTGCCAGCGGCCGTAATGTCGGCGGAGAAACTGGCAATGTCCCGGCTTTCGGTGCGGTTCTGGAACAGGTGATCCCAATCACCTCGAACGCGCGCAAGATCGTCCCGACCTTCGAGGATCTTGCCGTTTTCGTTCTCCACCTTTAGCTCGCCGGAGCGCGACACGTAATTTAGCATCGCACCGACCCGGGCACCGCCGCCATAGGACGCCATTTTGACGACGGCCGGCTGGCTGCCATTGGCGATAGCTGCAAGCCGGGTCTGCATCGGGCGGCTCGCCGTCGCTGGCTTAACCTGCGCTTGAGGCACCTTTTGGCCTTTCGAACCGGCGCCTCCGTTGGAAGCGCCGGCTGAGCCTTCACCCCCCGCAGCACCGAGTTGCCCCATGCGCTTGAGGCGCTTGCGCAACTCGTCTTCAGCCGAAGCACGGCGCCCAGCGGACGACATTTCGTGCAGCAGCGCTGCGCGCCGCTGCTCCCAATCGCTCGTGAATGCGCCGAAGAAGATTTCCAAAGGCTATTTCTCCCCACGGCGCTGATAGCCAGCCCGCCGAGACAGAGCGCGTAGCTCACTCATAACCGCGGCTTGAACGCGCTGCACGTTCTCAAGATTGATGTCCAATTCGCTCGGGTGGACGCCCCGACCACTGTTCAGCGCCCTCGCCACCTGGTTCAGGTTGATGCCGATCATCCGCATATCCTCGAGCAGCGCCGCCATCACCAGCCGGTCGTCAGTCGTCAGGACTGACCGAACGCCCGCCCCCTCCAAAAGCAGGGAACGGAAAAAGCTGGACACCGTCATGCCGGCGCCCTCAGCCGCCTTCTCGATCGCCGCATGTTCGTCAGCCGTGACGCGAACATGCACAGTACGGTCCTTCTTCTCCGGCTCGATGCGAGCATTGAATTTCACATCATCCATTCGCCGAATGGCCCCATTGGCGCTCGCGTCAGTCATCGTGGGCTTGTCCCTCGATAGTTGCAAAAATGGCGTAGCACATTTTTCCGTATCCTGCCACCCTAGATACATACTGGTAATCTACTACACTTCATCTATTCCCCACCCAAATCTTAGTCTCACTCATGGATGTCCGGGCCTCACGACCCGGCTTGAAGAGATCGAAAACGCTCACCAGGGTTCACCTCCGAAAGCCGCTTATGAAGGCCCTTGTCTGCCCCTCGTACTCAGACGCAAGGGACGCTTCGCTCTTCGCCCTTGCGGCTTCCGTGCGAGCGTCAAAGACGGCCTCACGCGGCTCCGGGGTTCACTGAACAGGCGGTGCGCTTGGAGGAGACGCACCAGATCCGCGCCAATAATACCGTGAAATCAGCTTACTAGGCATGCACGGACAACCAACCTTCCGATGTCGTGTTGAGACTTCACACGAGTTAGCAACATGACAATTCAACATCGTGTGTTCATGGTGGGATGGTTTCACAGCGTGGGGAAGATTGCTCACATGATATAGAAGTGGGTTGCTTGAACCGATTGACCACACCGTATGGTAGTGGCATGGTTCCTTATCGAGTGAGCAATTTTTCACACCGTGTTGACGGTAGCACACCGACTATCCGCAGAAGGAATTTTGGGCTGCGAAGGGAGCTGCCTATGCCAGTATGTATATCTGCCGTGAGCGGCAAGGGTGGTGCCGGAAAGACAACAGCCGTCATTTTGATCGCCGGCGAATATGCCCTTCAGGGAAAGCGGGTCCTTTTGATCGACGCAGACGGCCGCCAAAACCTTCAGGAATGGTGGAAGCGCTGCGAGGCGAAGGGCAACCTGCCTGAGAACATCCAGCTTATCACCGCCGCGCGCCAGACGACTGTTCAGCAGCTCCTGGAAAACGAGGCGAACAAGTACGACGTCGTTCTGATGGATTCGCCCGGCCAGGACACGGTTCTAAGGGACACGATCATTGCAGGGTCGGATATCGTGCTGACGCCAATTCAGCCAAACCAGGACGAGATCAAGGCGGCAGGACAGGCGGCAACAGACACGGCCGCCATTTCCGACAAAGTGGGGCGTGTCATCCCTCACGCGAATTTGGTCACCAGAATCACGATGCCGGCGAGATTCCTGGAGGCCTATCGCCTGATCAGACCGTTTGTGCGGAACCTGCAGGAAGGCGGCTACGACTCCTATCTGCTCGAGACGGAACTCTTGGAGCGGAACTGCTACCGCGAAATTCGAAACGGCTATGGCACGCTGCAGATGCTCGATCTTACAGAGTCCGTGAAGAAGGCGCGGGCAGAAGTGATGAGCCTTGTTGGCAACATTGGGGCACTTTTAACGGGTGAATAGGCGTTAGCGAATGGCTAAGGGTCAAACTACCGTTTCTGATTTTGCTGTTGCGCCACGTCGCAACCGAGCATCGGAACTGACCACGACAACCAAGTCGGATGTGGCGCCCACTGGGACGCAATCGCCTGAAAAACAGGGTCAGGAGCCGGGGCTGCTCGGTGGCGAGATTGATCATCCCGCAAGCCGTGTGATCGCACCGACAGAAGAAGCGCGGCGCGAACGGGCTACGACAAGAGCGCTACAACGCGAGGAATCGAGAGTTCGCTTGCGTGACCTGAAAAGGGCACGCGATCGAGAATCCAAGCACTACGTCAACTGCCCGTTGGACTACGACACAAAGAAGCGGCTGGAGAAGGCTGCGCTTGAGAACGACGTGAAAATGACCGTCATCATGAAGGTCGCGATTGATCAGTACCTTCGCGATAATGGCTACTGACCTGTGATCAGCCGCAGCTTTCTACCTGGCGTGGCTGTCACCTGGCCCTCCTCGCGGCCGACCTTAGTCTAGATGAGCACCGTCCGAAAAAGCATTTTGCCTCAGACGAGCATAGCGTAAGCCGTTCCGGAAGAGGGTATGGGGCCTACTGGCCATATCAAGTGAAGGCCGAGTTCATCGTTATCCAAATCTGATTTATTCAAAGGGACGCATCAAATGTCGGTATTTGGATTGCTGACGCGTGTCCTTCAGCAGCACGACCGGATTGTGGTGAAGCCCGGGTATGATTTGATTTTTCCAGCAAAGTCGCAAGTTGGAAGGGGACCGTAAAGACCGGCTAATTGAACTTTTCATTTTCTCCTCGATTTCAGAGTCAGCACCTGCCGAGGCATTTAGGTCCACTTCTTTGAAGCGGCCACTGTACAAAAACCCCCCATAAAGGTAGGGATATCGGAACGATCTATGGGAGAGGCGTGGGCCAAATTGGTTCGATTTGGAGCAGCGGTCTATAAAAAAGGTAAAATCGTTGACCGATCTAAGCAGCTACAAGGACGCACGCGGGTTGGTTGAGACAACCGATCCGGAACATGACGACAAGCCGCTCTATCGCAGGCCCGGCTTCGACGGCATCCGGACCTTCGCAGAAATGGATGAAATAATCGCTGCGTTCCTCAAGCAAATACGCGAGGATCAAGGTCTCCCTCGGGCCGAGTTTGCGGCCATGGTAGGGCTTTCCGTTTCGGTTTATGGGCGGTACGAGCGGGCGTTCTCGCGAGTGACCGTCACCCGCATGATTCATCTCTGCGAACTGCTCGGCTTCATGCCAATTGATATGCTGTTTGAAGCAGCCCCCCATTTGTGGGGGAGGACGCAAGAAGAAGCCGAGGACCGCCGGACGCTGACGAAACTTATTGAGCGTCTACCGCAGGACACCATGCGAGATCTCATTCGGCTGCTGCAACGCATGGTTCCGGGGGAAAAGACCGCAGATGCTGTGGCCTCAATAGCTGGCGCTTAGCTGCGATCAGATTGCCCTCGCGACGACACGCCACCGGCATATTATTCCAGCACGGTCGCGTCTCGAGGGGCATTTGGACCAAATGCCGGCTGTGACGGGCCACCGAAAGAAGATCCGAGCCGTTGCGGCGGGG
>UCOA01000224.1 GCA_900474095.1 Hyphomicrobiales bacterium | reverse complement strand
CCCGCCAGCGGCTCGAAGAACTGGCGGGCGGGCAGGATCATGTCCTGCGGCACGCTGCGGCCTTCCTGTCCGGCCGCGTCTCTGGCCACGAGTGTGACGCGGACGCGCTTTCCGGAAAGCGGATGTTCGCTCAGATTGCGGCTCGTCAGCCCCTTGGCCTCGCGGGCGTTGCGCTTGGGCAGGTCGAGGCGATATTCCGGCAGCGGATAAA
Organism: Hyphomicrobiales bacterium; assembly: GCA_900474095.1. Classification (GTDB taxonomy): domain Bacteria; phylum Pseudomonadota; class Alphaproteobacteria; order Rhizobiales; family Rhizobiaceae; genus Pararhizobium. The sequence continues at coordinate 5,577 of UCOA01000224.1, read as the reverse complement.
GCGGATGGGCGCCGGGCTCGGGCTTGTCCAGCGGCTTGATCTCAGCCCAGGCGTCCTGAATGCCGTAATCGTCCCTGGCGGTAAAGCCGATCTCGAGCGCGGCGTTTGCGGGGCGCGGGACGCCGTCAAATGCGATGTCGGGAACGCTGTCCGGAATTACCGTGAAAGCCCAGGTTTTGCCGTTGACCGCAAGCTTGCCATCCTTGGCGATCTTCAGAATATGGGTTTCGCCGCCGGGCTTGGCCGGATCGGCTGCGGCGGTTTCGGGGGCGGCTTTCTGGGCTTCGCCCGATTTAACCTCCTGGGCGGGAACGACCAGCGGTTTGCCGACGCCATCCTCGTGATAGGTTACGGCGGTGGTCGTGCCGCCGCTGGTGATACGCACGGTCAGTTCGCTGAACTGCGGGATGCGAAGGGGCTCGTTGTTACTCGCGGTCTGTGCGTTTCCCTCGCGGCCGGTCAGGAAAACCGGCGCGCGGCCAGTATAGGCGGGCGGTGTCACCCAGGCATCGATGCGCACATCCGGCTTTCCTTCTGCCTGTTGCGGCGGGTGAAAGGCATCGGAAATCAGGCCGGCACGGTTCGAATAGGAATAGGCGAAAGCGACACAGGCGATCAGCACGGGAAGCGCGCGCAGGCCGTAATTGTCGCTGCGGGCAATATCGGGCCGCGGAAGACCCGTTTCCAGCGTCCCGATCATCCGCGCCATGCGGGCCTTGTGTTCTTCCCACAGGGCCAGGCCGAAGGTACCGCTGGTGGCCGGCTGGTCGTCCTGAACGCGGATCGCCTGGTGCGCAAGGTTGTTGCGCTCCTCGAGCATCCGGTCCGCATCGCTATTGTCGGGAACGCGTAGACGCAGCAGCGGGATCAGCAGGGCGACGAAGGCGGCTGCAAAGGCGAAAAGGACTGTGGCATGCAGCCAGCCCGGCGCAACGCGGAAGAAACCGAACCAGGCCGTGGAGAGAAACAGAAGCACGGTCGCAAGCAACGGCAGCGCGCGAGGCGCCGCCCGCTCGGCGACGAGAACGATGCGCGCAAGCGCCCGCTTGACCGCGAGGCTTCGCGTGAAGCCCGCCGCCCCCGTCGAGACATCCCGCCGGATTTTCGTCATCCGTTCCCTTTCAGCGTTCGAACGTGCTGCGAAGGATAACACTCTTTGTGGCGAAGACGAGGGCGATAGCGCGATCGTGATCGGATTTCCATCGCCCGCGGCCGCCGCCAACAACAGCCGCGGGCGGCGAACCGGCAGTTGGCGTCAGTCGAGCCAGTCGGGAACGGAGTCGAGCCCGAGCAGATCTTCGTAGCTGGTGCGCGGACGAATCACGTGGAATCGGTCGCCCTTGACCAGCACCTCAGGCACCAGCAGGCGGCTGTTATAGGTGCCCGCCTGCACCGCGCCATAGGCGCCCGCCGTGCCGACGGCGATCAGGTCACCGGGCTTGGGCATCGCCATTTCGCGGTCGAGCGCCAGATAGTCGCCGGTCTCGCAGACCGGGCCGACCACGTCTGCCTTGATGCGCGGCGCATGGGCGGCGGAGATCCGCACGGGCCGGACTTCGTGATAGGCTTCATATAGCGTCGGGCGGATCAGGTCGTTCATGGCGCCATCGACGACAACGAAAGTCTTTTCGCCGCCATCCTTCACATAGATGACCTCGGTCACCAGGATGCCGGCATTGCCGACGATCAGCCGCCCCGGCTCGGTGACGATCTTGCAATCGAGGTTGCGCAGCTGGTCCTTGACGATGTTGGCATAGGCGTCAGGCAGCGGAGGCGGATTGTTGTCTTCTTTGTAGGGAACGCCGAGCCCGCCGCCGACATCGACGTGATCAATCGTATGGCCGTCGGCGCGCAGCGTGTCGACCAGTTCCCGCAGCAGCTTGAAGGCATCCTCGAACGGCTGCAGCTCGGTGATCTGGCTGCCGATATGCATGTCAATGCCGGTGAGCTTGATGCCCGGCAGAGTCGCGGCATGGGCGTAGACGGCGCGGGCTCGTTCCCACGAGATGCCGAACTTGTTTTCCTTCTTGCCGGTCGAGATCTTGGCATGGGTCTTTGCATCGACGTCCGGATTGATGCGGAAGGACACATGCGCCTGCTTGCCGAGCCTGACGGCGCGAGCGTTGAGGATTTCGAGCTCCGGCTCGGATTCGACGTTGAAGCAATAGATCCCCGCCTCGAGCGCGAGGTCCATTTCCCCCGCGGTCTTGCCGACCCCGGAGAACATGATGCGGTTCGCCGGAATGCCGGCCGCCAGCGCACGGCGTAGCTCGCCGCCTGAAACCACGTCGACACCGGCGCCGAGCCGGCCGAGCGTCTTCAGGACCGCCTGGTTGGAATTGGCCTTCATGGCATAGCAGACCATGGCGTCGATGTCGGCAAAGGCCTTGGAGAAGACCGAATAGTGCCGCTCCAGCGTCGCGGTGGAATAGCAATAGAACGGCGTGCCGACCGCCTTGGCGATGTCGATGACGGAGACGTCTTCCGCAAAAAGGATGCCGTCGCGATACTGAAAATGGTTCAAGGGAGTGCCCTGTTAAAGGAGAGGGTCGAGAAGGAAGGGCCTGTCTTGGACCTCATCGTTCTTGTCGACGGTGCCCGGTGCCGCCTTCGTGTTGATCGGCGCGGTCGAGCCCGGACGATCGAGATCGCCCTTTCGGCCGCAGCCGGAAAGGGTCAGGCCGGCGATAGAGAGCGCTGCAAGCAGATAAGTGGTTTTTCGCAGATGCATTGATTTCTTCCAAGCCGGGCGCTTTGCAAATTTGTCAAAACTCATATCGAGTTTTCAGAGCCTTGTGCACCCTGAATCTTGACCTCAATTGCGCGCCCGCCACCAGGCGATCTGCTTCCTCACTTCGCTCGGCGCCGTGCCGCCGAATGACGTGCGGCTGGCGACCGAGGCTTCGACCGTCAGCACGTCGAACACCTTGTCGGTGATATCCGCATGGATTGCCTGCAGGTCCTTAAGCGAAAGCTCGGCAAGCTCGCACGCCTTCTGTTCGGCAAGCGCCACGGCCCGGCCGGTCACATGGTGGGCGTCGCGGAAGGGCAGGCCCGCCTCGCGCACCAGCCAATCGGCAAGGTCGGTCGCGGTGGAATAACCGGAGCCGGCTGCAGCCTTCATGCGCTCAGTGCGAACGTCCAGGTCGCGCACCATGCCGGTCATCGCGGCAATGGCGAGTTCCAGGCTTTCGGCCGAATCGAAGACCTGTTCCTTGTCCTCTTGCATGTCCTTGGAATAGGCGAGCGGCAGGCCCTTCATGACGGTGAGCAGTGCGACCAGCGATCCGTTGATTCGACCGGTCTTGGCGCGCACCAGTTCGGCGGCATCCGGGTTCTTCTTCTGCGGCATGATCGAGGAGCCGGTGGAAAACGCGTCCGACAGGCGCACGAAGCCGAATTGCGGCGTCGACCAGATGACGATCTCTTCGGCCAGCCGCGACAGGTGCACGGCGCAGATCGAGGCGATCGACAGGAATTCCAGCGCGAAGTCACGGTCGGAGACGGTATCGATCGAGTTGCGGGTCGGCTCGCGGAAGCCGAGAGCCTTGGCCGTCATATGGCGGTCGATCGGAAAGCCGGTGCCGGCAAGCGCCGCCGCACCGATCGGGCTTTCGTCCATGTGCTCGATGGCGTGGCGCACGCGCGAGCGATCGCGGCCGAACATCTCGACATAGGCCATGCAGTGATGGCCGAAGGTGACGGGCTGCGCAGTCTGCAGGTGGGTGAATCCAGGCATCACCGTTTCGGCATGCTGTTCGGCGCGATCAAGGAAGGCGGCGATCAGGTCCGTCAGCATCTTCTCGCACTTCTGCAGCTCTTCCTTCACCCAGAGGCGGAAATCGAGCGCCACCTGGTCGTTGCGCGAGCGGGCGGTGTGCAGGCGTCCCGCTGCGGGGCCGATCAGGTCGCTGAGCCGCGCCTCGACATTCATATGGATGTCTTCGAGCCGGCGGGAGAATTCGAACTGGCCGCTTTCGATCTCTGACAGGATCGTGTCGAGACCGTGAACGATCTTGTCTTTATCCTCGACCGAAATGATGCCTTGATGCGCAAGCATGGTCGCATGCGCCATTGAGCCGCGGATATCCTGAGCGAAAAGCTTCTTGTCGAAGCCGATCGAGGCATTTATCTCCTCCATGATCGCCGCCGGCCCTTGCGCGAAGCGACCGCCCCACATCTGGTTGGAGGATTTCGTGTCGGAAGTGCCGTCGCCCATGAAGAATGCCCGCCCTGGAGAATGATCCGTTTGGAAAATGAAGTGACAGACCGACGCAAACGCCTTCCTGCCGCCAGACTGGTGATGATCGCTGCCCTTGGAGGCCTGATCGCCGGTGCGGCAGCGGTATACGTCAGGGAAAGCGGGTCTGGCAATGGCGCGGCGGTGGAAACCGCCGATGTAAAGGCCTGCGAGGCGTCAAAAGATCAGGTCGCGGCGATCACGCCCTTCCTGAAAGGCCAGGTCGCGGCCATGGCGCCGGTCAGCGAGCCGCGCCCCCTCGCCGGATTAAACTTCAAGGGCAAGGATGGAAAAGACCTGACGCTCGCCGATTTTGCCGGCAAGACCGTTCTCCTCAACCTCTGGGCGACCTGGTGCGTGCCCTGCCGCGAGGAAATGCCGGCGTTGAACGCCCTGCAGAAGGCCGAAGGCAGCGACACGTTCGAAGTGGTGGCCGTCAATATCGATATCGGCGACGATGAGAAGCCGAAGGCGTTTTTGAACGAGACCGGCGTGCACGAGCTTGGCTACTATCGGGACGCCTCCATGGGCGTGTTCAATGCGCTGAAGAAGGAAGGTCTCGCCTTCGGCTTGCCGGTCACGCTGCTGATGGATGAAAGGGGCTGCCTGATCTCGTCGATGAACGGGCCGGCCGCCTGGGATAGCGACGACGCCAGGGCGCTGGTCAAGGCCGCTGTCGCAGCGCCGCCTTCAGGCGCTCTTTAACAGCGAACCGCGTCCACGCCTGTTCGCGCCCCGCGGCTTCCCTTGCCGCCATGGCGAGGATCGGTGTCGCGGGCATTTTTCGCGTTCCTTGCCGAATGCCGACGATATTCGGTGCAAAATGCCGAAATGCCGCTGCAGTCAGTGCATTCTACGGCACCCTTTCGCGATACTGCCAGCTATCATTGACTCCGAGGCGGCCCCATGTCCCCGTTAATCCACCACATCAGCAGCGATGAAACCCTACCCAAGTCAGCAGACGTCGTGGTAGTCGGCGGCGGGATTGTCGGCGCCAGCGCGGCCTATTTCCTGGCACGGCGCGGCCTGTCGGTGGCGCTTATCGAAAAGGGCTATGTCGGCTGCGAACAGTCGAGCCGGAACTGGGGCTGGTGCCGTCGGCAGAACCGCGACGCACGTGAGTTGCCGCTTGCCAATCTGGCGCTACGGCTGTGGGAAGATCTCACCAAAGAGATCGGGCATGACCTTGGCTTTCGCCGTTGCGGGCTTATCTATGCGACAGCCGATCAAAAGCAGCTCGCCGAATGGGACAAGTGGCGCGAGGTTGCCCGACGGTTCGACGTCAATACGCGGATGCTTACGGCCGACGAGGCCACTGCCGCCGCTCCTGCGGCTGG
>UCOA01000191.1 GCA_900474095.1 Hyphomicrobiales bacterium | reverse complement strand
CAGGCGCACCAGCCGGTGCGCGAACAGAAAAAGGTCGTCGGTCATGCCGTGCGCGCCATGTATCTCTATTCGGGAATGGCCGACATCGCCACTGAATACAAGGATGACAGCCTGACGGCGGCGCTCGAGACCCTGTGGGACGATCTCACCACCAAGCAGATGTACATCACCGGCGGTATCGGGCCTGCGGCTGCGAATGAAGGCTTCACCGACTATTTTGACCTGCCGAACGACACCGCCTATGCCGAAACCTGCGCGTCCGTGGGCCTCGTCTTCTGGGCCAGTCGCATGCTGGGCCGCGGGCCAGACCGTCGCTATGCCGATATCATGGAACAGGCGCTTTATAACGGCGCGCTGCCCGGCCTCGCGATCGACGGCAAGACCTTCTTTTACGACAATCCACTGGAAAGCACCGGCAAGCACCATCGCTGGAAATGGCATCACTGCCCATGCTGCCCGCCAAACATTGCACGTCTCGTCACCTCGATCGGCTCCTATATGTATGCTGTCGCCGAAGACGAAATCGCGGTCCACCTCTACGGGGAAAGCAAGGTGCGACTGAAACTTGCAAGTGGCGTCGATGTGGAACTCACACAGGCGACCAACTACCCATGGGACGGTGCGGTTGCCTTCACCTCAACACTGGCCTCACCGGCGCGGTTTGCGCTGTCGCTGCGCATCCCGGCATGGGCGAAAGGTGCGACGCTGAGCGTTAACGGCGTGATGCTCGACCTTTCGGCTTGCGTGCGCGACGGCTATGCCCGCATCGAGCGGGACTGGAGCGATGGCGACAGGGTGGCCCTCTATTTGCCGCTTGCGCTGCGTCCGCAATTTGCCAACCCGAAGGTTCGGCAGGATGCCGGCCGTGCGGCGTTGATGCGTGGACCGCTCGTCTATTGCGTGGAGACCACCGACAATGGCGAAGATCTCAATACCATTATCCTTCCATCCAACCTGCCGCCCGGCAAAACCACGGTCTTGTCGGAACTGAATGGTGCGGTCGCGGTCGACCTGCCCGTCGAGCGTGAGGATACGGGCGGTTGGGGCAGATCGCTCTATCGCTCCGAGCCAGCCAGGCGAGAGCCTGCGACGGCGCGCTTCGTGCCTTACCACCTCTGGGACAATCGCACGCCAGGCGAAATGCTCGTCTGGGTGCAGTCGGACAAATAGGCGTGGCGAGCGGGATGAACAACACGAGCGTTGCGCTGAAGGATGTGCGCAAGAGCTATGGCAGCCTTCAGGTAATCCATGGCATCGATCTCACGGTAAAGGACGGCGAGTTCGTCGTTTTCGTCGGCCCATCCGGCTGCGGAAAATCCACGTTGCTTCGCATGATCGCGGGGCTCGAGGAGATCACGGACGGCGAGGTCGTCATCAAGGGAAGGGATGTCACCGATCTCGACCCCTCCGAGCGCGGCATCGCCATGGTCTTCCAGTCCTATGCGCTCTATCCGCATATGAGTGTGCGCGACAATCTGGGCTTCGGGCTCAGGATGGCACACACTGATGGCGCCGAAATTGGTGCGCGGGTTGCCGCCGCATCAGCGATCCTCAAGATCGACCATCTACTCGATCGGCGGCCGGGTCAGTTGTCCGGCGGCCAGCGGCAGCGGGTGGCGATCGGCAGGGCGATCGTCAGAAAGCCGGACGTTTTTCTGTTCGACGAGCCTCTTTCCAATCTCGATGCGGAACTGCGCGTGTCGATGCGAATCGAGATCGCCCGCCTGCATCGCGAACTCGGCAATACGATGATCTACGTCACGCATGATCAGACCGAGGCGATGACCCTGGCCGACAAGATCGTCGTGCTGCGGGACGGCAATATCGAGCAAACGGGCAGCCCTCGCGAAGTCTACGAAGATCCGGCCAATATCTTTGTCGCCGGCTTTATCGGCTCACCGCGCATGAACTTCCTCGATGCAGAATGGCTGGGTGACGGAAAGCTGAGGTTTTCGGGAGCAACGATGGACGCCGCCATATCCGATAAGAGCCTAGAGCCCGGGGATAAGCTGACCGTTGGAATGCGACCAGAACATCTCGTCGTCACCGAACCCGGCGCCGGTGAGATTGCTGCAAAGGTGGATTTCGCAGAATATCTCGGCGGCACGCGTTTCCTTTATTGCCAGCTGGAAAACGGTCAGACCCTCGTTGTCGAACAAAGAGAAGGACCGGACTTCACAAGGGACGAGCGGCTCTCTCTTACCATTCCCGCGTTCAGGAGACGGTATTTTGCATCGAACGGCAAACGGTTGCGATAACAAAAGGGCGACGTCAGCCAGCCAGGTACCGGAGGCTTGGCGTGTCGAATTTGTTGCCATGTTTGTTGCCAGGCGGGATTCAGCCTTGCTGCTTGAGGGTCGGTGGAGCGCACGTCGCCAGCTTTAACCGCTCAGTTCAGGCAGTTCCGAAGCGATCAATTCTGCCCGACCGGCATCCAACGAGCAGCCATGTCACGGCGAGTTTCGGCGCAGCATCTCGATCAGTTGATCTGAATGTTTCAGGCCAAATTGGAACCAGTCGATCAGTTCGACCGCAGCCCGCTCCGCCTGCGGCGAGGAAAGATCGACGTGCTGCTCATCACACCATCGTTTTAGCGTTCCCTGCAGCATGGCGAGTTCCTCGCCGCACATAGGGGCATTCTGGAAGACGTAGACATGTTTCAAAAGCGTACCTCCGGGGTGGTGGATGGCAGCCGGTCGAAGGATGTCGGCACTAGATCGTGCGTATCAGTTCCAACAGAGTGTCGGGTGCTGCGATACCGAAATCGTACAGATCGAGCAGTTCCGAGGCAGCCACCTCGGGCTGTGGGATCAGACATCGGCAGGTTCCTCTCCTCACACCACGTAGCAAGCACGACTTGTAAGGTCGAGCGGTCCGGCGAAGTGATCGAAGCGAAGTCTGCGCAGGCGGTCAGTGTCATTAGCGGTCCCTCTTCGCGTAAGGTTATCCGATCTGCCAAACTGTCCTTTTGGTGAAGTCTATTCTCAACCGGCGCGCTTTCAACGGCCTTTCATCATTCGTACGTTTCCAGACAAAACGATTGTAAAAGCAGCCCTTTGAAATGATTTCTTTCCTATTCGCTCAAACGGGCGCAGACTGAACACCTGTCGTGTTGAGCGCCCGCCACCACCCACTCTGGGCTGGCGCATCCCGTCTGATCTCCCTCGACGCCGAAGGCCGTCAACCGGCGCCCTTAGCGCCCAGCCGAATTGTCGAAACCGTACAGAAGCCTGCGGGAATATGGCGCCCCGTGCTGCTTGTCCGATAAATCCGCCTTACCTCTTCCAGTGGCGTTTGGTGTGCAACCGGGCTCCAATTGATTGGAGCCTCCGATGTTCATGATTACCCAATGTGAAGTGAAAAACAGACTGCTCAAGGCGCTGCCACCGACGGCGTTTATGGTGCTGAGCCGGCACATCGAGAAGCTGAACTTGCCCCTTAGGCAAGTGCTGGTCGAAGCCAATCAGCCGACGTTGTTTGTCTGTTTCATCGAAAGCGGACTGGCCTCCGTCGTTGCTGAATCCTCCGACGGCGAAACCGTCGAGGTTGGTCATGTCGGTCGCGAGGGCATGACCGGCTACCACGTGCTGCTGATGACGGAAACGAGCATGCACCAGACGTTCATGCAGACGGCCGGCACCGCGATCAAGGTTCCGGTTCACACGCTTCGGGCGATCTGCGACGAGCATCCGTCGGTCCGGGACCTGCTTTTGCGCTATGTCCACTGCTGTGAGGTGCAGCTCGCCCATTCGGCGCTGGCGAACGCCCGCTACAGCATGCACGAGCGGCTCGCCCGCTGGCTGTTGATGTGCCATGACCGCCTCGACGGCGACGACCTGCCGCTGACCCATGAATTTCTCTCGCTGATGCTCGGCGTCCGGCGCTCGGGCGTCACCGACCAGCTTCATATTCTCGAGGGTCTGCACGCCATCAAGGCGACGCGGGGAAATATTCGCATCGTTGACCGGGAACAGCTCGAGGAGATCGCCGGCGGCTGCTATGGTCTGCCGGAGAAGGAATACGCCCGCCTCATCGAAACCCCGGACGCGGACACCCCGGAAGAGAAGATGGGTTGAT
>UCOA01000135.1 GCA_900474095.1 Hyphomicrobiales bacterium | reverse complement strand
CCCCGCCGCGCTCGCGCGCTCGCAGAAGCCGTTGACGATATCCATCTCGTCCGTGCCCTTGATGCCTTGGGTGGTCAGCCAGGCGGAGATTTCGCCGATATCATGTGCGTTCATGTCGATAGTCCTGAATCCCGGGCATTTGCATATTTAGCGCACAGCCTCTCAATCCAAAACGGATTTAAGCAAGCCGCGTGTTCGAAAGACATGCATTGGAAGCGTCCATGAAGCTGGACGAGGAGGCTGGAGGCGCGGATGTGGGTAGCGACTGCCCGAAAGGCAAGCCTCGATCTCGGATTTCTTTTTACGTTCCGCCCTGCCACGCTGCAAATTCGCGAGAAAGCCGGTCGACGACGGGCACACGCGGGACAGCTGGGGGGCTAATATATGCCGCCACTGCGCGGTGGCTCGATCACCGTCAACGCAGCCGCGCTCTGCCCGACAGCGACAGACCCCTTCTTCAGCGACTTCGGCTTTTTCGCCGCCTGGATCATCGATCAGTGGGATCGAACCTCCGGTTTATTTTTGTGCGGCGGAGCGACGAAAAGCAGCCGAAACTTAAATAAGGCGTTCTGTGAAACGATGGTTTTTTTGGGGTGACACTGTATCCGAATAATGTAAGCTGCCCACCGGGAATGGAACCTCGCCAGATCGGCCTAACCGGCTGAAATGGCATTAAAAAACTGAGTTTTTTTCAGAGTTCGAAATACCGCAGATTGGTCAATCCCCTGTCCTGACTGCCCACAAAATATTGAAATCCGGCAAGGCTCGACCTCCTGCTCTCGCGACCAACCGACCCGTGCGCCCGCACGGAAACGATACGTTTCATGCGCTTTGAGAGGGCTTACACATGCTGCGAAACTGGCTGGTTCCGGCGATTCTCCTTTTCTCCACGGCTCTGTCCGCAACCCCGTCTTCAGCTCAGGAACAACAGAAGCCGGCTGTCACGGTGGCCAAGCCGGTCGTTCGCGATGTCGTCGACGTCGATGAGTTCATCGGCCGCTTCGAAGCCGTCGATGAAGTGACGGTCCGGTCGCGGATCGGCGGTTATCTCAATGAGGTGGGTTTCACCGACGGCGCCATGGTGAAGAAGGGCGATCAGCTTTTCGTGATCGACCAGCGACCGTTTCAGACGACGCTCGACGTCGCCACCTCATCCCTTGAAGTTGCGAAATCCACGCTCGTCTTCGCCGAAGCGGAATTCACACGCACGGAATCACTCGTCCAGAAGGGAACGCTTCCGGTATCCACCCTTGACGACCGCCGTCGCGAGCTCCGGTCGGCGCAGGCCAATCTGCGCGGCGCGGAGGCAAGCCTCGCCAGGGCTCAGCTCGACCTCGAATATACCAAGATCATTGCACCGCTGGCCGGTCGTATCGACCGGCGCCTGGTTTCGGTCGGCAATCTCGTGCAGGCCGACCAAACTGCGCTGACGACGATCGTCTCGCTCGATCCCATAGACTTCTATTTCGATGTTGATGAACGCCGCTTGCTCAATTACGCTCGCCAGGCGCGCGAGCACGGCAGCAACCTGCAGGAGGGCGGCGGGTCGCTCGACGTCTATGTGACCATCGCCGATTCCACGGAGAAACCCTTCAAGGGCAAGCTCGATTTCGCCGAAAACCGCGTCGACCAGGAAACCGGCACGATGCGGGTGCGCGCCCGCTTCGACAATCCGAATTTCGTGCTGCAGCCCGGTCTTTTCGGCCGCGTCGAAGTCAGCGCTTCCAACACCTACAAGGGCATCCTCATTCCCGACCAAGCCATCGGCTCCGACCAGGACCAGCGTGTCGTCTATGTCGTTGCCGGCGACGGCAGCTTTACGACGAAACCGGTACGGCTCGGACCGAGGCTCTACGGTTACCGCGTCATTCGCGAGGGCATGACCGGCGACGAGACCATCGTCGTCAACGGGCTGACCCGGCTCAGACCCGGCGTGGTCGTCGATCCGAAAATGATCACTTTGCCGCCCGAAGCCGCCGCAACGGAGAACGGCCAATGAAATTTGCCCATTTCTTCGTGGACCGGCCGATTTTCGCGTCGGTTCTGTCGATCGTGCTTCTGATCGTCGGCGGTATCGCCTATTTCCAGCTTCCGGTTGCCCAGTATCCGGAAATAGCTCCGCCGACCATTGTCATCCGAACTGCCTATCCCGGTGCCGACGCCGAGACGATCGCCAACACGGTCTCGACCCCACTCGAACAGGAAATCAACGGCGTCGAGGACATGCTCTACATGTCTTCCTATTCAACCGCAGACGGTTCGATGGCGCTGACCGTCACCTTCAAGCTCGGCACCGACCTCGACAAGGCGCAGGTTTTGGTCCAGAACCGCGTCTCAATCGCAGAACCAAGGCTTCCGGAAGAAGTTCGCCGCATCGGCGTCACCACGGCGAAAAGCTCGCCCGACCTGATGATGGTCGTGCATCTGCTGTCGCCGAACGACCGCTACGACCAGCTCTATGTCTCAAACTATGCCCGTACCCGCGCCCGAGACCTGTTGGTGCGTCTTGACGGCGTCGGCGACGTTATCCTGTTCGGCGAGCGCGAGTTTGCGCTGCGCATATGGCTCGATCCGGAAAAGCTCGCCTCCTACGGCATGACCTCCGGCGACGTCGTGCAGGCGCTGCGCGACCAGAACGTTCAGGTTTCTGGCGGTTCCATCGGCGGGCCGCCGACTGCCGGGACGAATGCTTTCCAATATACGGTGACGACCGAGGGTCGCTTCAGCGATGCGCGCCAGTTCCGCTATGTCATCGTCAAGGCGACGGAGAGCGGCCGTCTCGTGCAGCTGCAGGACGTCGCCCGGATTGAACTCGGCGCCAAGGACTATGTCACTAACAGCTACCTGAATGGCAAGGCCGCCGTCGCCATGGGCATCTTCTCGAGACCGGGCACGAATGCACTCGACGCTGCCGAGGAAATCAAGGCGACGATGGAAAGGCTTTCCAAGGATTTCCCGCCGGGCCTCGAATACACCATCGTTTACAACCCGACGGAATTCATCTCGGAATCGATCAACGAGGTATACAAGACCATTCTCGAGGCCGCCATTCTCGTTGCCATCGTGGTGCTCGTCTTCCTGCAGTCCTGGCGGACGGCACTGATCCCGATCATAGCCATTCCTGTGTCCCTGATCGGTACCTTCGCGCTGCTGTTGGCCTTCGGTTTCTCGCTTAACATGCTGACGCTGTTCGGCCTGGTGCTGGCGATCGGCATCGTCGTCGACGACGCGATCGTCGTCGTCGAAAACGTGGAGCGCAACCTGGCCAAAGGCATGACACCCAAGCAGGCAGCGCATGTCACGATGGACGAGGTCGGCACCGCCGTTATCGCAATCTCGCTCGTTTTGATCGCCGTCTTCGTGCCAACGGCCTTCATTCCGGGCATTTCCGGGCAGTTTTATCTGCAGTTCGCTGTCACCATTTCGGTGGCGACCGCGATCTCGGCACTCAACTCACTGACGCTCTCGCCGGCACTCGCGGCACTGATCCTGCGTCCGCATCGGGAACATCACGAAACACGCAACCCGTTCACGCGCGTCGGCCGCGGCCTTGCCAACGGCTTCAACACCGGTTTCGAACGGATGACCCACGGATATTCCTGGGCGGTTCGCCATCTCGTCTCGACGAAGATTGCGCTCGGCGCCAGTCTGATCGTCTTTTTCGGATTGCTCGCGGGCACCTGGTATATGGCCCAGATCGTGCCGCGTGGCTTCGTGCCGACGATGGACCAGGGCTATGCGATCGTCGTCGTGCAATTGCCCGACGGCGCCTCGCTTGCCCGCACGGACGCGGTGGTAAAGAAGGCGACCGAGATGATCCGCAAGGTGCCGGGCATCAAGGACGCGGTTTCATTTGCCGGTTTCAACGGCGCAACCTTCACCAACGCCTCGAATTCCGGCGTCATCTTCACACCCTTCGCATCCTTTGAGGAGCGCCTGAAGCACGGGCAGAGCGCCGACCAGATCATCGGCCAGCTCTACGGCACGATGCAGGCCATCCAGGAAGCCTTCATCATTGCCGTTCCGCCGCCGTCGATCCGAGGTATTGGCAATTCCGGTGGATTCAAGATGCAGATCGTCGATCGTGAAAGCTCTGACATGCGCCGCGCGCTCGGGCTTGCCTATCAAATGATGGGTGCCGCCAGCCAGACGGAAGGGCTGACGGGCGTCTTCACCACCTTCTCCGCCTCCAGCCCGCAATATTTCCTGGCGGTCGACCGCGACAAGGCACGGGCGCTGAATGTGCCGATCCCCAACATCTTCGAGACGCTGTCGATCAACCTCGGAACGTCCTATGTCAATGACTTCAATGCCTTCGGCCGCGTCTATCAGGTGCGTGCGCAGGCCGACCAGCAATACCGGCTGGAGCGCGAAGACATTCTCAATCTCAAGGTCCGCTCTGCCACGGGCGCCCTCGTGCCGCTTGGAACGCTCGTCGACATCCGGGATACGACCGGCCCAGCACTCGTCCAGCGCTACGACATGTACGTGTCCGTGCCCTTACAGGGCAATCCTGCCCCTGGCGTCTCGACGGGCACCGCGCTCGACAAGATGGAGGCGCTGGCCGCTCAAATCCTGCCGCCCGGCATGGGCTTCGAATGGACGGATCTCGCCTTCCAGGAGCGCAACACCGGTAATACGGCGATCTTCATTTTCGCGCTGTCGGTCATCTTTGTGTTTCTGGCGCTGTCGGCCCAGTATGAAAGCTGGATCCTGCCGCTGGCGATCATCCTCGTCGTGCCGATGGCCGTGCTTGCGGCATTGGTCGGCGTGCATCTGAGGGGCTTGGACAACAACATCCTGACGCAGATCGGCTTGATCGTGCTGATCGGCCTTGCGGCGAAGAACGCGATCCTCATCGTCGAGTTCGCGCGGCAAGCGCAGGACGACGGAATGAACCCCGTCAATGCCGCGATCGAGGCGAGCCGGCTCAGGCTGCGGCCGATCCTGATGACCGCCTTTGCCTTCATTCTCGGTGTCGTGCCGTTGATGATCGCCACGGGTCCGGGCGCCGAAATGCGCCAGTCGCTCGGCACCGCCGTCTTCTCCGGAATGCTCGGCGTCACCATCCTCGGCCTGTTCCTGACCCCGGTCTTCTACGTCGCCCTGCGCTCCTTCGGCTACAAGCCGAAAGAGAAACCCATAGCGGCGGAAGCCGGCATGATCTGACCAATAAGGACGGTGAACGGAAAGGGCTCTTTTCACGGCGCAGACGCGCCGTGGCTGGCATCTTGTGACAGTAACAGGAATGACGAAGGACGTTTTCGTTTCCAAGATCGATCACAGGGAACATCACCATGTGAAAGCTGACCAGAAACGACACGAGCCTTTGTTGCTGCTGGGTTATCCCGACAGCCTACCGGTCGGGTGTAAACAGCTTGACCGTCGGAAAATAGGTCCGATAGCGCGCCGTATCGCGTGTCAGCAGGTTCAGTTGATTGACGGCGGCATTGGCGCGCCGATGAAGAAGTCCGGCAGGACGCCGGCGCGCGAACCGCCCGCCTTGCGATACTTACCTTTCCGGCAAGAAAGGGCGCCGATCGCGGCATGGCGGCCATGTCAAGACCAGCCTCGGCGAGAAAGGCTTCCAGCCGTTCTATCCGCTCATAGCGCACCGCAAGCTCGGCATAGACGACGTCACTGATCAGAAGCGGGCCGTGCAATGCTGCCGCTTCCAGTTGTTCGACCGACCAGTCTGCCCAGTTCGGATCGTCCGTCACCACGACGAGCAGCACGTTCGTGTCCGAGGGTCACTCGTCACCGCGCGTCAGCGCCATGATGGCGTCGGTGCTCAGCCCTTTTCCGGCATGCCCGCGCAGCTTGCTGAAGCGGCTTGCCGGTCGTTGTTCATCTGCCCGCGTCAAAATCACGGTGCCGTCCGCAGCCCGCTGAAAATCCACCCGTGTTCCCGGTACGATGCCAAGGAAATCCCGCACTGGTTTCGGAATGGTCACCTGACCTTTCGTCGTCAATGTCGCGCTCATCGTGGACCTCGGTAAGGATTGTCCAAATTAAGGTATTACATCGGGTGCACCACTTCAAGAAGGGCGGTGGCCTCCCAGACACTCCCATCGTCAGCGAGGACCGATGTTACCTTCTGCTCGCTCTCAGAACCCGCGCCATTCGGGTCGAATCTCCCCAGGTAGACAGCCAGATTAGGCTGTCCGTCGCCGCAGAAATTGCAAACCGTAACGAACGATGTACAGCATTCGGGGATACCAGTCGTTCCTCCGCGTAACGCAGATGGGCGATCTCTTCTTCACGAATCGAGAGGACTATGCCGCTCAATTCAGGATCGCGCCCTTTGAGAAAATACAACTGATCATCGAGGTGACGATGCACCGCAGCTTCTACGGCAGCTGTGCAGGCCCATATGCCCTGGCGACCGACAAGCGCTGTCAGAAAACCAAGTAGCCAGCCGCCGTAGCTCCAGAACCGCATGACACGGCAAGGTCGCGATTTTCGGATCGGCATGGCCTCGCGAAAAAGAGCGCAATGGCGCCGTTCATCCTCAAGCATTTCAGATAAAGCCGGTACGCAATCCGGCCAGAACCAACCGGATACCAGAATTTGTGCCGAATAGATCCGGATCGCACCGAACTCACCAGCGTGGTTGACCCTGACAATACGGGCAATCGTTAGCGCGTCGGGCACAGAAAGGAGCTTCGGTCTGTTAGTATCGGATTGTAGCATCAGCGCTCCTGAATTCCCCATCGCGATAAGATATCGAGCTTGAGAACTCACATCTGTTTAGCAGCAATCTCGTGCCGACGCAGCGGCTCCCGACCGCGTCGCGCCGAAGACCAGTATCGCTGAAAATCCCACCCGGCGCGATTTCCCCGGCCTGTCAATGAGTTTAACCGTTACCGACCCCCCGTCGCTTCGCTCCGGCCCTCCTTCCTCAAGGGTTGAGTAAACCCGGAACCGCTCTCTCGCATGTCATGGCAATTCTGTCGTCAAACAGGTGGTATTGCCGCCAGATCTCGGCGAAGATGCTTCATCTGGAACCGGGAGAACATCATGCTGCCTGTACCCCGTACCGTCGCCTCCATTGCTCTAGCCCTGTCCATCACTCTTTCGGCGGCGCTGGCCGCTTCGCCCGAGCCGGTCAAGTCCGAAAATGGCATGGTCGTTACCGCCCAGCACCTCGCCTCCGATGTCGGCGTCGAGATCCTGAAGCAGGGCGGCAATGCGGTCGATGCCGCCGTTGCCGTCGGGTACGCTCTTGCCGTCGTCTACCCGACCGCCGGCAATATCGGCGGCGGCGGTTTCATGACCATTCGGCTGAAGGGCGGCAAGACGACTTTCCTCGATTTCCGCGAACGCGCGCCGCTCGCTGCAACCAAGACCATGTATCTCGACGACAAGGGCGAGATCGTCAAAGGCGTCAGTACCAACGGATATCTCGCCGTCGGCGTGCCGGGCTCCGTCAAGGGCTTCGAGATGGCGCGCGAGCGCTACGGCACGCTGTCTCGTGCCGAACTTCTGGCCCCGGCGGTCCGCTTCGCCAAGGAGGGCTTCGTGCTCGAACAGGGCGATGTCGCCTCGCTCGCCAATGGCGCGAAGAAACTGTCAAAGGACAAGGCGGCCGCCGCGATCTTCCTCAAACCCGACGGCAAGCCCTTCGAGATCGGCGAAAAGCTGGTGCAGCAGGATCTTGCGGCGAGCCTGACGAGCATCTCGGAGAAAGGTCCGGATGCCTTCTACAAGGGCGCCATCGCCGACAACATCGTCAAGGCGAGCGCGGCGACCGGCGGTATTCTCGCCAAGGCTGATTTCGAGCAATATACGGTGCGCGAACTGAAGCCGGTCGAATGCGATTATCGCGGCTACCACATCGTCTCTTCGCCGCCGCCGAGCTCGGGCGGCGTCATCATTTGTGAAATCCTCAACGTTTTGGAAGGCTACCCGATCGCCTACACGGGCTATGGCTCGGCGCAGACGGTGCATGCGATGATCGAGGCCATGCGCCATGCCTATGTCGACCGAAACTCCGCGCTCGGCGATCCAGATTTTATCAAAAACCCCGTCGAAAAGCTGCTGGACAAGGCCTATGCCAAGGACATTCGCGCCAGGATCAACCCATTCAAGGCCGGCATCTCACAGGACCTGATGCCGAAGGGCATGGGGGAAAGCACCGAGACGACGCATTATTCGATCATCGACAAGGACGGCAATGCTGTTGCCGTCACCTACACGCTGAACGGCTCCTTCGGCGCCGGCGTCGTCGCAGCCGGAACCGGCATTCTTCTCAACAACGAGATGGACGATTTCACCTCCAAGCCGGGCTCACCCAATCTTTACGGCCTGGTGCAGGGCGAGGCGAACGCCATCGCACCGAAGAAGACACCACTGTCGTCGATGAGCCCGACCATCATCTCCAAGGATGACAAGCCCTTCATGGTCATCGGCAGCCCCGGCGGTGCCCGCATCATCACCATCACGCTGGAATCGATCATCAATGTCATCGACCACGGCATGAGTATCCAGGAAGCCATCGACGCCCCGCGCATCCATCACCAGTGGCTGCCGGACAAGGTCTATATGGAGCCCTATGCGCTGTCCTCCGATACGCTGAAGCTGCTGACGGAAATGGGCCATGACGTGCAGATCGATGCCAGTTGGCCGATCTGGGGCCAAGCGGCCGGCATTCTTGTGGGCGGCGAGAACCTGGCCGAAATCGAGGAAGGCGGCGGCGCGCGGTACAACGGCGCCATTGACAGCCGGGCTGTAGCGGGGGCCGCACGGGGATATTGAAGGGGAAGTTCGCGGCGGTTCCACCCTCCCCTTGAAGGGGGTGGGTCGGCGCAAGGCGAGGAGGTGGGGTGACTTTCCAGATACGCAAGGGATCACCCCCACCCGCAGCTAGCCGCCTCACCCCAAAAACCGCTTGATCGCCTCGATCTCGTTCGGGCGGATGTCATGCCCGCCCGTGTGCCATTCGATATCCACGGCCGCCTTCTGTGCCTTAAAATAGTCCGCAAGGGCCTGCGTCAGCGGAGCCGGGCAAATGGGGTCGCGCTGGCCGGCGGTGATCAGGATCTGCCTGGCCTCGAGCGCTGCATTGTCCTTCGGCTTGAAGGGAATGAGCGGATGCAAGAGGATCGCCTTGTCGAACAGGTCCTTCTCGATCAGCAGGTTGGCAAGGATGTTGGCGCCGTTCGAAAAGCCAAGTCCGATCACGTCTGAAGCCTCGTGTTCCCTGGCAAGCGTGGCGACGAACGCCGCCATCTTGTCGGTCGCCCGGGCAAGGTCCGCCATGTCGTAGACGCCCTCGCCGGTGCGCCGGAAGAAGCGCGCCGCCCCATGTTCGGACACATCGCCGCGCGGCGAGACGATGGTCGCATCCGGCAGGAGGTCGCCGCCGAATTCGAAGAACTGCCTCTCGTCGCCGCCGGTCCCATGGAAGACGAAGAAGATCGGGTTTCCGGGTGCACCTGCCTTCAGCCGGTGCACGTAGCCATAATCAACCATTTTGTTTCTCCCTTAGCCTTCGAGCTTTTGCAGATGCTGTTCGAGGATCGGTCTCAGATGCTTGTGCTGCTGCGGCAGTTTCAGCGCTTCGCCGAGATGCGCGGTATCCTCGTCGCGGTCGAAGCCCGGTTCGTTGGTGGCGATCTCGAACAGCACACCACCCGGCGTGCGGAAATAAATCGCCCAGAAGTAGTCGCGGTCGATCACCGGCGTGACGCGGTAGCCGGTATCCATCAGCGCCTTGCGCACCTCAAGCTGCTTTTCGCGGTTTTCGACCGAAAAAGCCACATGGTGCACGGAGCCCGCACCCTGCAGGCCGTGCTGGATGTTCGGCATGGTTTCGAGATCGACGATGCCGGCGCCATTGCTGCCAGGCATGATGAACCGGGTCACGCCATCTCCGGCCTCGAACGTTTCATAACCCATGAACTTCAGAAGTTCAGCGGTTGCTCCTTCGTCGCGGAGGCGCATGGCTACGGAGTGGAAGCCGCGGATCGCGTGATCCTCACCGACGCCATTCGCCGTCCAGACCGGACGGTTGTCCTCCCTGACCTCGACCAGAGCAAAGCCGTCGCCATCGGAGCCGGCAAAGTTCAGGCGCTTCTCGCCGAAAGTCTCTTCCGCCTTCAGGCCGGTAACGCCGCGCTTCGACAGCCGGTCACTCCAGAAGCCGAGCGAGCCTTCGGGTACCGAAAAGACGGTCGTGCCGACTTCGCCCGTGCCCGGTCGGCCGGATCCCATGTCCGGGAACGGGAAGTAGGTCATGACCGTGCCGGGCGCGCCGGTCTCGTCGCCATAATAGAGGTGGTAAACATCGGGCGAATCGAAGTTGACGGTCTTCTTGACCCGGCGCAGGCCGAGCACGTGGGTGAAGAACTGGTTGTTGGTGCGGGCATCTGCGGCCATCGAGGTGACGTGGTGCAGCCCCTTGATCTGAGTGAGCATGATCTGATCCCTTTCTGCCCGAAGCGGGCCTCGTTTCGGCGGTATAGATGTGCCTATTTCGGGAGAGGCGATAGACATGCAGGGCTGGACGGATTGTCTTCAGAAGATGAACAGTCAAAGGCAACTGTTCGATCATTAGTTTGCGAAAGCCGGTCGGGATGTGCCGCGCGCCCTGACGGGAAGAAAAAAACGGTACAATCGAAAGGCGTTTACATCAGATTGAAAAAACTAAAAGTTGACAAGCCGGAAAGATCAACCTATATACCGCTCATCGATAGTTGTTTGACCGATATTTGTTTCTGCCCGCGCTTGCCGCGTCTCTGACGAACTTCCCCCTTCAAAAATCGAGACTACTGACCGCTGCGCGTCGCACAGTGGTGAATACAATGTTGCTATTGAAAGGGTTCGTTATGACCACTGGCACAGTTAAATGGTTCAATTCCACCAAGGGCTTCGGCTTCATTCAGCCTGACAACGGTGGTCCGGACGTTTTCGTCCACATCTCCGCTGTCGAGCGGGCCGGTATGCGCGAAATCGTCGAGGGCCAGAAGATCGGCTACGAGATGGAACGCGACAACAAGTCGGGCAAAATGTCCGCTTGCCAGCTCCAGGCTGCCTAATCGGACCGAGCCTCTCCGGTGACCACGGATGTACTGGCATCGTTGACGAGGCAACGCCCAATGGAAGGTCAGGCTTATCGCCTGGCCTTTTTTCATGGCATTCAGGTGAGAGAGCCAAAGGATATTCACCGTGACCGAGAATTCAACGAAAACCCGCGACCAGGCGGAATCAGCGTTCAGCAGGACGCAGACCCAGTTCATGGCTCGCAACCGGACGATTTCGGAGATCGACGATGTTGCCGCCCAGCGTGAGGCAAAAACGCTCAGACTGCGCGAAATGCGCCTCGAAAAGGAAGCCAACACACCCGTGAAAGTTCCGGCGCGAAGGAAACCAACCAAGCGCTGACTGCCCACCGCCTATTGTCTGCCACTGCTTTCCCGCCCGGCACATCGATGCTATTCTTCGGTCGCCTGAAAATAAGCCACGAAAGATGGTGGCCTATCTGTTTTTTTGACATTTTCCACTCTATCTTGGGAAAGCTCAAAATGCGAAACGGCAGGTGGGCGGTTTTCGCGACCCGAGCTTCTCGCCGGCCAAAGGCCGGTCAAATGATAAATCTACCAACAAGGACGACGAAGATTGAGACACGCAACCGATAATGGCTTTGCCGATCGGCGCAAAGCTGCGGCCGAAGCCAAGCAGCAGCTTCTGAAGAAGTTTGCAACGGCACCGAAGGCTGATGATCCGGAGCTGGCTGCCAAGCTTGCCGAACGGCAGGCAAATGCGGCAGCGCGCGAGGCCCGCCGCGCCGAGCGCGACCGTCTGAAGCAACAGGAACACGAACGACAGCTCGCCGATGCGGCTGCCCTGACCGCGGCGGCCGAGGCCGAAGCCAAGGCTGACGCAACAGCGCGCGAACAGGTCGAGCGCGATCGCATTGCCCGTGTGGTGGCTGACGAAGCCGAACGCAAGGCGGAACGTGATCGCCGATATGCAGCCCGCAAGGCCCGCCAGCGCTAGGAACGCGATAATGCGAAAGCCGGCTGATCACCATCAGGCGGCTCTTCGCTCTTTCGTTAAATCATTGTTGTAGCCGATGCGCGCTGGAACAGTCCCGTGCGCTCGACAAGCAACGGCTCGTCAGGCGCCTCGGTTCCGTGCCAGGCGGCGTTCTCAAGCAGACGCTGAAAACGTTGCGGGAACTGTACGACGAGTAACGCTTCTTCAAGCCCCCTCGCCTCCTGCTCCGCCCTCGACCTTCTTCTGGTCCATCGCAGCTTTGACCGTCGCAGCCGCGGCAGCAGCGGAGGACTGGTCGCCGCCCGCCACCTGGACCGTCGGCGACGCAAAGACGACGCCGTTCTGGACGAAGACCTCGCGGATCATCATGTATGCACGCCGGCGGATCATCGTCTGGTAGCCCGGCTTGGTCATCATCGCAAAGCTTAGACTGATGCCGTAGTCGCCGAACTGCTCAACGCCCTTCATCTTGACGGTTTCGATGATGAAGGGTCCGAACTCCTCGTCCTGGAGCAGCGCCGCGCCGACGCCCTTGACCATTTTGCGGACCTTGTTGATGTCGGTGTCATAGCTGACCGAGATGGTGAACTTGTCGATCACCCAGTCGCGGCTCATGTTCTCGATGGCGCCGAGCGAGCCGAAGGGCACGGTAAATACCGGGCCGCGGTGGTGGCGCAGCTTGATGGAGCGGATGCTGAAGGATTCTACCGTCCCCTTGTAGCTGCCCGCCTGGATGTATTCCCCGACGCGGAAGGCATCGTCCATCATGTAGAACACGCCGCTGATCACGTCCTTGACCAGTGTCTGCGAGCCGAAACCGATTGCCACGCCGAAGATGCCGGCGCCGGCTATCAGCGGGCCGATTTGCACACCGAGGCCGGACAGCACCATCATGACGGCAATCAATCCTATGACGATCGCCAGCATGGTTCGCAGAATCGGCAACAATGTCAGGAGGCGGGCGTTTCGAGCATGATGGGCATCGTCGCCGGTGGCAATTCGTGCTCGGTCGATCGTACGGTTGATGACTGCCTTGGCGATCTGCCAGAGAATATCGGCGACAAGCAGAATGATGGCTCCCACCAGGACGCCTTGAATGAGACGGTCGGCCATTCCGTCCCCGGTGAACATCGAGGATCGCTTGTTGACCAGGAAGGCGAGCCACGCGACGGCAAGCGCGATGACGCCGGCCCGCGCACCCCGTTCGACAAGGACCTCGAACACCGGATTTCCGTTGTCGGGGGCATCAGGCTTGGCGGCGAATGCATTTCGTACCGTTGCGGTCGTCGTCTTCAAAAGACCGGGCAGGATCAGTAAATAGATGCCGAGCCACAGAATGATGATCACGCCTGCGACCCACAGACCCCACAACAGGCAGAGATAGGCCGTCAGAGCCCACTCCATCACACCGCGACCCTGCGGCCGTGCAATGGCGGCAGGGCGGTTCCAGATGGTTTCGATGCCAACCAGCAAAAGGCCGAGGCCTAACATATAGACAACGACGCCTCGAACCGCAGGTGCGATATGAAGCGCCGTCATCACACCGGCGAGCGCCCAGCCGGCAAAAAAGATGCAGGAGAACCAGAAGATGCGCTTGTACCAGAAGACGCCGGAGGCGGCATCAATCGCAAGGAGGCCCCGGGGGGCCTCCAGCCTTTTTGCGGACGGCGGGCCAACGAGCAGCAACCGGGCAATACGGGTCACGAAGCGGCAGGCGATGACGCCCAGCAGCAAGGGCAGCATGATGGCTTCCAGAAGCGGCGGCCATGTCAGTGCCATGAACAGCCCAAGGCTTGCCAGGCTGAAGGCCACCAGTGGCGCCAGAACGGCAAACAGGTGGTGGCCGGTCCGATGCAGCACGCTTTCGCTGGCCGCCAACGCCGTGTGGACGCGGCTGCGGCTGGCAATGCGGTGAAACAGCCATTCCGCTCCGAGACCGATCAGCACCAGCGTCAGGAAAAGCAGGAACACGCCGAACGGGCCGTGGCCATTGATCTCGGCCGCAATGGTGCTGGCGGCGCGCATGAATTCGGAGGAAACCTGCGGGACGGCCTGCCCGATATTTCGCAGATGCTCGCGGATCCGGTTGCCCCAGGTGCTGAACGTCTCAGCGGACATGTCCGCAGCTGGTTCTGCAGCCGGCGAGGCGGGGGTGGCTGCGCTCTTGTTCAGCAAGGCCCGGACTTCCGGATCGTCGAGCAGCTTGATCAACTGATCTATCTTTTGCTCGGATACAGCTGGAGTGGGCGTCTGCGCAAGAACGGATTTGCCGCCACAGACTGCGACGATAACCATGACAGCCACGATCAGCCAAAGCCTCGGCACAAACAGCCGGATATCGCAAACCGTCTTCACGCGCGGCCCCCTTAAAGTAATACCGCCTAATGCATGTTCATGCAATTCAGAGAGTTAGAGCATTACCGGTGCACTTTGTCACCTGCCATTGCCCAATGAAAATGGGATCGATCATTTATCGATTTGGCTCAGGCATGCCGTCCTCGCAGGGGCCGCTTCGAAGGCACTGCACTTATCCCGCCAGACGCCGAATGCGGGGCCGATATTGGTGTCTTTTACTCGGCGGCTCTCGATGAAACGATTGGCATTGCCGGGCGGTCCGGAATGAGCTGGGCATAGAGCGTCGCATATTGTTCGGCGCTTCGCTCCCAGGAGAAATTCGCCTTCATGCCCTGGTTCTGCAGGCGCGCCCATTTCTTCGGATCGTGATAGGCCGCGAAGGCGCGAAGAATGGAAAGGCGAAGGTTCTCGGGGGTCGCCGGATGGAATTGGAAGCCGGTCGCCACCCGGGCCGAGATCGCCGCATCATTGGCATCGATGATCGTCTCGGACAGTCCGCCCGTGCGTGACACCACCGGCACGGCCCCATAACGCAGGGCATAAAGCTGGGTCAGGCCGCAGGGCTCGAAGCGGGACGGCTGGATGATGACGTCGGCGCCGCCATGAATGAGATGGGCCGTTGCCTCGTCATAGCCGATCCGGACGCCGATGCGATCGGGGTGGCGGCCGGCGGCGGCGAGGAGCGCTGTTTCGATGTGTTCCTCGCCCTTGCCGAGCACGATCAACCGGCCGCCGAGATAGGAGATTTCCTCGGCTACCTCGGCCAGCATGTCGCCGCCTTTTTGCCAGGTCAGCCGGGTGACTGCCGCAAAGATCGGTCCAGGGCCGTCGTCCAGCCGGAATGTTTCCAGGAGTTTCGCGCGGTTCCGGCTCCTCAGCCTTATACGTTTGTGGTCATAGTTGACGGGCAGATAGGCGTCCGTCGCGGGGTTCCAGATCTCCATGTCGATGCCGTTGACGATACCCGTCAGTGCCCGCGGTCTCGAACCAAGGGCTCCCGCCATGCCCATGCCCAGTTCGGGCGAAATCACTTCGCGGGCATAGGTGGGACTGACGGTGGTAATGGCAGTGGCGGTGCGTATGCCCCCCTTTAGATAGCTGATATCGCCGTAATATTCCAGGCAATCGAGCGAAACGGCCTCAGGCGGCAGGCCGATCTGGTTGACGACGGAGATGGGGAACTGGCCCTGAAAAGCCAGATTGTGGATGGTCAGCACGCTTGGCACGCTTCGGGCATCGCTCGAATATTTCATGTAGACCGACGTCAGCGCCGTCTGCCAGTCATGCGTGTGTACTACGTCCGGCGACCAGTTCCTGATCAGGCCACCCGCGATGGCCGATGCCACGTAGGACAGGACCGCGAAGCGCTTCCAGTTGTCCGGGTGATCGTGGCCGGTCTCATCCAGGTAAGGGCCACCGGGGCGGTTGTAGAGCGCCGGTGCATCGAGGATCAACAGGTCGAGTTGTTCATAGCGGGCCTCCAGAAGGGCGGCAGGGGCACCGAACAGATCAGGGAAGAAATGAACCTGCTGGGCGCCGGTGAGCTTGGCAAACAGCCTAGGATAACCCGGAACGAGTGTGCGCGTGTAGCAGTTATAGCCGGCAAGAGCCTTGGGTAAGGAGCCCGTTACATCGGCAAGGCCACCAGTCTTGATCAATGGAAAGATTTCCGACGTCACCGAAAGTATCTTCACGCAGGTTACAATCCTTGTACCGACGGTTACGATCGCAAAGCGGTCCGCGCGGACCGCTCCTCCAATCCCATGATGTTGCAAAGCGAAGTCGATGTCCGCAGAAAAGCGCATCGGACGTCAAAAAAATTTGTCCTGCTGAACCGGCGCGCGAAATGGAGAGCGAGCTGCTCCCGGGATGTATTTCACAGCCAGACGCGTCGATCGACATTGTCGTCCGCTTGCGGAGCCCCGGTCCACCGGCACTCCGCAAGACAGGTTCAGACCGTTCTGGTCCGTTTCTTGGGGGCGGGCTCAATCGCCGGGTCGTTCTTGACGACCGAAAGTTTCGAAGTCCTGGAAGTTTTAGTCGGAATGCCGGCTGCAGCGGCTTCCTCCGTCAGTTGCCGCAGTGCCTCGAGCCAATGCTCGTCATGACTACCTTCCGGGCAGCCGGCTGCTTCCCAGAGCGCGTAAGCTCTTGTCCTGATGTCGTCTTCGCTGATATCCGTCATCTGCTTTTCCTTTGCACATGGCCAAAAATACTACGACGAAAGCGCTTGGTTCCGCCTGATAATGCCCGCAAACGCTGCTTTCAAGCGTGGATCGTTCAGACTACAAAACCGGGAATGTCACACCAGAAATCGCGTTCCCAAGATACGAGAAAGAACGCGTCAAAAACCAATCGCAGGTTGAGCCTACGCCACTTCGATCGCCGATAAAAGTATCCGGCGCACGCTTTTTTGTACAGTCTTAAGTGGAACCGAAAGCGGCCCAAGTCGTTATATACTTCGTGCTGGCCCGCCGGCTCGCATTTCAGGAGTGCGCCATGAAAAAAATCGCTCTCGTTCTGGCGCTGGCCGCAACTCCGGCCGCTGCCCAGTCGATGAAGGTCGAAGACCTGTGTGTCCAAGTGGCGAAACACCTTTTGATGACGGACAATCTGCACACCGGCGTCGTCCAGTCCTTTCCCGAACTCAAACCACCAGGCGCCCGCATGACCTATTCCACCCGCGACGGCGTCGAGAAGAAGGACATGGTCGACACGATCTCCTGCGAATTCACTAAAACCACGGCACCGTTCGGGCTGCAGCGTTTCTGCCTTACCAGCACCTGCTATTCTGGCGGTGAGAAGAACCCGGAGAACAAGCGCCGGTTCGAGGAAGTCCGCACGCTGATGGAGCGGGACGGCCTCTGACCTGCCCGAACTACCTCCCCGTCTTTGTTGCCATCCAGATGACGTGGCGAGCGCCGCTGCCCTTGGTGCTGGCCCGCACCTTCAGTTCTTCCACGACGAAGCCGGCGTCGCGCAGCCGGCGCGTGAAACCTGCATCTGGAGCCGATGACCAGACGGAGAGAACGCCGTTTTGTCGCAGCGCCCTGCGGGCAGCGCGAAGGCCAGCGGTGTTGTAGAGATCGTCGTTGGCCTTGCGGGTGAGGCCCTCCGGCCCGTTATCGACATCGAGAAGAATGGCATCATATTCGCCGGTCGCGGACTGGATGACGCGGCCGACATCGCCTTCGCGGATGGTAACCCTGTCATCATCCAGACAACCGCCGAACACGTCTGACATCGGCCCCCGCGCCCATTTGACCACCGAAGGAACGAGCTCTCCAACGGTCACGCGCGCATCGGCAGGAAGTTCGGTCAATGCAGCCCTGAGCGTGAAGCCCATGCCGAGCCCGCCGATCAGGATATGCAGTCGCGCGTGATTGCGGATCCGTTCATAGGATAGCCGCGCCAGCGCTTCCTCAGAGCCGCTCAATCGGCTATTCATCAGTTCGATGGTCCCGAGCATGATGGAAAACTCGGTCCCGCGCTGCTTCAGCCGCAGTTCGCCGCCGCCGTCCGGCATTATCGCTGTGTCAATGTGGGTCCAGGGGATCACGGGCACTTCCAAACGTCTCAGGCGCAAGGCGATAGCACAAATGGCGAGGCGATACAGCTCAAAGCGTCGCCAGCGCCCGATTGGAAATCGAGCCCGCATACGTCTTGCGGATAACCAGCTTGTTTTCCAACCCCTCAATGATTTCCTCGCAGAAATCGATCTTGTGCATGCCGACGATATCGGGGAGCCCGCCGGGTGTGAAAACGTTAATCTCCAAAACTTTGTCGCCGACGATATCAAGGCCGACGAGGAACATGCCGTCCTCGATCAGTTTCGGGCGGACCATCTCGGCAATTGCCAGGATCCCGTCGGTGATCTTTGCTGCCTCGGCGGTGCCGGCGGCATGCATGTTCGAGCGCAGATCTCCCTTGGCCGGAACGCGCCGGAATGCGGCATAGACGCCGTCGCGGATCAATGGCTTGCCGTTCATCAGGAAAAAGCGGGTGTCGCCCGTCTTGGCCTCCGGCAGATAGGCCTGCGCGATCAGGTAACCCTCGCCGCTGACGGCTTCGAAGATCTGGTTGAGATTGGCGTCGTCAGACGATGCGATCTTGAAGACGTTTTTCCCGCCGGAACCCTGCAGCGGCTTGATGATCACGCCTTTGCGTTGATCGGCGATGAAGGCGCGGATTTCCTCGATGCTCTTGGAAATCAGCGTTTCTGGACGAACGGCCTTTGGAAAGTCCTGGAAATAGAGTTTATTTTGCGCCAGCGACAGACCTGAGGGATCATTCACGACGATTGAGCCGCGCTCGCTGGCAAGTCGCCCGAACATGGCGCCGATATGGGCCGCCCAGGGACGATCATCGGCATCAAGCGAGGGATCGTTGCGCAGAAAGATGACGTCGACCTCGCGCGCGTCGATGGTCTGGACCTTGGCGTCCTTGCTTTGAAATGCATCGTGAAAGGCTCGCGGATCCTTGTATTTCGCGGCGGGAACGGCCGTTGCCCGCACCATGAGGCTGTCATCGGGCCGCAGCACGAAATCGCCCGGAGCGACGTAACAAACGTCATGTCCGCGGGCGACTGCGACCATCGCCAGCGCCGTCGTCGTAAAGCCGGTCTCCTCGCTCTCGATCGAATTGACGAAGAATGCGATACGCATGGCGGCTCCTAGCTTATGACCATGTCGAGCGGGGTCATTCCCGCCCGGGCCTTGTCGAGGCGGGCCTGCGCGTGCGGATCGACAAGGAAGGCGGGACGGAGGACCGGCGCCTTGAGCAGACCGCGCAGGCTGAGTTCCTGCATCACGCGGAAATGTGACGCAGAAATCTTCCCCATCCAGAACGGATCAAGAGCACCGCCGGATTTCAGGTGGCTGAGAAGCTCGAGCAGGCCGCGCAGATAGATGGCGTCCTTGGCGAGCCCGCCGCCGCGGTAGAGCCGCAAAGTCAGGTTGAAGGCGGCAGCCGGCCCGAACCCATGTTCGCCGACCAGCATATTGTAGGTCTCGGCAAACGGCCGTCCCTCGAGCATCCAGGAACAGGCGACCACCCGGGCGGCGACCAGGCGCAATCGCCCGACCGTCATGCCGCCGGCCATGTATTCAGAGAACACGGCGAGACCCTCCTGCATACCCTCATAGCCGGCAAGACCCGAACGGAACAGCCGCAGGCCTTGCGCCGAACCGTTGAAGTAGGTGAGCAGGTGCACGCCGATCTCATGGCTGAGCAGCGCATGCACCCGGCTCCTCGGCACACGGGTGGCACGCGAAATGAGCAGGCGGTCGTCGGATACCAGGAGGCCGGGCGGCAGGTCGTCGCGCAATTCGATTTCGGCGGTGAACCCTTGATATTGTCGCTGATAGCTGGCGATCATGGCCCGGGCGGCAATTTCGACATCGTAACAGCCGGCGATCTCCGCGCCGTTGTCGCCGTCATCGCCGCCTTGGTTCTCCGTTTGAACCAGGATTTCCGCGGCGTTGCGGTATAGCGATGTTTCGACCGGACCATAGAGCGCGCGGCCGTATTCGACGAAACGACTACTCTCGCGTGCCGAGATCAGCGATAGCTGCAGATCAAGCTCCTGCTGCTTCTCGCGATAGAGATGGTAGAGAACCGGATCCTCGAAGCGGTCGAAGGCGACCGAGAAGAGCTTCCGCTTTTCAGCTTCGACCTGCACCGAAAGCGGCCGGTAGAGGAATTGCGGCGTGCGCTTGAACTTGTTCTCCCTGAATTCCTGCCAGGCAGCATCGGCATTGATCGGGGTGACCGCCAGAAGGAAGTCGAAGCTCGCGGCGACCTCGTCGATGCTGCGGTCGGCACGGCTCACCGCATCCACGAAGGCCTTGCGGCCGAGCGCCCGGTGGGTGGTGAGCTTCAGGCTTTGCGTGGCCGCAACGAAGGCGGCAAAGGCTTTCAGTCCGGCGTCGAAGATGTTGGCAACCAGTCGCTCGCGCAGATCGGGATAGATCCTGCCGGATTCCGGCTGTTTATAGATCGGTGCAAAGCGGACCGCGACCAGTGGGAAGCCAGTCTCTTTCGCCAGTGTTGCCGCCTGGAGATCCGTATTCAGCGCGAACCGCTCCACGCGGGGCGTGCGGAACTTGACCTGTCTGATGTCTGCGCCATCCGCCAATGCCGTTTCGGCCTCCTCGGCGGCTGGCTCACCAGTCGCGGCAATCCTGATCTCGAACGGCGGCAAATAGGGAGCGTCATCCGTGAGCAACGTGTCATGGTCCAATTCATCGATGTCCAGCAGCATGAAGGCGCCGAACCGCTGCTTGAGAATGCCGCCGACCGCCACGATGATCGGCAGAGCTTCATCAAGATTATTGGCAATCAAATAGGAAGCATTGGCAGCGGCGACGTCGCGAGCCGCGAGGCCTTCCCGTCCCCTGGTCAGGAAGATCGACAGAAACGGCAGCGGCCGGTCGATATGCAGGCGGCCGCCGTGTTCGAAATCCTTGCGCACAGCCTTGGCCGTCCGGATGCATCCGAGGATTTCCTCCAGCCATTCAGGATAGACGGCGGGCCCGTCGCGGTCCTTGCGGCGAGTTCGTGTCATGACTCCCCCCGCAAGGATTGTTCGAGAACAGGCACCGAGAGACGGATCATCCGTCGCATCGCCTGCAGCGCTTCGATGTCCGGCTCGCCGGTCCATTCATCCATGAAGAACTTCTTGAACTCTATGGCGATGGCACAGCCGGACTGCGGGAAGCGCTCATGGACGAAGCGCGTCTGCTCGCCCCTGCCCTGGAAGGCGATGTTTTCCCGCACGTCCATCGGCTCGCCGCGGAACTCGAAATTGCGCAATTGATCCATGAAAGGGTCCAGCACCCGGGCCCAGCGCTCACGGTCCATCGAGGAGGTGCCAATATTGATCTGCGGCGCCTTGTCGAAAGCCATTTCGGGTGCCTCGGCGCCGTTGCGGCGATGATTGTAACTATGAATGTCGAGGAGGACGAAGGCGCCGTACTGCTGTTCGACACCACGCAAATAAGCGTCAAGCATGGTGTAATAGGCGTCGTGCACGTGCAGCGAGATCGCAATGGCCGTGTCGGGCAGCTGCTCCTTCCAGACTTCCAACCCCCAGGCCTGCTCGGGTCGAAAATAGATAGCCCCGTCACGATCGCGGTTCAGATCGACCTCGAAACGGGAGCGGTGGAAGACAATGCGGTTGGGCAGGTCGCGGATGAAGAATTCCGTGAACGGATCCTCTTCGCGCAACCGCTCGTCGCTGTCGAGCGCCATTAGGTCTTTGAGATCGCTGCGGAGATGATGTCCGTTGTGAATGGCGGTGCCGATGACCGGCGAGGCGCCGCGATGGGCCGACCACCAGCCCAGCGGATCGGGATCTTCGATGACATGCTGGAAAGAGGGCATACCGTCCTTCTCGTTGACAGGCAGCGGCGAGAAAACTTCGCCTCGCGGCGCTCTTTTTCAATCAACGAGTAAATGGAGGGAAAGTCTGTTTTGTTCCATTGAACGTCTGCGCCGGCCGTCCATCAGCCATGCGACCAGAAGCCCCACGGTGGGAATTCCAGCCTTGGTTATGATACGGGAGGTTCGAGCGTTGCAGCCGGTTGGCGGAACGAAGCGATTGCCGCTTCGCAGGCACGCATGAACCGCATCGACGGACCTTCGCTGCCAGTGGCAAGCTTGCTCACCTGGGCGCCCTCCATCAGCATGGAAAGTGTGTCCGACAACAGTTCCGGTTCGGCCACACCGGCGTCGCAACAGAGTTTTTCAAGACGGAGGCGCTGCGCCAGTTTGAAATTTTCGATCACCGCATGGGCCGGATGACCCTGTTCCTTGAGTTCGACCGCGGCATTGGCGAGATCGCAGCCGTACTGATTGTCGGCAAGACACTGGGCTCTGGCTTTGACCCAGCCGTGCAGACGCGCCATCGGGTCGTTCGGGTGCTGCGCTTCGAGTTCTTCCCAGAGGGCGGAGGCTTGTTCGGACTTGAACCTGAGCGTTTCGCAGACCAGGTCGTCCTTGGAGCCGAAATGACGGTAGAGCGTCATCTTGTTGGTCTCGGCCGCCTCGGCGATGGCATCCACGCCGATACCGCGGATGCCGTGTTGCCGAAACAGTTCGCACGCCGTTGACACTATACGATCTCGGGGCGCCATACGGGGGTGCACACAACCACCATCCTCCAGCCTTACATCTGCCGGTTTCGGGATCGATACGGATTTCGAATTTTTATTGACAAGGCTTCTTGACATAGGTGTGACCGGTCGGTAACTATTCGAATGTTACTTACTGGTAACACCTCATAAAAACGATGTCAAGTTTGAGACCCCGGCCGGGATACGCCCGCCGGAAAAGACGATGAACCCGAAGGAATACCCCATGCACCCGGCAAACAGCGATCTGACCATCACTGAGGTTCTGACCGACCCGATGATCCGCGCCGTCATGCGTGCGGATGGCGTCACCACAAATGAGATGAAAACGCTCCTCTATTCGGCGGCAAGCGCGCTTCGCCAGACGCAGCCGGGAACCGTGAGCGCCAAGAAACATACGGCCAATCTTCTTGCCGCGCCGAAACGCCGGCTGCTCTCGATGGTGCACCCTCTTGCGTCGCGTTCCGACCTGCGCATGAGCGCGTAACGAAAACCTATCCTCCCGGCGCATCCTCAAAAAGAATGCGCAACTTAACCCAGCCGGACGCCTCCACCGGCTGGGTTTTGTTTTGCCGGACCTAGCGAATTTTTATGCCGCGCGTCGGCGATAAGCACCGCCGCGATCAGCTGTCTTGCAGGGTGAAGCGCTCAGATTGTCACTCTCGGGCCTCCTCGACTATCCCGCATTCTGCTGGTTGACCTGACCCATCTGTTTAACGGCGGCATTCAGCTCATGGCGCAGAGCTTGAAATACGGCGCGAATGGCTCGATCAGTTGGCAAGACAGGTCGCCGGCGGCAAGTCCTGACGCTGCCTGCTGGTGGTGGCCTTGACGGCCTCCAGCTTCGCGTCGACATCTGGAGACAGCCACAATGGCATCGATGTCAGACCTGCTGTAAACTGTGGAAGCCGCACTCCGAGAAAGTCCAGACATGGAGCGCCACCTCGCCGCAATTCTGATCGCCGATGTCGTTGGTTATAGCCGTTTGAGCCAGATCGACGAGGAAGGGACGCGCTTTCGTTTCCAACGCGACATGAAGGATATCTTCGAGCCGCAGATCGCGGAGCACAGCGGTCGTCTGGTCAAAACCATGGGCGATGGCATGTTGGTCGAGTTCCACAGCGTGGTTGATGCACTGCGCTGCGCGGTGGAGGTGCAGCAACAAAAGGCGAAGCAGAATGCTGCAGTCCCGCCTGACCAGCGGCTCGATTTCCGGATCGGCGTCAATCTTGGCGACATCATCGTCGAGGGTGAGGACATCCATGGCGACAGCGTCAATATCGCAGAGCGGATACAAACGCTTGCCAAACCGGGCGGTATCGCCATTTCCGGAGCGGCCTATGATCAGGTGAAAACAAAGCTCTCGGTCGGCTACGTGTCGCTTGGTGAACAGAAGGTCAAAAGTATTGGCGAGCCGATTCGCGTATACCATGTCGTGCTTGACCCGGCGGCGGCGGGCAGCACGGCTGGCGCCCGGAAAAACCTGCGTCGCTGGCGCTTTCAGGCCATGATCGCAACGGTCGTTTTCCTCCTGATGGCGGGTGCGGCCCTGTGGGTGCAACCATGGGCGTTGATCCAAACGCCGTCAACGACCAATCGGTTCGCATATCCGCTTCCTGACAAACCGTCTGTTGCGGTGCTTCCCTTCATCAATGTTGGCGGCGACAAGGAGCATGACCATCTGGCCGAAGGTCTGACAGACGATCTCATCACCGAATTGTCGAAGGTTTCAGGCCTCTTCGTGATCGCACGCCATTCAGTTTTCGCGATTGCAAATGCACCGGCCAAGGTTCAGGAAGTCGCCGCTGAACTCGGCGTGCACTATGTTCTGGAAGGCAGTTTGCAAAGAGCCGGGCAAAGACTGCGGATCAACGTCAAGCTGATCGACGCGGTGACCGGGCTTTCCCTTTGGGCAGAGCGCTATGACCGCCAGTACGCAGATCTTTTCGCCGTGCAGGACGACGTCATAGGCAAGATCATTTCGGCGTTGTCAGTGAAGCTGAGTGAAGGCGAACGGGACCAGTTGGCGCGGATTCCAACCAATAATTTGGAGGCCTATGACTACTATCTGAGAGCCGAGCAGGAGGGCGTCACCTATAGCGATGTCGAGACTTACCGCCGGACTTTGTCTTACTATCAGAAGGCAATCGATCTTGATCCAACTTTTGCCAACGCGCATGCAGGGATCGCCCGCGTCGCCGTCGACGTCTGGCGGAATGACTATACCTTTCTGTGGTCCGCCGCGGTGGCCCGCAAGATTGCCTATGACGCTGCGGGGCAAGCCCTGAAACTGGATCCCGACAACGCGCGCGCGCACACCGTCCTTGCACTGTTGCAGCTGGTCGACGGCCGCGACGTGGAAGCGATGGATTCCGCCCGCAGGGCAGTGGCAGCCCAGCCGAGCGATGCGGAGGCCTTTTCCAACCTGGCGCTCATACTGGCGCATACCGGACGGCATGACGAAGCGATTGCCGAGATGGAAAGAGCCTTGCGGCTCGATCCTACGCCGCCGCCGAGCTTCCAGTTACTGGCAGGGATCGTTTTTTACATGGCGCGCGAAAACGAACGGGCTATTCCGCTGATGGAAGCGGCGCGCGAAGCTCTACCAAACGCCGAACCGGTGCACGAATATCTTGCAGCAGCGTATACGACCACGGGCGATCGACAGCACGGCACGCAGGAAGCGGCCAAACTGCTGGAGCTGTTTCCGGATACCAATCTTACCTATTACAGCTATCTCTATGACTATTGGCGCGAGGATGACCTCCAGTACCATCTGACCGGCCTACGGGCCGCCGGCATTCCTGAATGGCCGTTCGGCTTTGAAGGGAAAGAGGCTGATCGGGTCGCAGGCTCCGAGCTGCGGGATCTCGTCAGCGACAAGACGTGGATGGGCAAGCACAGGAACGGCACTGATTTCATCCAGCACTTCGACAAGGCTGGAAACACCGCCTATCGCAGCGCCAATACGAGCATTACGGGGGTCGTGGAAATAAAGGACGACCGCCTCTGCGAAACCTTCGGCGGCTCGTTCCTCGATCGCATGGTCTGCGGGTATGTTTACCGCAATATGACCAACCAGAATCCCGCGGCGCAATACATTCACGTTACGCCGCAGGCACTGAAATTCTTTTCGCCCGCCCCTGCATAAAGGATCGGACGGTAACCGGACTACTTGGCCGTATTGTGCCGCCAATCCGGCTGCAGTTTTTCAGAAACAAGGGTGTGCTGGACCTCGGCCCAATGCTTCTGCGAATTGACGACCTTGGTCGGGTTCTTCGCAAACCCGTCGGCGGCTCCAGGATCATAATTGATGTAAAGTTTGCCCTCGATGATCCGCCAGGCCCTCGGATCGACATTGGTCGTAACGGTTCCGAGCGACACCCCGTCAGCGCAATAGCCGCCATACTGGGGCGCATATTTGGCCGGTTCCTTGATGAAAAGGTCACGGTTTTCGGCGCTCGCAAAATGCCAGGTGGCGCCCAGCCAGCGATGGCTGTATTTCGAGGATCCTTCCACAGCCTCGTTCTGGGTAAAATAGGCGACCGGATCGTAACCCTTGATGGCAACGTCGCCGAAGTAGCCGGTATTGACGAAATCTCCGGCCCCGGAGGGCTGAGCAAACAGCAACAGGATCGCAGTAAACCCGAGAGCACCGGTGATTCCATGCCGGTATTTTTGGTTGTGATCAGACATAACACACTCCGTTTTTTACGGGCGCGGCTTCATGCTGCGACGAGATATCATTTTCGTTTCGTGCATTCGGTATAGAGCCATGGGCCGACGAGTGCTGCGTCCTGACAGACGGCGCCTGCCTTCAACAAAATGCCCGCCGCGTCCCAGTGCTCGCGCCACCCCGCCTGGGTCAAAGGCGTGTAGCCGTTTCTTTCCTTTGCTTCGATGTCCGCCTTGTTGGCCAGCAGAAAGGCGACTACATCCGCGTGGCCCTCTTCAGCTGCCGCATGGAGCGGTGTCATTCTGTAGAAATTCTTGCTGTCGTTAATCGCTGCTCCTTTGGCGACAAGCAGCTTCACGACATCGAGATTTCCGCCATAGGCGGCCGCATGCAACGCGGTCAGGCCACCTTTGTTGCGAATTTCGATATCGACGCCGCGATCCAGCAAGACCGCAACGACGCCCGCGTGTCCAGCAAGCGAGGCAAGAAGCAGGGGCGGCTCCCCGGCACTGTCGGGTTCGGAAACGTCAAGGCCCTGCTCCAGCAAGCGTTTGGCGCCTTCGACATCGCCATTCCTGGAGGCGTCGTGAAGGGGACCGGCTGCCGCGGCAGCCACCCATAACATCGCCCCAAGGGCAGAAGTGTAAAGACAATTCATCGCCGAGCCTCCGATCCCACCTTCGGCTTCGTTAGAAGGCGCTCAAATTAGCACAGACGGGTCGCAGGAACAACAATCGCGCTGGAAGCGTCATTGCCCTTAAAGCGGTCAGACCTTTACCGCCTGCTCGGCAAAATCCTCCGTTCCGAAGAATTTCAGGTAGCGTTCCACTTCCGACGGTTCGCCGGTTGCCTTGCGCGGATTGTCGGAGAGCTTGACAGCGGGATGGCCATTGGCGTCGCTGACCTTGCAGACGATGGAAATGGGATTGAGCCCGCTGACCTCAACCGGTGCGCAGCCAGCGAAATCGTTGGTGAGGTTCGTGCCCCAGCCGAAGCTCATCCTGACCCTGCCCCGGAAATGGCGGTAGGCCTGGAGAATCGTCTCCACGTCGAGGCCGTCCGAGAAGATCAGCAGTTTTTCCTTCGGATCGCGGCCCATCTTCTGCCACCAGGCGATGATCTTCTCGCCGCCTTCGATCGGCGGTGCGCTGTCGGGACGGAAGCCCGTCCAATCCGCGACCCAGTTAGGCGCATTGCGCAGGAAGGCGGCCGTGCCAAAAGAATCCGGCAGAACGATCAAGAGATTGCCGCCATAAAGCTGGTTCCAGTCCTGCAGCACCTTGTAGGGCGCTTCGCCGAGTTCCTGATCGTTACGGGACAAGGCGGCTGCGACCATCGGCAATTCGTGCGCATTGGTGCCGAGCGCCTCGAGATCGGTATCCATGGCGAGAAGCACGTTGCTGGTGCCGGAAAAGGATTTGCCGATGCCTTCCTTCAAAGCCTCGACGCACCAGCGCTGCCAGAGAAAGCTGTGCCGGCGGCGCGTACCGAAATCCGAGATACGCAGGTCGGGATAAGCCCTGAGTTGCTCCACCTTCGACCACATCTTGGCCTTGGCGCGGGCATAAAGCACGTCGAGTGCAAAAGGACCCATGTCCTTCATGGCGGTACGCGAGCGCAATTCGTTGATGATCGCCAGCGCCGGGATTTCCCACATGGTCGTGTGCGTCCACTTGCCGGGGAAGGTCAGCTCATATTGGCCGTGTCGACGCGACAGCTCATAATCGGGCAACTGGAAATCAGCGAGCCAGGCAAGGAAATCGGGGGCGAAGATCTGCTTGCGGCCATAGAAGGTGTTGCCGGCGAGCCAGATCATTTCCTTCTTGGTGAAGCGCAGGCCGCGCACGTAATCGAGCTGCTCGCGCAGTTCCTGCTCGTCGATCTCTTCGGTCAAAAGCACGGTCTTGGTGCGGTTGATCAGCGAGAAGGTTGCGTCGACCTCGGGATAAAGCCGCCAAATCATCTGCAGCATCAAGAGCTTGTAGAAGTCCGTATCGAGCAGGCTGCGCACCACCGGATCGAGCTTCCAGGCATTGTCGTAGACGCGGCGGGCGATATCCGTCTTGGTCATGCAAAAAACTCCCCCGTCCTGCCCTTCAATCTCATACGTATGGGCTCACTCCTGCACTCATGACACGGTATCCGACCTTACCGCAACGGGCTGACGCAAAAAGCGTTTCATCGAAAAGTGGGGCACGCACGGTTGACCGGTATCGAGTTTCGCGGGGTCTGGTTCCGCCATGGAATCAAGTCACCATGTCGCCCAAAAGATAGGCGACTGCTGGTGGTGATATCATCATCTCACGGATCGAGGCGGTAAGCGTCCTGCGCTTCGGCAGCGAGGCGATCCGAATAGCGTCGCATCATTTCCACCTGGACTTCCGTCTGGAACGCCATGACCTGCTGCGAGATCGCCTCTTCGGCGCAGCCAAGCGTCTTCAACCTTGCCGCCAGCGCACGGCACTCGGTTTTCCAGTATTGCAGGGCGGCTTCGCCGTGAATGTTTTCAAGCTCCGACGCACAGCGCCGGACCAGGCTTACCTGTCCTGCCAGGGGAAATGGCACGACTCGTTCTTCCGAATCCGAAAAACGCACATCCTTCAACGCAGCACTCATCCGGCGGTTCTCCATGTTCGCCAATCCTGTTTACAAAACATATGGTTAACGCTTCGTATCCGCGGCGTGATCTTCCCTCAAAAATGAACAGACGCTGGAGCCGCGGCAAAATGGGGCGGCTCGTCGACACGACGGCCGGCCGCCGTGTTTAGAAGACAAGGAAGTCTTCCGCAGTCACCGAAATGCCGCCAGTCACGGTTGCAAACCTGATTGCCGCCGCCCCACCATTGCCATCCGCATCGAACAGCAGGGCGCCCGAGTCCTTATCGTAGACGATGCGATCGTTTCCATCGACGGCCGCCGTACCGATCACGAACGACTCTGCCCCGAGAGCGCCCGCCAAAAGCCCGTCAAAGACGGAACTGTCCAGCCGGAATACATCGTCGACGGAGCGGAAGTCCAAGATCCTGTCGACGTTCTCAGGCCCAGGCGCGGTGTCGAAGACGAATGCATCATGACCCGTGCCGCCCGACAGCCAGTCGCGGCCCGCGCCACCCATGACGACGTCATCGTCCGCGCCGCCACGGATGTGGTCGCAGCCCGCGCCGCCGGCAATGCTATCGTCGCCAATGTCGCCACGCAGACGGTCGTGGCCCGCACCGCCGTCGAGGGTATCGTTGAACCGGCTGCCGATGACCCGGTCGTTGCCGTCCATCGCGGCGACCAGGACCGGATGATCGTAGGCCTTGTAGCTCACGGTATCCTTCGCGTCGGTTAGCGCGATGTTTTCAGCAAGCATGATGGTGATGGTCGCCAGATTACTGTTGCCCTGACCGTCAGTGGCATAAACAGTGAAACGATCAGTGCCGGTGAACCCGGCCTCGGGCGCGTAGTCGAAATAGTTGCCGCTCAGATAATCCTGGTGATAATGCAGGCTGCCGACATATTCTCCCTGCGGAAACGGATAATAGCCACTGTCATATTGCGTCTCCTGCTCCAGCGTTCCATGAGCCGGTCCTTCGACGACGACAAATTTCAACAGATCGAAATCGGCATCCGTGGCGCTGAATTTGATATCATCGAGCGATTGCCCCGGTGAAAGCGTGAAGCTCAGGTTGGTGACGGTCGGGGCATGATTGACGAAAGTGTCGGGCAGAAGCACGCCGTCTTTCAGAATGATTTCGTGCGCCCCGTAATGGGTGTTTTCGCCGCCGAAATATTCGTTCGCGCCCAGCCAGGTGACGACGATGTCGTCAGGGCTCTCTGCGGTGACGGAGATGACCGCTGTCGAAAGATAGGCAGCCTGCTCGGACAGGGTTCGGATGTAATTGCCCTCATTGTCGAAAACATGCGTTTCCAGCGTCGTAAAGACGTGGGTTCTGCCGTCATTGGTGAAGGTGGTGACGGTAAAGAAGCCGTCGAAAACATCTACCGACGCCAAATCGACCCAACCAAAAAAATAATCCTCGCGTGCTCCGACCGGGCCGGTCACATCGCCGTCCGGTTCGGTTATCGTAAAGAGAATTGCACTCTGACTCTCATTGTTCGTGTCTTCCCAAACACTGAGTTCGCTACCATTGCTTAACGTCGGCATCAGCTTCTTCCCAGGTTACACGATGAGAGAGAATTCTTACCGTGACTTCTACGGGTGGGCAATCGTGAATGGGCGCCGCAGGACGCCCTCGTGTGGAATGGCTTAGCAATTCATCGGGAGAACGTTTGTGGGACAGTTCGCGCTGTCGCGAGGTACGGAGCTCGGCCCGCGATATGCATGGTGCCAGCCGCCCTGGAGCGGTTCTGTGGCCTTCCAAAAGGCTTAACTAAAATAAGTACGAACGGCAAATGAACGATTAGAGTACAGGACCGGACTCCGGCCGGGATTTCCTTCGGCTGAGTATCAACCCCGGCAGCTCTTAAGTCGATAGGCGTAGATGCCAGTCGTCGCCCCCCCGGCGGCGGCTTTTTCGTTTGGAACTTCGGTCCTGCGGCCAGCGTTTCGGTATAAACAGGAGGAAACGATGACCCATCACATCGACAATCGACAAACCCAAAGAAACGCTAAGCCGACCTATGAGGTCGCCAGTCACTGCAAGAAAAACGGGATCGATAAGTCCGAAGCTCGCAAGATCGTTCAAATGCTGGGTCGTTTCGCAAGCCGGCACGAACTCGAAGTCAACGCACCGCCCAGGAAGCCGAAGTTCCGGTATTGATGGCTCCATCCGTTTCTTTGCGGGCAACAGGGGTTCGACGCTTTACGACGTCGAGCATTCATAGCGAACCTTACCTGTTTCCGCGTCGACGCCCGCCAGGCTCACGTCATAGCCCCACAGATGGCGAATGTGCTGGAGGGTAGCGTCACGCTCTTTTTCCTCCAAAAGGATGCCGTTCTTTATGTTGTGCCGCAGGCGGAGTTGGCGGTCGCCCAGCAGGTCGACATCCACGACCTGGATGTCCGGTTGGTTAGCGCCGATATCGTAACTCTTGGCGAGTGCCGCGCGCACGGTCCTGTAACCACGCTCGTTGTGGATTGCGGCGACCTCGCAGTATTTGTCTTTCCGCTGGTCCGTCAGCAGGAATAGTCTGAATTTGCGGATCAGCGCGGGGCTCAGATATTGCAGGATGAAAGACTCGTCCCGGTGATTTGCCCAGGCATCGAGAAGCGTTTCGCGCCATTGGCCGCTGCCGGCGATATGCGGAAACCAATCGCGGTCCTCCGGCGTCGGGTGGTTACAAATGCGCTCGATCTCCTGCATCATGGCAAATCCGAGCGCATAGGGGTTGATGCCGGAGTATCGCGGATCATCGAAAGAGGGCTGAAAGACCACGCTGGAGTGGCTGTGGAGCATCTCCAGCATGGAGCCTTCGGTTATTTTTCCCTGGTCGAACAGCCGGTTGATGATGGTGTAGTGTACGAAGGTGGCGCATCCCTCGTTCATCACCTTCGTCTGTCTCTGCGGATAGAAATACTGGGCGATGACGCGGACGATCCGAAGAAGTTCCCGCTGCCACGGCTCCAGGATCAGGCTGTTCTTCTCGAGGAAATAGAGCAGATTTTCCTCCGGCAGGTTGAGCGCCTTCTTTCGCTCCGAAGCCTCACGTTCGGCCTCTTCCTGGTCGGGGCGCTCGGTTGAGCGAGGAAGTGTCCGCCAAAGATCGCTATAAGTCTGCTCCTCATATTCCAGTCTCTCGCGGGCTCGCTCCTGCTCCTTTTGCGTGGACAGGCGCGGCGGGCGCCGCGAGCGGAAAACGCCTTGATCCATGAGCGCATGGCCGGAATCGAGAATGGCTTCCACGGCCGATGTTCCGTGCCTCTCCTCGCATTTCGTGATGTATTTCTTGGCAAACTCCATATAGCTCAGGATGGCATTGGCGTCGGTCCACTGCCGGAACAGGTAGTTGTTCTTGAAAAAATGGTTGTGGCCGAAGGCCGCGTGAGCGGTCACCAGGGTTTGCATGGCCATGGTGTTTCCCTCCATCAGGTAGCTGATGCAGGGATTGGAGTTGATCACCAGTTCGTAGGCAAGGCCGTGATGGCCCTTGCGGTAGTGGTGCTCCTCGAAAACGAAGCGCTTACCGAAGGACCAGTGCTGATACATCAGAGGCATGCCGACAGAGGAATAGGCATCGAGCATCTGCTCGGCGGAGATGATTTCGAGCTGGTTCGGATAGACGTTGAGGCCGAGTTCTTCGAGCGCGATCGTCTCGATGGCGTCATAGGCCCGCGACAGCGTTTTGAAGTTCCAGTCGGAACTGTGAAAAAGAAGCTGTGAGTCAGTGCTCTTTCCCATCGATGGCTCCGTTCAACTGCGAAACTGCATGGTCGGTTGCCTGGCGAAGAGCTTTCGAAAGACAGGGTAGATGTCGGAGGGTCTTGCGATGCGTGTTATCTGGAAGTTCTGCCATTTGTCGTCGACGGTGCGATAGGCGCGCCAAAGCGAGGTGCCGTTGTCGGTCGAACCGAAGATTTCGGTCTCCCGTTCATCGATGATTTCAACATAGGCGTAGTATTGGCAGAGCCGCATCAGCGCCCCGTTGAGTATCGAGGCGCAGCGCTCGGAATCGCGGGGGATATTGTCGCCATCCGAGGCCTGAGCGGCATAGATGTTCCATTCCTTCGCGGGATAGCGCTCGCGAATGATATTGAGCATTTCCTCAAGCGCGGTGGATACCACCGTGCCGCCACTTTGCGTGCTGTAGAAGAAGGTGTCTTCATCAACTTCGCCGGCCTCGTCGGTGTGGCGGATGAAGACGATGTCGATCCGGTCGTAGCGCCGTTTCAGAAAAAGGTGCAGCAGGACGAAGAAGCGTTTGGCGAGATCCTTCTCCCGCTCGCCCATCGAGCTCGAAACGTCCATGAGGCAAAACATCACGGCATTGGCATTCGGGAGCGGCTGACGCTCGAAACGGTTGAAGCGGATGTCGACTGGATCGACATAGGGGATACGCCGGCGGCGGCGCTCCAACCTGTCCAGATCCTCACGCAGTGCTTGTAAGCGCAGGCGTTGAGCGGCGTCTGGGCTCTTTTCTGCCTCCAACTGGGCGATTTCGTTGGCGATTGCCTCGACCACCTTTCGCCCAGGCCGATGCAGCGCGATGCGCCGCCCATAGCTGTTGCGCATGGTGCGGCCCACGTTGATGTTAGTCGGGGAGCCGCTGGTGGCGAAGCCTGCTCGCCGCGGCTTATAGGCGACGGCTTCCTTGAGACTGAGTTTGACCATGTCGGGAAGTTCAAGATCCTCGAAGAAAAGATCGAGCACTTCCTCGCGCGACAGCAGGAACTGGAAATCGTCCTCGTCTGTGCCGGTCCCGGCGCCGGAACCCTTCCCTCCCGCGCCCGCATTCTGTTTCTCGATGCGGTCTCCCGGCATGTATTCCCGGTTGCCGGGCAGGATATATTGCCGATCGCCGCTATCGCGTGAAGGTCGGAAAGTCGGCTCGTTGGCGCCGCCCGCGGGCATAGGTACTTTGTGCCCGGCGTCGACATCGGCGATCCGGTCGGTCTTGACATGCTCCTTGATGGTCCGCTTCAGTTCCTCGCGTGCCCGCCTCAAGAAACGCCGTCGATTACCGAGGCTCTTGTCTTTAGGGTTAAGGCGACGGTCGATGAAATTCGGCATTGACTACCCCTAGAACATAATGCCGAAAAGTGTGAACCGGCTTTCGGGCGACATCATGCTCCAACTCGTTTATTGAGAGGCGGATTCCGATCTGAGGTGGATTCGACCTGAAATCATCCGGCTCTGGACATCCGTTCTCTCACCCCGCCTTGTTAACGCGCATGTACCACTCGACGAGCCGCCGAACCTGCCTTTCGGTGTATCCGCGCTCGATCATGCGCTGGACGAACTCTGCATGCTGCTTTTCGGTGGCACTGTCTTTCTTAGAGCCGAAACTGATCACAGGCAGCAAATCTTCCACCTGGCCAAACATACGCTTTTCGATCACTTCGCGCAGCTTTTCATAGCTCATCCACGACGGATTTCGGCCGTGGTTCTTGGCACGGGCGCGAAGCGTGAACTTGACAACCTCGTTGCGGAAGTCCTTCGGATTGGCGATGCCGGCCGGTTTCTCGATCTGCGACAGCTCGTTGTCAAGAACTGTCCGGTTGAGGATCTGCCCGGTGTCGGGGTCCTTGAAGTCCTGGTCCTCGAGCCATGCGTCGGCATAGGCGATATAGCGGTCGAACAGGTTCTGGCCGTATTCGCTGTAAGATTCCAGATAGGCCTTCTGGATTTCATGGCCGATGAACTCGGCATAGCGGCTCGCCAGCTCCGACTTGATGAAGTCGAGATAGCCTGCTTCCGTCTCCTTGGGGAACTGCTCGCGCCGGATCGCCTGCTCCATGATGTACATGAGATGGACCGGATCGGCAGCAATTTCCTTGGTGTCGTAGTTGAACGTCTCCGACAGCACCTTGAAAGCGAAACGGGTGCTGACGCCCGTCATCCCCTCATCGACGCCGGCGGCGTCACGATATTCCTGCACCGATTTCGCCTTCGGATCGATGTCCTTCAGGTTCTCGCCGTCATAAACCCGCATCTTTGTGTAGAGAGGCGAGTTTTCATGCTC
Source organism: Hyphomicrobiales bacterium (assembly GCA_900474095.1). Taxonomy (GTDB): domain Bacteria; phylum Pseudomonadota; class Alphaproteobacteria; order Rhizobiales; family Rhizobiaceae; genus Pararhizobium. Next base: position 14,594 of record UCOA01000135.1, on the reverse strand, counting down.
CGCGAGCCGTGTGGAAACGGTGAAGCGGCTAAGATTCTCTAGCACCTCCGGCGCGCACGGATTGTTGGCCAGTTCGCTTTCGCGAAGAAGCTTTTCGTAGATCTGGCGCTCTTCGGTGACGCGAAGGCAATAGGGCACCTTGACCACCAGAATGCGGTCGAGGAATGCCTCATTGTTCTTGTTGTTCTTGAACTGCAGCCATTCGGATTCGTTCGAATGGGCGACGACGATGCCCTGATACGGGAACGCACCGAAATTCTCCGTGCCGTTGTAGTTGCCCTCCTGGGTCGCGGTCAGAAGCGGGTGAAGGACCTTGATCGGCGCCTTGAACATTTCAACGAATTCAAGCAAGCCCTGCGTCGTGCGGTTCAGCCCGCCGCTGTAGGAATAGGCGTCAGGATCGGCCTGGCTGAAGTTTTCAAGCTGGCGGATGTCGACCTTGCCCACCAGCGACGAGACGTCCTGGTTGTTTTCATCGCCCGGCTCGGTCTTGGCGATGCCGATCTGGCGCAGACGGGACGGCATCAGCTTGACGACGCTGAATTTCGAGATGTCGCCGCCCACCTCGTCGAGCCGCTTGGTGGCCCAGGGCGAAATCATGCCCGTGAGACGCCGCCTGGCTATGCCATACTTGTCCTCCAGAAGATCGGCCATGCGCTCGGGATCAAACAGGCCAAGCGGGGACTCGAAGACGGGGCTGATCTTGCCGCCGACCATCAGCGTATAGATGGGCCGCTGCTCCATCAGCTTCTTCAGCCGCTCAGCCAGCGACGACTTGCCGCCACCGACCGGGCCGAGCAGATAAAGGATCTGCTTGCGTTCTTCGAGGCCCTGAGCCGCATAGCGGAAATAACCGACGATGCGCTCGATCGTATCTTCCATGCCATAGAAGTCCGAGAATGCCGGATAAACTTTGATTGTTCGGTTGGAGAAAATTCTGCCGAGACGCTCGTCTGAACTTGTTTCGACGAAGGTCGGGTCTCCGATGGCTGCTACCATCCGCTCCTGCGCGGTGGCGTACATGTTTTTATCATCACGGCATGCGAGGAGATATTCCTGGAGACTGATCTCCTCTTGCGCTGCACTGGTGTAAATCTCCGAAAAGAGATCGAAGACGTCGGTTTCACCCTTTTGCATCATGCTCTCCCGCGGCCGGTTGGTTGCCATGGGATCGCTGGCTTGTCGGCTCGCTCATGAGATCAACGGTTTCCCTTGCAGTAAGTTCCTTCACATAACCGGCATCAGCAATGAATTCATAGATTGGCGACGAGGGCGACATATTGCGCATCCGCGCCGGTGTTCAATGCCGGGATAAGACAAGTCAGCATCCCGTTGCACCGACTCAGTAGTGTAGTGAAGACCGCCCCTGATGGCAATTCTAAGTGCCCAATTATAACGAGGAATTCATCGTCATCACTACTGCTGTGGCGTATGAAGTCGCCGACCCTTGCCGCGACTGGGTCATCAAAATGGTTGACGAATTCAACATCCCGGTCGCCACTCGCGTTGCGCTAGATGAGGGGCTGACCCCCTGTTTTACCTACCATGCTCGCTGCCATTGCCCGTGAAAGTAGCGGCGCCTATTTGGCGACCGCCTTTCCGGCGTTTGGCGCCCCCGTTCGCATGCCGCCATACCTCTTGCGGCCGTCATCTGTCAGCCGAAAGCCTGCGCCGCTACCGCTTGTATCATTCTGCCTACCGCAACCGTGAAATGGTAAAAAAGGACGTGTCGGTTCACTGCCAGAGGGCGCGGCTGGCGCCTACCGCCAATCCCATGCCCCACGGATTGCAGGTTGCTGGAAACACCAAACTGTACCATCGCATGGGGGTCAAAATGCTTTTTTATTCGAAGTAGCGCGAGCACCCAGAAACTCGGTTATCGCTGAGACCACATTACTATCAATAACGTAGCTGATTTTTCTGCTGAACGCAGCGCACTTTGTCGTGCACGGCGAGCAAGGGACTTTGACGATGAGGACGCTCGACCCAGCCACATCTCGCAGGCAGTCTGATACCACTTGCCACTCCATCGACGCCGGCCTGATGGCTTGCGAGCGGCACGAGGGCCGCAACTGGTCTTTGCTCTTGATCTTCGGATCGATGACGCTTGCCGCCCTGGCAATTCTCTTCTGGCTGGCCTCTGCGTTCTTCTCATTGGTAAGTGCAGCCGAACCAATCGCATTCAGCATCTATTGCATGGATCACCTCGATGAGTGCCCGACGAAAGGACCCCGGTTCGTCCGCTATTCGGCCCCGTTGATGCAACTCGTGAGCAAGGTTCAAACCCAGGTCAACGGCGCAATAATCCCGAGGCGGGAAACCGTCGATGTGTGGTCGGCCGATGTCTCGAGCGGGGATTGCGACGACTATGTCATGACAAAGCGTCGCAGGCTTATTCGAGCCGGTATTCCTGCGACAGCGATGCAAGTCGTCGTCAGCCGCCGCTCCGGCGAAGGCCACGTCGTGTTGGTCCTCAAAACGGACAGGGGCGACATCGTCCTCGATAACCTGCGCCGTACCGCATATCTTCGTTGACGCCGAACCGGATGTTCGCCGGGTGACCAAGCCTGTGAAGGCGTGGCCAGCAGATTAGATCCGTGCCGGCGACACGACGGCCTAGTTTGCCGTATCGATTTCAATCGTCGTTGTTGTCGTCGTAGTGGTCGTCTCAGACGTCGTTTCCGGAAGCGTGTCACGAATCTGGTCGATCTTGCCGACTGCGGGTCCCACACCAAGTATGCCCTTGGCAGTCTCCAAACTGTCATCGGTCACAACGCCGTCCTTGGTGAAGCTGGCCAGAGCGTCGCGCAGTGCCTCGTCGCTGAGAGCCGGATCGGCCGGAACGACGTCGGGGCCGTTCGCAGCCTCGAACTCGGCATAGGCTATCGCATAGGCCGAAATCGCCGCCATGCGGGGATCACTCGAATTGAGGTATGCATGATAATTGCGATTGAGCGAGCTCAATCCAGCCGTATTGGCCTTGTCTGACGTCACCTTCACCTTGGCCGTTTTGTCGGCCCTCGGCGCCTTTTCGGTCTTGGCTGCCTTTTCGGATTTCTTCCCGAACGTAAAAAGCGACTTCAGCGTCGGCGTGTCGTCGGCGCTGCTACGCTTTTCGTTCTTGCCTGAGCGTGCGGCATTCGATTTTCCATGGTTCTCGCTGCCGCCGCGACCTCCTCCATTGCCGTTACCGCCGCCATTGCCATTGCCGCCGCCGCCGGAGTTACCGTTGCCGTCTTTGGCAAAGGCCGTGCCAGCGATGCCAAAGGTGCCACTCGCCATCGGGGCAGCCGCAATAGTCAAAGCGACGATGCTTCGTCCGAGTAGTTTCGCAATAGTCATAATGACCTCCCGTTGGATATTCGCGGCCCTCGTTAGAAATGAATGAGCCACTCTCGACGTAAAACGACAATAGTTCGTGCGGGCGCCCGGTTCCATTGCCTACAGACCATTGCTACAACAGGTAAGACTTAGGTCTTATCGTGATGGCGCCAAAAGTCCGAGAAGTATCAGCATGGACCGGGCACCATTGACCGCTCACCTGGAGCCGCTAGTTTGCCGACTCGAACGTTACCAACTTGCCGCCTGCAAGCCAGGGGCCGATCCCGAGATTACTCGTGCGCGCCAACACCCTGATTACACGATGGAACACGCAGTCCCTGACGAAACAGTTCCTGCTGATCGGCGGCATCGTCGCGACGACGGCCATGGTGCTGGTCGGCGGATTTGTATCCAGCCTCATCGAGGATGCGGTTACGCGAAATTCGGCCGCGACTACTGCGCTCTATGTAGACAGCGTGATCGCGCCGCTCTTGCCTGACATGCAGACGACCCAGGTTCTGGATGACGCAGCAACCCGCGCGCTCGACGAAACGCTCGGACAGGGAGCGCTGGGCGGTCGTCTTCGGTCGTTCCGCCTTTGGCGCGCAGATGGCACTGTTCTCTATTCGAACGAGGAGAAAGCGGTTGGCAAGCGGCTTGACCTCAATGACGAGCTAAGGACGGCATTTGCCGGCCAGATGGTCGCACGCTTTGAGCCGTTTGACGCCGCTGCGAACGAGACAGACCGGACGGGCGGCGCGCCACTCCTTAAGATCTACAATCCGGTTCTCCAACCGTGGTCAGGACAGGTTGTCGCCGTGTCCGAATTCCATGAGATCGCCAATGACTTCCAGCGGAGCCTGCGCCAGGCACGTTTCCATGCATGGCTGGCAGTTGCGGCTTTCACGGCTTCCTTCTTCATCGTGCTTTCGGCAATCGTCCTGCGGGGCAGCAGAACCATCGAAAGTCAACGCCGCGCCCTGCGACAGCGTATTGACGAACTTTCGGCGCTACTTTCGCAAAACGAGACGCTGCGAGAACGTCTCCAGCGCGCGTCGCAACGGGCGACGGCACTGAACGAGAGCCATCTGCGACGGATCGGCGCCGATTTGCATGACGGCCCTGCGCAACTCGTGGCGTTCGCCTCGTTGCGGCTGGATAGCAACGCATTGGTCAGCCCGACAACGTCATTAGAGGCGCGCGAACGCGAAATCATCGCCATCAAGGCGAGCCTCGATGAGGCCATGGACGAGATCAGAACGATATGCAGTGGGCTGGTCCTGCCGCAGATAGAGGCTGCGAGCTTGTCGGAAATATTGGAGCGGAGCGTTCAGGCGCACAAGCAGCGAACGGGATCGACAGTGGACTTGTCGATGTCCGCCTCGCCCGATCGCCTTTCGCCCTCCGCCAAAATTTGCATATACCGCTTCGTGCAGGAGGCGCTTAACAACGCCTACCGCCACGGTGGAGGGGTCGGCCAGCGTGTCGTGCAGACGATGGAGGGCGACCAGGTCAGGATTGAGGTTGCAGACAGCGGACCAGGCTTCGATCCCGGCCGCATACAGCCTACAAGCCTTGGGCTTGCCGGTCTGAGGGAACGGATCGAAAGTCTGGGCGGCGCATTTGAAGTCACATCTTCTGCGCCCGGTACGGTCGTTAGGATGTCGCTCAGCATCGAGGAGATTGGACTAGCATGACGGCAGGAATACGCGTGGCGGTAATCGACGATCATCCACTGTTCAGAGAGGGAGTGACGCGAAGTCTGTCGGAGATCGACGGGTTTGAAATCGTCGCGGAAGGGAGTTCGAAGGACGATGCGGTCCGCATTGCCGGCAATATTAACCCGGACGTCATGTTGATGGATATCTCGATGCCAGGCGGCGGACTGAATGCCATCCCGCTGATCCTTGAAATCGCGCCGTTGCAGAAGATCGTCATGCTCACCGTTTCGGAGGCTAGCGACGATGTCACCGCAGCTTTGAACACTGGCGCAAAGGGCTATGTCCTTAAGGGGATCGGATCCCGCGCACTGGCAGATGTCATTCGCATGGTCGCCGCCGGGGAGAGCTATGTCGCCCCGACGCTATCAGCCAAGCTGCTGTCCAACCGCTCGCAGACCCCTGCAAACCGGTCTGAACTGGTTGCGAGCCTGACCCCCAGAGAACAGGAGGTCCTCCACCTCGTGGGAGCAGGCATGAGCAATAAGCATGTCGCGAGGAAGCTCGATCTGCAGGAAAAGACCGTCAAGCACCATATGACGCAGATCATGACAAAACTGGGCGTCACGAACCGGACCGAAGCTGCCATGGTGCTGCGTGACGCGCTGGACCAGCGCGGTCAGTGAACAAGGGATTGAAGCCGTCTTTCATCCGCTGACGTTGCTCGCCGGTTCACAATGGTGCGCCCTCGCGCGTCTTTCATGATGTAGCGGCCGTTCTTGATCTCTTCGCTCATACCATCGACATGGCGAACGCCAAAGGCTGAAGGGTCGTCTTCGACCGTCGTGCCCTTTTTACTCGTCCCACTGGATTTGCCGCTGGAGCTCTTGCCGTTTGAGCCCTCATTTCCCTTGCCGTTTCCACTTCCATTACCGTCGCCACCTCCCTTGCCGCCACCGTTCCCGCCGTTTTTGGCCAAAGCGGTCTGAAGATCCAAAACAAGGGTCGAACCGGAAATATTAATTTTGCAAGGGATCATGGAAACTGAAAGAGCGATCGCGACCGAACACAGCGCTGTAAAAAATCTCCGACCCGACGTCATTACTATTCCCTTGAAAACTCCGATTGGCGTATCGTTCGCCTGATATCGGCTATCGAAATACGCGCCGGTGAGCAATGGCGGATGTTGCGGACACGATCATCACAACCGTTGCGAGGAGCGGAGCAAAGGGTTCATTGAGGCATGGTGGACCAACGGGGAGTCCTCAACAGTCGTATCCATCAGGCCTTCAAGATTTTGCTCACGGCTCGATTGCCGCGTCAACTCCAGACGAAGCCAAACCGGCGATGTCGGACCTTTCCCCCGCCAAAGGTAGGACATTCGTCCCAACCGCTTAGGACCAAGGTCTGAGGCATCACGCCATGCGGCGACGGACCTTTCCTGACATCGTCGTCAAAACAGTCTCCTCCTGTGCTTCTTTTCCGGCGATGCCATTCCATCGGTTGGCGCATCATCCACCGTTGTCCACGAGATCGACCACTCATCCTTGCCCCCCACGTCGTGGGTATAGCGACCATGCCCTTTAACCTCATCGCTCCATGCGTCCATGATAACCCAATCTGGCGGGGATACGCCCGGCAGCTCCAGTATCTCGAGAATGTCGCGCAGCTCAGCCAGCGTGGTGACCTTCTGAATGTCATGCCAACCATGTACCCTTATCGTCCAGGCATAATGCGTCATGGCGCACCTGATCCCGTCGACCGACGCGCGACCATGGCAGCGGGCCTGTTGTTGGATGGATGTAGATCGGACTTGCGTGGCGCATTTGCGGGACGCGGCTCGTGTGCGTGATTTGTCACCTTGGTCTTGCCCCAACGGTCGTTGCCATTTGTGTCGGAAAGGATTTCCCGCAGGACGCGCTCAAGGCTCTCGTGTAAGTCATGATCCGGGTATGCCAAATTTGGCTTTGGCGTTACGATGTTCACGGTGCCTCCTGTCACTGAAAACTTAAGGGAGGTCTGGTTTGCTTCGCGTCTACGACACACCGCCACGACGCGAGAGACGTTGCGATAGTTCCGTCAGATCACTACCGACAATCGGAGCTCGAGTGGCGCGGCAAATGTTGCGCCACCAGTTCCGTTGACGGGAAGTTTTGCCTGGGCGGCAAACGGCATCCTCGCTCAGATCTCGTTCATCGGCTGCCCATTGTCGTGAAGATTGCGAAATCGTGCCGCGGCCTCCGTCCTATTGTGGACACCCAGCTTCCGAATGATGTGATGCAGATGGATCTTCACGGTATGCTCGGACAACCCGCATTCGGCGGCAATCAGCTTGTTCTGGAGGCCGTGTGAGACCATCCCGAGAATCTGCGACTCTCGCGCGGTGAGTTCGGCCATGTTGGTCATTCGACCTTGCGAAACGTGCGCTGCGCCGTTGTGTGTAGACAAAGTCGCGTTTTGATCGCGCAACATCGTCCTGATCATCGACCCCGGTGGAAAATACTCCCCGCCGCAAAGCATCAGACGGATGATGGACAGCCAGACATCGAGCCTGAGGTCCATTGGCAGGACGCTGCGAATGAGCGGAGACGCGGCAACTTCGCTCAGGGGCGCGACCTGAACCTTGTCGTAAGGCTCGATGACGGCGGTAAGGGCATGCGGGTGAATACGCAGAAGCTCGGCCGACGCGGCTTCTGCTTTCTTCATCAATGCCATGTCGACGAGAATAAGTGCCACCGGATGAGAAAAGGTCGTACAGGCAGCGCTTACATGCTCGACCTGCTCGATCCGGATCCAGGGGAATTCCCGTTCAATGGCGTCGATCAATCGTTCCGATACGCTGCCGCTGTTCGTCAGAAGTAAAATGACGCGTCGCGGCTCAAGCCGCCTTCTGGCGCCTGCAGCGTCATACGCATTCCCGTCCAACAGCATATCCATTACCTATCACCACTTTGCACAGATCCCTAAACCGGCCGATTTCAGGATCTACAAAATTCACAATGTTGGAGCGATTTGAGCACGCGGAGGCAAGCAGTCTCTGCTTGCCCCGGCGCGCACGAAATGCATCCACACGTCAGTAGCGGACTTTAGCCTAGCTGGTGGACAACTGCGACGACGCAAAACGGCTGAGAGGGGGGCGAAGCTCAATAGATGAGGAGATACAGCTAGGCCCTCACTCATCCAAACGGTCTAGTACCTGAGCTCCGACGGTAGTAGCCCTGCGCCTGTTCTCCTACCCTTTCTTGGCCACCATCCGTCGTTAGATCAGTCGGGATAAGCCGGTGTCCACTTGAGCGCATTTCAGGTACGCGCGGCATCCGCTTTTCAGCAATATTGATGAAGCCGAAGCGCCACTCTTCCCCTTCTCAATCCGCGTTCAATTGGCACACTGAGCATAGCTCTTTGCCTTCAGGCCACGGGCTCTTTGGTTTTTGCAGCTTGGAGAAAGACCTTGAACGTATCCTTCCGGCCCTACCGTGGACCGCTTCTTGCGGCGTCCATTGCGGCAGCGATGAGTGTTTTCGGCGGCATGTCTACACCCGTTCTGGCCGATAGCTCTCAACTTGCGCCACAGACTAAAATTCGGCTGACGATCGTCCAATGGATGCCCACCAAAGGCCTCTATGAAAAATGGGATTCGATCGGCGGCGAGTTCCTGATTTCAGAGGCGAACACGGTGTCGCTGCCCGTTATCGGTACTCTGCCAGTCAGCAATCTCGACAGCGTGGGACTCGCCGCGGAAATTTCCAGGGAACTGAAGGCCAAAATAGGATTGGTCGAAACACCTCACGTCACCGTCGAAATCCTCGAACAGCAGCCGATCTACGTCGTGGGAGATGTAAGCAAGCCGGGAGAATACAAGTTTCACCCCGGGCTCACCGTCTTGCAGTCATTGGCCATGAGCGGCGGCGAGTTTCGAGCATTGAACAGCTCCCCGGGTTCCGGGGGTAAGACAGGATATGTCGGCCAACTTCGGGAGATCGAAAACTCACTGTTGCGCAGCAAGATAAAAATTGCCCGGCTTCAAGCTGAGATTTCGGGCGCAAACGAGATGCGGTTCGATCAGGGTTCGGAAGAAGATCAGGAACTCGCCGCATCAATTCTTCAACAGGAAAAGCTCATCCTTGCCGCCCGCATCAATGTTATGAACCGGCAGTCGAAGTCTCTGGTGGAACTGCGCGATCTCCTGAGGGCTGAAATCGGCATGATCGAAAAGAAGATCGGAGGCACCGACGAGGATATTGCGTCGATCAAGAAAGAACTCGCGAATGCCAAAAGCATGGTCGAGCGCGGCATTGCACTTCCGTCCCGCCAAGCGGATCTTGAACGGACGCTGCGCAGCTACCACGCCAATCGGCTGGATCTGGTGACAGCGATCATGCGGGCACGCCAGAACATCGCCGAAACGACACGCAACCTCGAGGGCCTCTACGACAAGCAACGGACAGAGGTTGCCATCGAACTGCAGTCGGCAAAGGCGGTTCTGGATCAGCTGGCCTTGAAACGCGACACCACACAGAAACTTCTGTTGAACGCCCTTTCCGAGGGCATGGAGGCCAGCGGCGTTTCGCTCGCCTTTACGGTAACGCGACGGACCGGTGAAACCGTCAGAGAGATCCCGGCATCGGATACAACCTTCCTGCAGCCTGGCGATGTCGTGCGGGTCCTTCGCAAACCGTCCGAGACATCCAAGGCATCTCCGGAAGTGACGGACCTTCCGGCGACAAAGAACCCGCGAGCCGAACAGGTTAGCCAATGAAACATTTTGTAAACGCAGCCTGACGAAACTAATGAAAAGATCAGATGCATTTCGAGCAGAACCAAGAGGCTCTAGCAATGAAGAGATCATACTGGCCGGGCGGGGACGCACGCGTCTTTATCCCTTCCCATTGCAGTGTCGAAACAGATGCTGCCGATCAACGTCCAAGTTTCTGATGCTCGCTGGAAGCCCCTGTTATCTCGAGGATGAATGGTGGTGGTGGAATCCGATCCACGAAGTCACCTCCGGCGGCAGCCGCTGTGACAGACTGGCGGCGGGGCAATGAAAATCTTGGTGACCGGTACCGGCGGCCAAGTGGTGACCAGCCTTGTCGAGGTGGCGGCCAGCATGCCTAACATCGATCTGGTAACCGTCGGCCGACCCGAGTTCGACCTCGCCGATCCCTCTTCCATCAGACAGGCAATCCTTGCTGAAAAGCCCGAAATTGTCGTGTCCGCCGCCGCCTATACAGCGGTCGATCGCGCCGAGGACGAACAGAACCTCGCCTATGCAATCAATGTGGACGGTGCCGCTACCGTCGCCGAGACGGCGGCAACGCTCCACGTGCCCATCATACACCTGTCCAGCAATTACGTTTTTTCCGGAGACGATCCCTATCCCTACCATGAAGAGGACGAGGCAGAACCGAAAACAGTCTATGGCTACACCAAGCTGCGAAGTGAACGCGCCGTTGCCAGCATCAACCCTCGCCACATAATCTTGCGGACGAGCTGGGTCTATAGTCCCTTCGGCCACAATTTTGTCAGGACGATGCTGCGTCTTGCAGCCGAGCGCCAGACGATTACAGTCGTTTCCGATCAATGGGGCAATCCAATATCCGCTTTGGACCTGGCAGTCGCCATTCTGCTCGTCGCAACGCACCCCGCAAGACACTATACCGGCATCTTTCATGTCGCCGGTACCGGCGAGATCAACTGGTCCGGGTTCGCCAGATATATCTTCGAGGTGAGCCAGGCCCATGGCGGCCCCTTCTCCGAGGTGAGGGACATCGTTTCCGCCGACTACGGCACGCGGGCGAAGCGTCCGTTCAATTCGTGCCTCTCCACTGACAAATTCGACAAGACCTTCGGTTGGCGAGCGCCAACCTGGCAGACGAGCGTTAACACCGTCGTCCGGCGCATCATCGCCGCGGACTACCCAGGCTTTCCCCCGAAAGCGCGTGGGAAACGAAAGGCCTGAGCGATCCATGAAACTGAACCAATCCACTGTTGCAGGGCATACCTACATCCAAATCCTCAAATCGACCGTGTTGATCGGCAGTTCATCCGTGGTCACGATGGGTTTCGCCATCATCCGCAACAAGGCATTGGCAATGCTGCTTGGACCGGAAGGTGTGGGTCTGATGGGCATTTACAACTCGATCGCCGATATCGCTCAGACGGTCGCCGGTCTCGGCATTCAGTCCAGCGGCGTTCGCCAAATCGCCGAGGCGGCCGGAACAGGAGACGCCGGCAAGGTCGCACGAACCGCGTCCGTCCTTCAAAGCGTATCCATCGCGCTGGGCATCGCCGGCGCGATCATGCTTGCGGCGTTAGCCTTTCCCGTCTCGTGGTTCACCTTCGGCGACCATCAGCACGTCGTCGGCGTCGCCCTGCTCTCGCTTGCAATTTTCCTTCGTTTGACGTCCGCGGGCCAGACCGCATTGATTCAGGGACTGCGTGAAATTTCAATTCTTGCCCGAATCAACGTGCTTGCCGCATTTTTCACGACGGTGATAACCATACCGCTGGTGTACGTCTTCGGGGCGGAGGGGATCGTGCCGTCGCTCGTCGCCGGCGCCGCCGCGACGCTTCTGACCTCGTGGTGGTACAGCCGGCGGATGCCCCAAAATGAGCCCAATCTGTCCGCGCCCCAGTTCAGGCAAGAATTGGCCGGCCTCGTGAAACTGGGCTTCGTCTTCATGATCAGCGGCTTGCTCACTCTGGGCAGCGCTTATGTCGTTCGCATTATCGTCCTGCAGCAAGGTGGCGTTGCGGCCGCGGGCTTGTATCAAGCCGCCTGGGCACTCGGCAGTCTCTACGCCGGCTTCATCCTGCAGGCCATGGGGACTGACTTCTATCCTCGCCTGACGGCGATCGCAGGCGACCATGCCGCCTGTAACCGGCTGGTGAACGAGCAGGCACGGGTCAGCATCCTGCTTGCGGGACCGGGAGTGCTTGCGACCCTAACGTTCGCGCCCTTCGTGATGTGGCTCTTCTATTCACCAGAGTTCTATGCCGCCGCGGACCTTCTCCGCTGGATCTGCCTTGGCATGCTGCTTCGCATCATAGCCTGGCCGATGGGTTACATCGTGCTTGCGAAGGGTGAAGAGACCATCTTCTTCTGGACGGAAGTTGCCGCAACTGCCGTTCACATAGGATTGGCCTGGTTGCTGGTATCAACGTTCGGCCTGGCTGGCTCCGCTGCGGCATTTTTTGGACTTTATCTCTGGCACAGTGTTCTTATCTATGTGCTCGCCCGAAAGCTCACCGGATTTCGGTGGTCCGCCGAAAACCGGAGCATCGGGTTCATTTTCCTTGTCTCGTCGGGACTGGTATTTTGCGCGACCGTATTCCTCCCGCTCTGGCAAGCGACCGCGCTGGGTTCGCTGGCAGTGCTCCTCAGCGGACTTTACTCCCTGAAGCTGTTGATCGAGCTTCTTCCGCCGGAGCTACTTCCTTGGCCGATCAGAAAATGGGTGCTGAGGTCAGTTTAACGGCGGGGCAGCAGACCAGCTGGCGCGACAGGATGCGCAAAGCTCGCAACAATTGTGCGAATTGTGCAAGAGAAGACTTTCAGTCGGGGTCTTCGACCAGCCTATGCAATCGCAGTCCGGCGGTCGCTGCACAAGTCGCAAAGCGCCTCGGTGACAAACGAAACCTCGTCGTCCGTCATCTGCGCAAACAGCGGCAGGATGATCGCGCCTTCCTGCGCCGCGATGCTTCGCGCAAGCTGGCTTGCAGCCACGCGATGCGACGCCTTATCCGCATAAGCATCCTCACGGTGGATGTTCATGATGCCTCGCCGGGTCGAAACGCCCATGTCGAGCAGCGCCTGCATCGTGTCCCGCTGATCGATCCATGGCGGAAGCTTTACGCAATAGCTCTGCCAGTTACTTCGCGCCCATGAGGGCTCGGCGGGGATTTCGAGCCAGGGGGTGTTTCGTAGTCCTTGCCCATAAAGCGCAGCAAGATGGCGCCGTCTTGCGACAAGGGCCGGCAGGCGTGCCAGCTGAACCCGGCCAATCGCTGCCTGCAGGTCGGTCATGCGATAATTGTAGCCAAGCTCAGGGTAGCCTTCATAGATCACCTGCTTCGAACCGTGGCGGACCGTATCGGGAACACTCATGCCGTGTTGTCGCCAGAGGCGAAACTTGTGGTCGTACTCGGCACTTCCGGTAGTCAGCATGCCGCCATCGCCGGTTGTGACGACCTTGCGCGGATGAAAGGAGAAGCAGGCAATATCCGCGTGCGGTTTGCCGATTTTTTGCCACTTGTCATTCCACAGGATCTCGCTGCCTGTTGCACATGCGGCATCTTCGATGACCGGAATGCCGTGGCTCCGGCCGATGTCGACTATACTTACGAGATTGCAGGGCATGCCAAGTTGATGCACGCACAGTATCGCTTTCGTCCGCGACGTGATTTCCGACAGGATCAGGTCCGGATCCATGTTGAACCCGTCGGCTTCGATGTCAACAAAGACGGGGATCGCCCCACAGTAACGGATTGCATTCGCCGTTGCGATGAACGAATGGCTGACGGTTATGACCTCATCGCCTGGACCGACACCGATGGCCTTCAAAGCGAGATGAAGAGCAGTCGTGCAGTTTGAAACCGCGCAGGCATGATCGGCCTGCACAAAATCTGCAAACTCGCTTTCGAACGCCGCGACCTCCGGTCCCTGTGTTACCCATCCGGACAACACGACCCGGCGAACCGCCTCGACCTCCATCTCATCTAGAAGAGGCCTGGCGACAGGAATTTGGAGAAGCGTCGGTTTCATGCGGCCTGCCCCCCGGTTTCAACCGCCCTCTCTTGTCGCCACCAGTTCACCAGATCACGAAGCCCATCCTCGAGTGTGATCTGCGCCCGGAATCCGAGCAGCCGCTCGGCTTTGCCTGTGTCGGCGAGCCGTCGTGTCACGGCATTGACCTTGCGCGCCGGTTGATGTTGCGGTTCGAGCGCCGAATTCATGACGCCGGCGAGCATCCGCGCCAGTTCCAGGAGACTTGTTTCGGTACCGCTTGCGACGTTGAAGACTTCGTCGGTAACGGTCGATTTCGCGGCAAGCAGGTTGGCTCGCGCGATATCGTGAATATGTACGAAATCCATCGTCTGGCTGCCGTCTCCATGGATCACCGGCGGCAAGCCGGCCGAGATTCTTTCCATCCATCGGATCAGCACCTCGGTATAGGCGCCGTAGACGTCCATGCGCGGGCCGTACACGTTGAAATACCGAAGTCCGATATAGTCAAGGCCGTACATCTCCGCGAAGCTGCGCAGGAGCCCCTCGTTGAATGCTTTTGCCGCGCCGTAGATCGTCCGGTTGTTGTAGGGATGATGTTCCTCGGTTGTCGGAAAGTTGTCGGCAAGACCAAGGACGGAGGCCGAGGAGGCCGCGATCACTTTTGCGACGTTGGCTTTGACGGCGGCTTCGAGCACATTGAATGTCCCCTCCGCCAAAACATCGAATGCAAGGCGCGGTTCTTCTGCGCATTGCGTGATCCGGATCGCCGCCTGGTGAAAGACGGTGTCGATACCCTCGAAACACCTCGCCAGCAGCGCGCGATCGCGAATGTCTCCCTCTATGATCGTCAGCGGGAAGGCAGCAGCGGCTTGGGCGAGATTTTCCCG
>UCOA01000197.1 GCA_900474095.1 Hyphomicrobiales bacterium | reverse complement strand
CGGCGAGCCTATGAAGCCGGCGACGAATTTATTGGCGGGCCGGTCGTAGAGTTCCAGTGGTGCGCCCTGCTGCTCGATCACGCCGTCCTTCATCACGACCACATGGTCGGCCATCGTCATCGCCTCGATCTGGTCATGCGTTACATAGACGGACGTCGCGTGCAGCCGGTCGTGCAAGGTGCGGATTTCCTTGCGCATATGGACGCGCAGCGCCGCGTCGAGATTGGACAGCGGCTCGTCGAACAGGAAGGCCTTGGGGTGGCGGATAATGGCGCGGCTCATGGCGACGCGCTGGCGCTGTCCGCCGGAGAGCTCACGCGGATAGCGTCCGAGAAGATGCGAAAGCCCGGTCGTGGCCGCGACCTCCTCGGCTGCCTTCTTGGCCTCGCCCTTGGCGACACCGCGAATGCGCAGGCTGTAGGTGAGGTTCTGCTCTACCGTCATGTGAGGGTAGAGCGCGTAGGACTGGAACACCATGGCGATGTCGCGCTTGCGCGGCGGCACCCTGTTCATCAGCTCACCGGCGATCTTCAAGTCGCCCGTCGAAATGCTCTCAAGCCCCGCCAGCGAACGCAGCAATGTGGACTTGCCGCAGCCGGAGGGCCCGACGAGCGCGACGAAGCTGCCCTTCTCGATGCTGAGGTCGATATTCTTCAGCGCGTGGAAGGCACCGTAATATTTGTTGACGCCCGAGAGTTCTATCTGCTTGGTCATTTGATGGCTCCCGAGGTAAGGCCGGAGACGATGCGCCGCTGCAACAGCACGAAGATCGCGAGAATGGGGGTCACGTAGATCGTGGCGTAGGCCATGATGTTGTTCCATTCGTTGGTGTTCGGTCCCATGAAGGAATTGAGCCCGACGCTGGCGGGCTGCAGTTCGACGGCCTGGATGATCGATTTCGAATAGACGAACTCGCCGAAGGCCTGCATGAAGATCAGGATGGCGCTGACGAGAATGCCGTTGCGGGCGAGCGGCAGCACGATGTTGAAGAAAGCCCCGACACGTGAGTTACCGTCGACCAGCGCCGCTTCCTCCAGTTCCATCGGCACGGCCATGAAGGTGGCGCGCACCAAGACGACGAAGAATGGCATGCTTTTCGCGGCGATGGCGATGATCACTGCAAGACGGGGATACTCCAGCATGCCGATCTGTGAGAAACCGACGAAGATCGGCGTGATCATCAAGGAGGCCGGCAGGACCTGCAGCATGAGGATCAGGAACAGGCCGATATCGACCCAGGCATTGCGGTAGCGTGCCAGCACATAGGCGCAACCGACGCCAAGCACGGTGATCAGCACCACGGCTCCGGAGGCGATGATCAGAGAGTTCCAGAGATAGCGCCCCATGCCCCGGCTTTCCCAGACATAGGCATAGGTGCTCCACTGCGGCACGGACGGCCAGAAGGTCGGCGGCGTGGCGAACATCTCGGAACCGCTTTTAAGCGCGGTGATGTACATCCAGTAGAGCGGAAAGAGGTAGATCGCCGCCATGATGAGGGCGATCACGAACATCAGGCGGTCGCGGGCAGTGTCGCTCATCCGCGCACCTCGTGACGTGTCGAGCGGACATAGACGACGGAGGCGATCATGACGAAGATGATCATCAAAACCGAAATCGTCGCGCCCTTGGCAAAGTCGTACTGCCGGAAGGACTGCTCCCACGCCCAATATTGCGTGACGTTGGACGAATTGTTCGGCCCGCCGGATGTGATCGCCGCGAAGAGATCGAATTGCTGCAGGGTGAAGATCAGGCCGAGGGCGATGATGGCGCCGATGGTGGAGCGCATCATCGGCAGGGTGATCGTCCAGAAGCGTTGCCAGGCGTTGGCGCCATCGAGTTCAGCGGCCTCGTAGAGATCGGTCGGAATGCCCGAGAGACCTACCGAGAGAAGGATCATGTTGAAGGCGGTGCCGAGCCAGATGTTCGCCATTATGACGGCATAGAGCGAATAGTTCGGATCCGAACGCCAGAAGATATTGCCGGAGATGACACCGCTTTCCCTCAGGATGAAGTTGAGGACACCGAAATCCCCCGACAGGATCCAGTTCCAGATGGCGCCAACGACGAGACCCGGCATCACCCAGGAGACGAGGAACAGGCCGCGCAGCCAGGAGGCGCCGGGAAAATTGACCCAGAAGAACAGCGCGAGCCCAAAGCCGAGGAGAAACTGGCCGGCGATCGAGCCGGTGACAAAGATCGCCGTATTGACAAGGATCGGCAGCGTTTCCGGCTGGGCGAAGAGGTCGCGATAGTTCTTCAAGCCGACAAAGGGGCGCAGGAACGTGCCGAGGCTGAACATGTCGACCTCCTGAAAGCTCATCAGGACGTTATAAAGCAGTGGCAGGCCTGCCATCAGGAACAGAAAACCGAGCGGGAAGGCGACCAGCACGACATCGAAGCCGCGGCCGTCCCTGATACTGGAAAGGAGCCTCTTCATGGGGCCTCCGACGTCCCGAACGGGGCTGCCAAACGCTTGCGCGGACGACAACCCCTTCCGGGAGGAAATGCTGGATGGCGCGTCAGCCATCCGGTTTGATTTCTGCTCCCCTGCGGGAAGAAGGCGCCCCGCAGGGCTGGATGAGGGAGAGTGCGGCATAGACTGTCCTCAATTGTGCTCGGGGCAGTCGCGTCGACCGACGCTCACATCCCCTCATCGTCTCGCTCTTCTCGGCTCTCCTCCCGCCGGGGAGAAGAGCCGCAAGCGCGGCTTCGTCGCCGTCAGATCAGCCCAGGACTGCCTTGATCTTTTCGGCCGCCTGATCAAGCGCCTCCTTGGGTGTCGCCTGGCCGGTCAGGGCCGCCTGGATGGCATCCTGGATGGCCTTGGAGATCTTCGGCCATTCGGGATGCGGGCCGCGGGGCTTTGCGTATTTCAGCTGTTCGAGGAAGACCTTGAGGGCTGCGTCCTTGAGCGGCTGGCCGGTTTCGGGGATCGAGATGTCTGAACGGGCCGGAAGCTGGCCATAGTTCTTGAACATCTTGTCGTCCTGCGATGCGAAGAATTCGAGCGCCTTGAAGGCTTCGGCCGGATGCTTGGAGGAAGCAAAGATCGCCCAGTTGAAGTCGCCCATGGCGGAGGAACGTTCGGCGCCTTCCTTCGGCACCGGAAGCAGCGTCACGCCCCAGTCGAACTTCGCTTCCTGCGTCATGCGGTCGAGTTCCCACGGGCCGGAGATCGCCATGGCGGCATTGCCGGAATTGAAGGTCCCGGTCGAATCCCACTGGCCGCGTGTCAGCGTATCGGGCGAAGCAAGCTTCTCGCCGATGATCGTCTTCCAGATTTCGAGCGCTTTTACGGCTCCTTCGGTATTGATGTTCTCATAGCTGCCGCCCCCCATCTGCGCCCAGGGCAGGAACTGGAAGGTACCCTCCTCGTTGGCCTTGGCGGAGAAGGCGAGACCATAGACGTTGGCGGCCGGATCGGTCAGCTTGCGTGCCGCATCCACCAGTTCGTCCCAGGTCTGCGGCGGCTTGTTGGGATCAAGCCCCTTAGCCTTGAACATGTCCTTATTGTAGTAAAGGGCGATCGTGTTGGTCGCCTTCGGCACGCCGTAATATTTGCCGTCCCACTCGACCGATTTCAGCGGCCCGGGGAAATAGTTCTCCGGCTTGATCACCGTCGATGTCGAGATCATGTCGGTGAGATCGAGGAAGGCGCCGCGCGACGAAAACAGCGCATGTTCCGGATTGTCGATGGCGATGATGTCCGGCGCTTGGCCCGTCGAATAGGCGCGCATGGCCTCGCTGACCACATCATCGAACTGGATCTGCCGGTACTCTATCTGAATGCCGTTGTTGAGCTTGTTGAACTCGGCCACAAGATTTGGCGCCGGCTGAATGTCACGGTCGAGCGACCAGACGGTAAGCTTCACATCTTCCGCCCTGGCGGACAGGCCAAACAGCGACACGCCTGCAAGCGCCAGCGCGCCGATGACTGCATATTTACGGATACCCATCGTTTCCTCCTGTTGGTTATCCTTGTCGACCGTCATCCTCCATGCCGGCCTTCTTCAGTCCATTTCAGTCCTTTCAGACCAGCCTGACCGGTCAGGCCGGCCCGATCAATCAGGCGGGATCGACGACGAAGTCGCCGCCCCTGCAAGCCTTCAGATAGTTGAGACCATGCACCTGGCCGGTCATTTCCAAAGCATCGCGATAGACCGGATCGTGCCAGCCTTCGATATCGATGGAACCGGACCAGCCGGCAAGGCGCAGCTCGGAAATAACGTCGGTCCAGTTGGTGTCGCCGAAGCCCGGCGTGCGCATGAAGACGAACTTTTCCTTGCCGAAAATGCCGTGCTCACGGATGACGTCCCAGCGGATCGTCGCGTCCTTGCCATGCACGTGAAAGATCTTTTTCGCCCATTTGCGGATCTGCGGGAGCGGGTCGATCAGATAGACCATCTGGTGGCAGGGCTCCCATTCAAGGCCGATATGATCGTCCGGCGTTTCGTTGAACATAAGCTCCCAGGC
Organism: Hyphomicrobiales bacterium; assembly: GCA_900474095.1. Lineage (GTDB taxonomy): Bacteria > Pseudomonadota > Alphaproteobacteria > Rhizobiales > Rhizobiaceae > Pararhizobium. The sequence goes on along the minus strand of UCOA01000197.1, from coordinate 1,096 downwards.
ATCCGGGTTGTGGGCGATGTTCCAGTCGCCCGTCGCCCAGTTGCCGTCCATGGCGCAATTCTCGAAGGCGATCTTGATGCCCCTGTCGGCGGCGCGCCGGGCAAGTTCGCTCCAGATTTCCTTGTAGCGCGGCAGGCTGTCAGTCAGCGGTGCGTTGCGAATTCTCCCGGTAAAGCCCGCGACGCAGGTAGCACCGAAATGATGAGCGTTGTCGATGCAGTCCTTCCAGCCCTGCAGCGTGTCGCGATCGATATCCGTCGTCTCCAGCGGATTGCCGAACATGCCAAGTGTCGAAATGGTGATATCGCGATCGCCAATCGCTTCAACGCAGCGCTTGCCGAGTTCGGCGAGACTCTGGCCGTTGGTCGTCTGCCAGAAGAAGGGCTCGAAACTCTCGAACCCCATGCCGGCGATCTCACCGATGCGGTCGGCAGCCTTGCCGCCGGATGCGCTTATCATCGTGCCGATGCGAATGGCTTTTGCCGGATTGCTCATGAAATCGTCCTGTTCATAGGGTCACGCGCTGCCGGGTGCGGGCGCTTTCGATCGCCGCAAACACCATGGCAAGGCTGTTGATATTGTCATTGCTCTCGGTTTCGGGTCGCCGGCCGGTTCTGATGGCGGTGAGAAAATCGGCGATGACGCTGGCATGGCCATGGGTCTCTGCCTCATTGGCGGGCTCCGGTACCGGAATGGCATCGACCGGCCGGAGAAAGCCTTCCGGTCCCGCTACCCTGTGTGCCTTGAACTCCTCGGCCCCATCCCAGAGCAGCGTGCCCTGCGTGCCGATAATCCGCCATAGACTTTCCCAGCTGGTATTGGCACCCTCGGCACACCAGGAGCCGCGATAGGTAAAGGTGACGTCGTCGGAAAACTCGAAGATCGCATTGGCCGCGGCGCCATGCGCATACCACGAGCCGCGCGGGTTGCTTTCGTGGCAATAGACGGCAACCGGCACCTTGTCGGCAACGAAACGGGCGGCGTCGAACGTGTGGATCGCCATGTCGAGCAAGAGCACATTGTCCATCTCTTCGCGAAAACCGCCGAAATGCGCGCCGATGAAGAAATCGCAATGGATGGGGGTCAACTCGCCGAG
>UCOA01000018.1 GCA_900474095.1 Hyphomicrobiales bacterium | reverse complement strand
CGAATGGGGGCCGGCCGCCTGCCGGTCCCCATTCTACCACCCTTCCCACAGCGTTCGATTCTTGCCAGGACATAAATCGCCGGTTTTGCTCGGCGTTTCGATTTCAGGTGAAACATTCTTACATCAAGCCCTGTGGACGCTTGCACGGGTGTTGTCCCACTCGACAGGTAGTGTTCAAACCCTCGCCGAAGCGGCGATAATTGCCCTTGATCGGCCTTCCGTTCCAACAGCGCATCCCCGAATCGCACGTAGGTTGTGCCGCGCGTGCGACACGGCTGTGAGCCCGGTATTCCGATGTTTACGCGCTTTTGACACTTGTCGTGCAGGATCGGCGCCATGAATACGATTGCCAAAAACCGGCCGTCGCCATCGACCGTCAGATGGGCAGTGCTTGGGACCGGCACGATCGCCTCCACCTTTGCCGAGGACATTCGTTTGGCCCGCAATGCCGAGCTTGTTGCCGTGTGCTCGCGGACGGTCGAGGCGGCATGCACCTTCTCACGGCGCTTTGGCGGGCTACGGATTCTAACCAATATCGGGGCTTTGGCAGCCGACGCGGAGATAGACGCCGTTTATCTGGCGACGCCGAACTCCGCCCACTTCGAACAGGCGCAATCGCTGTTGCGCACTAGAATGCCAGTCCTTGTCGAAAAACCATTGGTAACGACCGCGGCACAAGCGCGGCATCTGGCACAACTAGCCAGGGAAACGAACACCTTCGCCATGGAGGCGCTCTGGACCGTGTTCCTGCCGGCGGTCAACCGCATGCGCAACCTCCTTGCCGACAACGCGATCGGTGCTGTCGCCGGCATTCGAGCGGAACTCGCCTATGTCAGAGCTTTCGACGGGGACAGCCGCTTCTTCTCGAAAGCGCTCGGCGGCGGGTCGCTTCTTGATCTGGGGACCTATCCCATCGCTATGACGCTCGCGCTGTTCGGTTTTCCGCAAGCAGTGACCGGGCGGTGGCGCGCCGCGCCTACGGGGGTCGACATGTCAGCCGAGATCAGCCTGGAATACTCCAGTTTCGATGCCTCCCTCTCCTGCGGATTCGATCGCAATGGCAGTAATCGTTTCATCATCGAAGGCGACCGGGGAAGCTTGACGATCGACGCGCCATTCCTGCAGGCAAGCCGTGTCATTGTCACGAGAAATCCTGTTGCTCATCGCCTAGCGATTCCGCCTGGCTCCGGGCTCCTATCGGGCCTCGTCAGCAAAATCGGACGCAAGCTGCCCCTCCCCGGTCTGACGGTTCATGACCACCGTTACCCCGGCAGCGGACTGCAGTTCGAGATCGAAGCGGCAAGCAAGGCCATCCTCGAGGGAAAATGCGAACAGCCGCTGATGCCGCTTGGTACCAGCATTGCCAACCTTGAGATCATCGAAACCGTTTTGGCTCAGCCTGCATCATAACCGCTCGGGGTATGAGCCCGTTTGCCGGCATTCAGCGCCAGCACGATATCCGTCAGGTGCAGCGCGGTCCGGCCGGAAAAGAATGGTTTGGTGTTTTGCCGGATCGCGTCCGCCTGTGCAGCAATCCCGCGCGCGAAATCGATTTGCGACGGATAGGCCGGCAGCACGTTCTTTTCCGCAGGATGCCGATAGGCCAATGGCTTTCCCGCCGTCAGACGAAATGAAAATTTCCGCTGGAGCTGCCATTCCAAGCGATCGATCAGGCGATGAAGCAGCGGCCGTCTCGCGCCCGCCAATTCGACATGGATCGGTGAGCGATTGTCCCAGAGATCACGCACGACGATAGTGCCCTTGTCGCCGACGATCGTCATTGACCTGTCGCGCGGCATGGCAAGTCCGCTCGTGAGGCGAGCGACGAGGCCCGAGCGGAATGTCAGGCAGCCCACGGAAAAATCCGGCCCGAGAGCGAGATTTTCGGTGCCTGGTCCCTTGTTGGGAAAAGTCAGGGCGGAGAAAGCCGCGACATGCGCGACGGGCCCGAACAGCGATACGAGCCAGCTCGCCGCGTAGCCCGCATGCTCCAGCGTGCAGCCGATTTCGAATTCGTGCACCGCCGGCCATTTCGCACCGGAGCGGCTGCGCCATTCCTGCCATTTGTCGAGGAAAACCGGTCCGTCCTCCATTTCCGCGTAAACGAGGCGCGGTGTTCCGATGACACCGGTGCTGAGGATTTCGGCGCAATGCGCCCGGGCATCGCTGAGCGCGTTGGCCGGCGCGCTGGCGATGATCAGCCCCCTCGCGTCCGCCAGGTCAACCAGTTCGCACGCCTCCTCTACCGTTATCGCCAGCGGCTTTTCGCAATAGACATGCTTGCCGGCGAGCAATGCCGCGTTGTTGACGGCATGATGGCTTTCCGGCGGCGTAAGGTTGACGACGATGGCAACGGCCGGGTCCGCATACGCCTCATCACCAGAGCCGTAGGCGCGGACTTTCCAGTAGTCGCAGAATTGTTGCAGCCGCACAGGGTCAATGTCGAAGACACCGGCTAGCCGCAACTGCGGATGGTTTGCCAGCGTCGTCATGTAATAGTCGGCGACGAAGCCCGTGCCGATGAAGGCAATGCCCGTCTGTCCGCTCATCGGGCATCCGCCAGGAAGGAAGCGATATAGACCAGCGGTGCATTCCAGTTGATCGTCATTTCGTTGGCTCCCCAGGCCATGATGTCGTCGACGTAGCAAATCTGCGGCGGACAGCCCTTGAGCCGTGCTTTCGACACGTCATCGACCAGTGTCGAATTCGGTCCGCCGGCCAATGTGCCGGCTGGCGGATTGGGAAGCGTGTCGTCGATCTGATGGGCATACCAACGGCTATGCTGGTTCTTCGCAAAGGCGCTGCCATAACCGGTGACGTAAGACATGTTCATGGCATTCCGCCCGAAGATGTAATCCATGCTCTCGCGGACGCCGTTGAGAAACCGCTTTTCGCCTGTCAGGTCGTATCCCGCCGATACGACGATCATGTTTTGCAGGATCAGCTGGTTGGATCCCCAGTCATAGCGGTTGTTGGCCGGCCGATAGATCTGCCCGAAGGGTTCCTTCCGCTGCAGGCCCATGAAATTTCTGGCAGCCGAGACGACGGAGGCGCGAACCATCGCCTTATCCTCGTCGGAAAGCCCGTCGCCGTAGAGCGCCAGGTCGAGACGGCCGAGCCCCGCGACACTGCGCCAGTTGAAGGCTCCGACGGCAGAAAACACCGGCCCCGCCCAGTGGATGGAGGTTTTCAGAGCAGAGAGATACTTGGCCTCGCCGGTGGTGATATGAAGCTCGGCCGCCGCCCAATAGGTCTCGTCGGTCACATCGGTGTCGTCATAATCGCCGCCGCCCTGCAGGCCATCCGACGCCGGCGCATGGAGTACCGGATTGGCGGCGGCGGCGAGCCAGGCCTTTTTCGCCGCGGCCAACAGCGTTTCGGAGAACGCCTCGTCATAAGGCGCAAACAACCGGGCGCCTTGCGCCGCCGCAGCGGCAAGATTGAGCGTCGCAGCCGTCGAGGGGCGGTGCAATGCCCGCTCTTCCGGATCGAGATGCGGCAGCGTCGGCACGTCGGTCCATCTCGTGTCGTGTACCTTGTGATGCACCATGCCGGCCAAGGGCTGGTCGTCCGGCACCATCATCTTCATCAGGAATTCGAGTTCCCACCGGGCCTCGTCGAGAATGTCGGGAACACCGTTGCCGTTTTCGGGGATGCGCGACAGGCTGTCGCTGATCACCGGCGATGCCCCGCGGCCGTAGACCAGGCCGCGTTCGAACGCGCCGAGAAGTTGCGCCACCGCGATGCCGCCATTGACTACGTATTTGCCCTGGTCGCCGGCATCGTACCAGCCGCCGGAAACGTCAAGCGTATAGTCGCAGCTCCAGTCGTCGCCGTAGAGTTCGGCCGCCACGTTGCCGGTCAGGCAGGTGACCTGCACATCGCCCGCATTGGGACTTTCCTGCAGATGTCCGGCCGGACGGGCGTAGGCTTCCCCAGCGATATCGCCCTTGATCTCGATGCCGCTGCGCTGCGGATAAAACCACGATAGTGCATCGACGCGCAATTTGCCGTAGACGTCGCGGCCGACAGAAAACGGGTAGCTCCTCCTGCCGCCGACAACCAAGCGGTAACCCTCGCCGGCCGTTGCAAAAGCGGAAAAATCGGCAATCTGGGTATCTGCACCAACCGTGTCGTCGAAACCGGCCGGCGCCGTCATGCCCTCGCCGACCACCACGCCCTGGGCATCTTCAAGCTTGAATGCCAGCGGTTTGGTGGCATCCGAGAGGATCGTCGCCCGCTTCGGCCCATCGAGGAAATAACCGGTCTGATTGACGAGTGCCGGCAGGCCGCTCGCCACCTTTTTCGCCACCGCCGCGACCTCTTCGGGCTTGGCTTCACTGATCGCCACGTCATCGAGGCAAAACCGCCAAGGTTTTTCGGAACCGCCGAGATGAAAGATGATCTGCGCCGGTTCCGCTTCCATCACATTGAAGACGGTCGAGAACCCCTCCTCTCCGGCTTTGATCTCCGCATTGAACGTGGCCTGTGGCGTCCACGGCTCGGCATTGCGCTGAACGAGGACAGGGAAACTATGCTCGTCCTTGCTTTCGAGCATCATCTTCAATCGATAGGGCGTGCCGGCCGCAAATTGCAGGTCGTTGACGCCGAGCAGGCGGTCCCAGGGTTCTCCGCCGGCTTCGATATCGGCGCACAACTTTCCTCGCTCATGCGACAGCGCGACTCCGCCGGTTGCCCAGAAGCCGTCCTCGCCCTTTTCAAAGGCACCGTCGGCAATCATCTCGGTCGCTTCCGCCTGCGCCGAGAGAAAGACGAAAAGCGCAAGTGCCAGACTGGCCTGAAGTTTCGGCAAAATTTCCATCCTGAGCCCAGGTTACGGGAACGCGGCGCCACTCTCCGGCAAACAGGTTAAACTTCAGAAAATGCTGCGCAACAAGCCCTCATTTCGGACTGATCCCGGGCGACGAACTCGAGCTTTTCTTCCAGCAATGAACCGCATTTGACAATCGGACCAAGCCTTGACGCCGAAAGGCGCCCTGATAGTTTGACCATCAGGTAAAGATTCCGCTTCATCCACCAGGATTTAGCCCACAGACGCAAAAATGCCACGGAGAACACGATGTCGAACCGCCCCACCGCCACACCCAACGATCTGCGCGCCTTCTGGATGCCGTTCACCGCAAACCGGCAGTACAAGAAAGAGCCGCGCATGTTCGTCAAGGCGAAGGACATGCACTACACGACGCACGATGGACGCCAGGTGCTCGACGGCACCGCGGGACTTTGGTGTGTCAACGCCGGTCACTGTCGGCCGCTGATAACCGAATCCATTCAGCAGCAGGCCGGGGAGCTCGACTACGCGCCGGCCTTCCAGCTTGGCCACCCCAAAGCCTTCGAACTGGCAAACCGTCTCATCGACATAGCACCCGACGGCATGGAGCACGTGCTTTACACCAATTCCGGCTCGGAATCTGTCGAAACGGCGCTGAAGGTGGCGCTGGCCTATCACAAGGTGAAGGGGCAGGGTTCGCGCACCCGCCTGATCGGCCGCGAGCGCGGCTATCACGGTGTCAATTTCGGCGGCATCTCCGTTGGCGGCATCGTTTCCAACCGCAAGATGTTCGGCACGCTTTTGACCGGCGTCGATCACATGCCGCACACCCATCTGCCGGAAAAGAATGCCTTCACCAAGGGCGAACCGGAGCACGGCGCCGATCTCGCAACCGAACTCGAGCGCATCGTCACGCTGCATGATGCTTCGACCATCGCTGCCGTGATCGTCGAGCCGGTCGCCGGCTCCACCGGCGTGCTGATCCCGCCGAAGGGCTATCTCCAGAAGCTGCGTGACATCTGCACGAAGCATGGCATCCTGTTGATCTTCGACGAAGTCATCACCGGCTACGGCCGCCTCGGCACACCGTTCGCCGCTCAGTATTTCGATGTGAAGCCGGACATGATTGTCACCGCCAAGGGCCTGACCAATGGCGTCATTCCCATGGGTGCCGTCTTCGTCACGTCTGAAATCCACGATGCCTTCATGAGCGGCCCGGAGCACATGATCGAGTTCTTCCACGGCTATACCTATTCCGGCAACCCGATTGCCTGCGCCGCCGCTCTCGGCACGCTGGACACTTACCGCGACGAGGGCCTGCTGACCCGCGCGGCCGAGCTCGCCTCCTACTGGGCCGACGCTTTGCATTCGCTGAAGGACTGCCCGCACGTCATCGACATCCGCAACATCGGCCTGATCGGAGCCATCGAACTTGCACCCATCGCCGGAGAGCCGACCAAGCGTGCCTTCTCGGCCTTCCTCAAGGCCTATGAAAGCGGCTACCTGATCCGCACCACCGGCGACATCATCGCGCTTTCGCCGCCCCTGATCATCACAAAGGCACAGATCGACGAGTTGATCGACGGTATCCGAAAGGTATTGCAGTCCAACATCTGACTGGACAATAATCAGTCATTCTTATGTTTGGAACGGGCCGGAACTAACGTTCTGGCCGGTTTCTGCGCGGTTATTGAATAAATTCTACGCAGATTGCCCAAAAATCCACCTTGTGAAATTGTCTATCCATTCCTAAACGCTAGATCATTGGAATCTACCCGTCCGCCAGAGACGGAAAACCAATGGGCTCGACTTGCTTTCGGCGGATCATCGGCATCAGGCCTCCCGTCGAAGAATGGCGATTGTGCAGGCACGCGGGGAAGCAACCCATCAAGGAGAATTAAAATGAATTTCAAGACACTGACGGGCGCCACCCTCGCCGCCTCGCTGGCTTTTGCGCCGCTGGCCCATGCCGAGATCGTGATCGGCCTGATCGCCCCCCTGACGGGACCGGTCGCCGCTTACGGTGATCAGGTGAAGAACGGCGCGGAGGTCGCGGTCGCCCAGATCAACAAAAATGGCGGCATTCTCGGCGAACAGATCGTGCTGAAGCTGGCAGACGACGCCGGCGAACCGAAGCAGGGTGTCTCGGCCGCAAACCAGATCATCGCCGAAGGCATCCGCTTCGTCGTCGGCCCGGTCACCTCCGGCGTCGCCATGCCGGCATCGGACGTCCTCGCCGAAAACGGTATCCTGATGGTGACGCCGACGGCAACGACGCCGGACCTGACAAAGCGCGGCCTGACCACTATCCTGCGCACCTGCGGCCGCGACGACCAGCAGGCCGAAGTGGCGGCAACCTATGTGCTGAAGCAGTTCAAGGACAAGCGCATCGGCATCCTCAACGACAAGGGCGCCTATGGCAAAGGTCTTGCCGACGCCTTCAAGACAACACTGAACGCCGGCGGCGTCACGGAGGTCTTCAACGACGCGTTGACGCCCGGCGAGAAGGATCTGAGCGCGCTCACCACCCGCCTGAAAGCGGAGAAGGTCGATGTGCTTTATTTCGGTGGCTACCACCCGGAGGCCGGCCTGCTGGTGCGCCAACTTCATGACATCTCCGCGAACATCCAGATCATCGGCGGTGACGGCCTCTCCAACAGCGAATTCTGGAGCATCGGCACGGACGCCGCTGCCGGAACGGTGTTCACCAACGCCGCGGACGCGCGGAAGAGCGAGAATTCAAAGGCGGCAGTGGCCGCTCTTGAGGCGGCAAAGATTCCGGCCGAAGCCTTCACGCTCAACGCCTATGCAGCCGTTGAAGTGATCAAGGCCGGTATCGAGAAGGTCGGAAGTGCCGAGGACGCCGCGGCCGTGGCAACGGCCCTGAAGACCGGCGAGCCGATCACCACCGCCATCGGCAACCTCACTTATGGCGAGACCGGCGACCTGACCTCGCAAAGCTTCTCGCTCTACAAGTGGGAAGACGGCAAGATCGTCTCTGCCGAGTAAGCGAGAGTTCCGTCACTAATCGGGCGCTTTGGCGCCCGATTTCTTTGTTGGGGCCAATCGCCCACACCGCAGACGGCTGTGCGCAGTCCACAGACACAAGCGCCAATTTGTTGCAGTCTGCTATGCAATGTCGATCACCAGCAGCTATGCTGGCAGAGCGTCAAGCGGCAAGGCATTGAAGAGGCAGGAGCCACCATGAGCGAAAAACTTGAAAAGCTGATCGACCAGGGCACAGGCCGCGCGCCGGCAGATATCGTCCTGAAGGGCGGTCGCTTCTTCGATCTTGTGACAGGTGAACTCGTTGCCTCCGACATCGCCATTTGCGGCAACCGGATCGTCGGGACTTGCGGAACTTATGAAGGCATCACGGAAATCGACATTTCCGGCAGGATCGTCGTTCCCGGCTTCATCGACACGCATCTGCACATCGAATCCTCCCTCGTGACACCGCATGAATTCGACCGCTGCGTGCTGCCCTATGGTGTGACCACAGTGATCTGCGATCCGCACGAGATCGCCAACGTGCTCGGTACCGTGGGCATCCGGTTCTTCCTCGACTCGGCGCTCGAAACCATCATGGATATCCGCGTGCAGCTGTCGAGTTGCGTGCCGGCGACGCATCTGGAGACCTCCGGCGCCAACCTGCCGATCGAGAAGCTGCTGCCGTTCCGCGACCACGAAAAGGTCATCGGCCTTGCGGAATTCATGAATTTTCCCGGCGTCATCCACAAGGACCCGATCTGCCTTGCCAAGCTCGAAGCCTTCCAGGGTGGACATATCGACGGCCATGCGCCGCTGCTGCGCGGGCTCGACCTCAATGGTTATCTCTCCACCGGCATTCGCACCGACCACGAATGCACCACCGCCGAGGAAGCGCTCGAAAAGATCCGCAAGGGCATGCACATCCTTGTTCGCGAAGGCTCCGTTTCGAAAGATTTGCACGCGCTGATGTCGATCATAACCGAGCGCCTGTCTCCATTCCTGGCGCTCTGCACCGATGACCGCAATCCGCTCGACATCGCCGAGCAGGGCCATCTCGACTACATGATCAGAGAGGCGATCGCGCAAGGGGTCGAGCCGCTGGCCGTCTACCGCGCCGCCTCGATCTCCGCCGCCCGCGCCTTCGGCCTCCGCGACCGCGGCCTTGTCGCGCCGGGCTGGCGCGCCGATCTTGTCGTTGTCGACAGTCTTGACAACTGCAAGGCGGAGAAGGTCTTTTCCGGCGGTCGTCTCGTCACCAATGAGCTGTTTGCAACGCGCCGCGCCGTTGCCCCCGTCGGGCTCGACAGTGTCAAGGCAGGCCATGTCAACGCTGCCGATTTCGGCGTGCCCTATGCCGAGGGGGAGACCTCGGTGATCGGCGTGCTGCCCGGCAAGATCATCACCGAGCACCGTCGCTTCAAGCTGCCGGCCTCCGGCAATCAGGCCGGTGTCGACCTCGGCCGCGATATCATCAAGGTTGCCGTCATCGAGCGCCATGGCATCAACGGCAATCACGCCAACGGCTTCGTCCAGGGTTTTGGGCTGAAGAAGGGCGCGATCGCCTCGACTGTCGGACATGACAGCCACAATATCTGCGTCGTCGGCGTCAACGAGGACGATATGGCGCTCGCCGCCAACCGGCTCGGCGAGATCAAAGGCGGATTCGTCGTCGTCGAGGATGGCAAGGTGACCGGCGAAATCTCCCTGCCGATCGCCGGCCTGATGAGCCTCGAACCCTATGAAAGCGTCCGCGACACGCTGCATCACTTGCGCGAAGCAGCCTTTGCTCTGGGTGCGACCCTTCAGGAGCCGTTCCTGCAACTGGCCTTCCTGCCGCTGCCGGTCATTCCGCACCTGAAGATTTCGGATATGGGACTGGTGGATGTCGACAAGTTTGCGTTGATTGGGTGAAAATATTTCTCTTGGAATGACCTCCCACTCCACTTAAAATTGAGGAAGGGCGATTGTCGATAAGCTGCTACGGTAAAAGCCGCCCACAAAACGCATCCAACGCCTCAAGCATTATCTCCCCGCCATCTGCCTTCGCGGCGAAACCTGGCATAGGCACGACCTCTGACACCGTTATTCCCTTCGGCAGTTGTACTGTCTGCGGTCCGCGGCGCAGGTTGAAGACAAACAGCAGCTTCTCCCCGCCCTTTTCCCGCGTGAAAGCCAGGATGTCCTGATTGGTTTCAAGGAAAGTCATGCTGCCATCCAGAAGCGGCGCGTGCTTCTTTCGAAAGGCCAGCGTCTGCCGATAGTGGGCAAGAACCGACCCCGGCGGCGTTTCCTGTTGGTCGACGGCCAATGCGCGGTGCATCGCGGGCACCGGCAGCCATGGCTTGACGCTCGAAAACCCGGCATGGGGCGCCTCCCTTTCCCAGACCATCGGTGTGCGGCACCCGTCGCGGCCCTTGAAAGCCGGCCAGAAGCGGATGCCGTAGGGGTCGCGCAGGTCCGCCAATTCAAGTTCGGCCTCCGGCAAAGCCAGTTCCTCACCCTGATAGAGGCAGATCGAGCCGCGCAGTGCGGCCAGCACCGAGATCGCCAGCCGGGCGACCCGTTCACGTTCCTCCTCGGTCTGCACGAAACGGCTGACATGACGGGTAACGTCGTGGTTGGAAAAGGCCCAGCAGACCCAGCCATCGGTGACGGCGTCCTGAAACGCGGCGACGCAGCGGCGGATATGTGTGGCTGTGAAATCCGGACCGAGCAGGTCGAACGTGTAGCACATGTGCAGCTTGTCGCCGCCTCCGGTATAGGCCGCGACCGTCTTCAGCGAGCGCGCGCCATCGCCCACCTCGCCCACCGATGCCCGCCCGCCGAACTCATCGAGCAGGGCACGAAACCGTTGCAGGAAGCCGATGTTCTCCGGCTGCGTCTTGTCGTAGAGGTGGTTCTGCATGCCATAGGGATTGACGTCGGGCGCATCCAGCCCGATCGCGTCTTCGTCGTAGACCAGTGGCGGATTGTCCCGCAGCTCCTTGTCGTGGAAATAGAAATTCGCCGTGTCGAGCCGGAAACCATCGACGCCGCGCCTCAGCCAGAAGCGGACGGTTTCCAGCAAGGCTTCCTGAACATCCGGATTGTGAAAATTGAGATCGGGCTGCGAGCCCAAAAAATTGTGCATGTAATACTGCTTGCGCACACCATCCCATTCCCAGGCCGGGCCGCCGAAGATCGACAGCCAGTTATTGGGCGCCGTGCCATCCGGCTTCGGATCAGCCCAGACGTACCAATCGGATTTCGGATTGGTCCGATCGGAGCGGCTCTCCTTGAACCACGGATGCTGGTCGGAAGTGTGCGAGATCACCTGGTCGATGATGACCTTGATGCCCAGTTCATGCGCCGTCGTCAGCATCGCGTCGAAATCGGCTAGCGTGCCGAACATCGGATCGACATTGCAATAGTCCGACACGTCATAGCCCATGTCGGCCATCGGCGAAGTGAAGAACGGCGACAGCCAGATAGCATCGACGCCGAGGCTGGCGATATAGGGTAGCCGCTGCGTGACGCCCTTGAGATCGCCGAGACCGTCCCCTGTCGTATCCTGAAAGGAGCGCGGATAGACCTGATAGATCACGGCGCCGCGCCACCAATCGGCATTGGACTTCAAGGGAGATGCCATCAATAAAACTCCGCGACCACAGGGATATGCAGCCCAAGATGTATCGTCGCGGCGGGAGCGAGTAAACGGCCTTGCCCGTCGTTTCCAGAGATTGACGGGCGCCGGTGCAAAAATGATGATGGCTTGGTATCCCTGCCAGCCACCACCTTCAGTCCCCGCTATTTATGGCGATGACAAAGCGGCTTTGGAGATAAGATGACTGCAGAAACCATTTCGTTCAGCCTTGGCGATGCGCGCGAATTCGCGGCCCTAGCCCTCCTTGGCGCCGGCGCAAGTCCGGCTATGGCCACAGCGCTTGCCCGCGCCACGGTGGACGCCGATGCGCGTAGCCCCTCGGCTGCCGGCTTTTCCCATCTCGTCGATTATCTGGAAGGCCTCGTCGCCGGACGCATCAACGGCAAGGCCGAGCCGAGGCGAACAGACCCCGCCCCCGCTCTGATTCGCATCGATGCAGACGGCGGCATTGCGCAGCTGGGCTTCGATCTCGCTTTCGAAGATCTTGCCGGCAAGGCCAGGACCTTCGGCATCGCGCTCTTTGCCCAATTCAACAGTTATACATCCGGTGAGCTCGGTGATTACGCATTCCGGTTGGCGGAGCGGGGTCTCGTTGGCCTGGCCGCCACCAACGGCCCGGCGCTGATTGCCGGGTCTGGAGGCAAAGTACCCGTCTATTGCACCAATCCCCTGGCCTTCGCAGCACCCCGGAGGCATGGCGCGCCGCTCCTCATCGACCAATCCTCCAGCGCCACCGCCTTCGCCAACATCCGCGAGGCAGCCGCCCGCAGCGAACCAATACCCCCGGGCTGGGCCGTCGATGCGGCCGGGCAACCGACCACCGACGCGAAGGAGGCCATGAAGGGTGCCATGCTCGCGTTCGGCGGCGCGCGCGGCGCCAATATCGCGCTGATGGTCGAGGTGCTGGCGGCGGGTTTGAGTGGCGCCAACTGGTCGCTCGAGGCGCCAGATTTCATGACGGGCGACAAAACACCCGGCAGCGGCCTCACGGTTATCGCCATCGCCCCCTCGCTGCTCGACGACGGCTTCGAAGAGCGGCTCGACGCGCAGTTGACACGGCTTTCAACCGGCTACGGCATCCATATCCCCGGCGCATCGAAATTCGATGCTCTGAACCGCGCTCGCGAGGACGGCATCCGCTTGCCTTCCGCGCTGGTAAGCCGTATCTCGGCTTTCGCAAGAGGGCGCGACTAGCGGGAGGATGTCATGGCAGGCAGGCTGCTTTCGATTGGTGAATGCATGGTGGAACTGATGCAGGCCGAAGGCGATCTCCTGCGCAAGGGCTATGCCGGCGACACCTTCAACACCGCCTATTACGCCCGGATGTTTCTGCCGAATGACTGGTCCGTCGATTATTTCACGGCGGTCGGCACAGACACGGTGTCCGGCGAGATGCTGGCCTTCATCGAAAACACCGGCGTCGGCACCGGCCATATCCGCCGCGTCGAAGGACGCTCACCGGGCCTGTACATGATCCATCTGAAGGATGGCGAACGCAGCTTTTCCTACTGGCGCTCGGTTTCCGCCGCCAAAACACTGGCCGACGATGCGGACCACCTGCGGGCCGCGGTAGAAGCTTCGGATATTGTTATCTTTTCCGGCATCACGCTGGCGATTCTAGCCCCGGCGGCGGTTGAGACTCTGCTCTCCGAACTGCGCCGCGCCAAGGCTGCCGGTAAGCTCGTCGTGTTCGATCCGAACATCCGCCCCCGTCTCTGGGACGATAAGGCACGCATGCTGGAAACGATCTCCGCCGGCGCCCGCGCATCAGGCCTCGTCATGCCGAGCTTCGACGATGAAGCCATGCATTTTGGCGACGCCGATATCGCCGCAACGATAAAGCGGTATCGGGGTCTCGGCGCCGAAAACATCGTGGTCAAGGATGGGCCAAACGGCGTGACCCTGAGCTTCGGAGATAGGAAGCCGGAATTCGTGCCGTCGGCCAAGGTCGAAAGGATCGTCGACACCACCAGCGCCGGCGACAGCTTCAACGGCGCGTTTCTCGCCCGTTATGCCGTCGATGGAGACCCTGTTTCGGCGGCCAGGTTCGCGGCCGCAACGGCAGCGGCCGTCATCCAGCACCACGGCGCCCTGGTTGCCAGGGGCAAGCTAGGGCCCGCACTCTAAAATCACGTTTCAAGACGGCAGGATACCGTTTCCTTGATTCCGTGCAGCACGCGGCCACGAGCGGGCATCTAAAAATATTCAATGCCGACTTCATTCGACCGTCTGCTGATCGCGCAGGCTATCACGGAATCGTTGACCCTCGCCACCCGCGACAGCAAGGTGGCAGGCTGTAGTCATTTCCGCTTTTTGCGGTTTTCGAACGGATTTTCCGATGCCCTCATATGGATGCGGATCGGCACGCCGGGCAGCTGGAAGTCGTTGCGCAGACCGTTGGTCAGGTAGCGGATATAGCTTTCCGGCACGGCATCCGGGCGCGTGCAGGAGATCATGAAGCCCGGCGGACGGGCTTTGACCTGCGTCATATATTTCAACTTCAGGCGGCGGCCGGACACGGCCGGCGGCGGATGCTGAACCTGCTGATGATCGAGCCAGCGATTGAGCTTGGCGGTCGAGATGCGGCGGTTCCAGACCTTGTCGGTGTCGATGATCGCCTGCATCAGCTTGTCGAGGCCGTAGCCGGTCTGGCCGGAAATCGGCACCGCGCGGATACCGCGGGCCTGCGGCAGGAGGCGCTCGGTCTTTTCGCGCAGATCCGCAAGCAGCGCCTGCGCGTCTTCGACCAGATCCCACTTGTTGAAGGCGAGAATTGCGGCGCGGCCTTCGCGGATGACAAGATCGACGAGTTGCAGGTCCTGCTTTTCAAAGGGGATGGTCGCATCGAAGACGATGACGACCGCCTCGGCAAAACGGATGGAGCGCAGGGCGTCGGCAACGGAGAGCTTTTCCAGCTTCTCCTGAACCCGCGCCTTCTTGCGCATGCCGGCCGTGTCGAACATCTTGATGGTGCGGCCGCGCCAGTCCCATTCGACCGAGATGCTATCGCGGGTGATACCGGCTTCCGGGCCGGTCAGCAGGCGGTCTTCGCCGAGGAACCGGTTGATCAGCGTCGACTTGCCGGCATTCGGACGACCGATGATCGCCACCCGCAAAGGCTTGGTGTCGTCGTATTCCGGCTCGAATTCTTCGTCTTCTTCGGCCCCTTGCTCACCGCGAAGATCGACGTCGGTCTCGGCTTCGTCGATTTCCGGCGGGAAAGCGCGGTCTTCGCCGAGCGCTTCAACAATCGCGTCGCGCAGGTCGATCATGCCCTGGCCATGTTCTGCCGAAATCGCAACGGGCTCGCCGAGACCCAGTGTGAAGGCATCGTAATACCCGCCATCCGAGCCCTTGGCCTCGGACTTGTTGGCAACCAGCACGACCGGCTTGCCGCGACGGCGCAGCATTTCGCCGAGCGTCTCGTCGGCAGGGGTCAGCCCATGCTTGGCATCGACGACGAAAAGCGTCAGGTCAGCCTCCGCGATTGCGGCCTCCGTCTGCGCCCACATGCGCCCCTGCAACGTCTCCGGCCCCGACTGCTCGAGGCCGGCGGTGTCAACGATGGTGAAGCGCAGGTCCACGAGCTTGGCCTCGCCCGGTCGCCGGTCGCGGGTAACACCCGGCGTATCATCGACAAGCGCCAGCTTCTTGCCAACCAGACGGTTGAAAAGCGTGGATTTGCCGACATTGGGGCGCCCAACGATGGCGACGGTGAAGTTCATCAAGTCATCCTGTCTTCTTCAGAGCATGATGCCCTGATTTTGTTTTCGACACGTCCGGTCAGGACGCCTTGCCGCTGGCGGCGATCAGGTCGAGCAGCATCTGGGCGCGGTTGGCCAGATTGCGCGGAGTCTCGGCATCATCAACGATCTGCTGAAACCAGGTCTTGGCCTTCGCCATGTCGCCGGCCTTGTAGGCTGCGAGCCCAAGTGCTTCGCGCGCCGAATGACGAATGCCATTGCCCGGTACGGCGAGCTGCTCTGCCTCCGCCAAAACCTGTTCATAGGTGCCGGTATCGACCAGCAGATAGGCCGCACGCATCCGGGCCGCGTCGCGCATCGCCTGCGGCAGGCTGCCGTCCTTGGCGATATCGGAGAAGACCTGAACCGCCGCAGCCACGTCGCCCTTCTGCGCCGTAAGCGTTGCAGCGCGCATCTTCGCCAGCACCGGATAGGCGCCGTAGCCATCATTTTCGAGCGCCGTTAGCGCAGCCAGCGCCTCGTCGGCCTTGTTTTCCTTGGACAGGGTCAAGGCCGCCAGAAACTTGTCGCCCGACTGGGAGGCCGACGTTTCATGCCAGTATTCGTAACCCACCTTGCCGATGGTTCCGAGAACGATGAGGATGGCGATCCCGATGATGACGCTGCCGAAGCGCGTCCAGACGGCCTTGACCTGCTCAGAGCGCAGTTCTTCGTTGACCTCGCGGATAAAGCTGTCGTCCTGGTTCGCCATTCCTAAGTTCCGGTTGCCCGGCCTTCCCTGCAAAGATGAAAGTAAGATTCCGCGCTTCTACCGCATTTTGAGGCTGTTGTAAGGGGGCACGCGCATTTAGCCCCCTTTAGCTCAAGACAATCGGAGCAACGCCGATCAGCCACTCATGCAGCTTCCAGACAAACAGGCCATAGACGACGACACCGATGACCACTGCCAGCAGGTCGTTGGAGGAGGAACGGAAAACCGGAAGCGCCTTCTCGCCCGCCCGCTGCCGCCGCTTCAGCGAGATGCGCAGGATCACGGCCCAGGCGAGGAAGGAGCCGAACAACAGCACCGAGGATGCCTCGCCATTGGCCAGCAAGTGGGCGAGCGCCCAGATCTTGATCGACAGGATCTGCGGATGCTTGACCGCGACTGCGATGCGGCCTGCCGGCAAAAAGCCGGCAGCGAGACAGATGAAAGCGAGCAGCATCAAGAGCAGCGAAATGTGCTTCAGGAACACCGGCGGGTCGTAGAGCATGCCGGTGACGGCTCTCGCTTCGCCGAAGCCGTAGATGATGAGACCGAGGCCGATGAGGCTGATGGCTGCATAAGCCCCCATCCAGGCGCTCTTGCCCTGACGCTCGATGACCGAGGCGCGCAGCCCCGGCGCCACGACGCGCACGAGATGCATGCCGAGAAAAATGACGATGCCCAGTAGAAGAAGTGTCATGAAGCCCATCCGTCGCTTGTGAGATTTTCTGCCTCTTCGCATAGCCGGATCAAAGCCAAGATTCCAGCACGATCAAAGGATTGCCTTATTCTTGCGGCAGGGGTCGCAACTCCGCATTTTCCGCCCAAGGTTCCGCATGCTCCATTCCTCCGTCGTTCCCGGCCTTGCTCTCGCATTGGCCCTGATCCCTGCTGTGGCCCATTCGGTGCAACCACCGGCTCCCGCAGGCCGCAAACAGCTTGTCATCGTTTCCTTCGACGGCGCCCACGACAACAGGCTCTGGGAAAAGAGCTTGGCAATGGGCAAGCGGACGGGCGCACATTTCACTTACTTTCTCTCTTGCACCTTCCTGATGACAAAGGCCGATGGCGGCAGAACCTATCAGGCACCGCGGGAGAAAGCCGGGCGTTCGAATGTCGGCTTCGCCCAGAGTCGCGAAGAAATACAGGCGCGTGTCCGCCATATCTGGCAGGCGCACCAGACCGGCCACGATATCGGCAGCCATGCCTGCGGCCATTTTGACGGCAAGGGCTGGAGCGCGGCGGAGTGGAACCAGGAATTCGCAGCCTTCCACACGGCCCTTGCAAATGCCTGGAAGGCGGGCGGCATCGAAGGCGAGCAGCCCGAGGGCTGGACGGATTTCGCCGCGAATGACATCAAGGGATTTCGTGCGCCCTATCTCTCCCTAAGCGATGGCCTGCTGCCGGCGCTGAAAAAGACCGGTTTCACCTATGATGCCAGCATCGTCACCAAGGGCCCAGGCTGGCCATCGGATGCGGACGGCATGCCGCGCTTCGGGCTGCCGCTGATCCAGGAAGGGCCGCAGCAGCGCCGGGTGATCGGCATGGACTACAATCTCTTCATCCGCCATTCGATGGGCGTGGAAAACCGTAAGGACAGTGCCGTCTTCGAAGAGCGCGCGCTCGAGGCCTACCGGAAGGCCTTTCAGGCGCAGTACCAGGGCGGCCGCATCCCGCTGCAGCTCGGGTTCCACTTCGTCGAAATGAACGGCGGCGCCTATTGGCGTGCGCTCGACCGGTTCCTGACCGAGACCTGCGGAAAGCCCGACGTTGCCTGCGTCAGCTATGCCGAGGCGCTGCCGATGATCGCCAATGAGAAGAAGGCGGATCGCTCCGCCTTCTGATGCATCGTTCCTGCAAATACACCGCTCAGGGCTTAGCAGCCGCGAGCTCGCCGTCCGTTTCCTCACGTGCGAGGTAGCGCTGGTCGATATCAGGAAGCGGCACATCCTCGACTGCTGCTTCGAAGGCTTTCAGGCGCTTGTGGATCGACAGAAGCTCGATGATCGTAGACCAGTAGTTCACCAGATACTGGAACGAATTGCTGACCTCTCCGAATGCCGTGGCAATCTGCTGCCAGATACCGAGTGTGATCTGACCCGCCACAAATGTCGGAATAAGGATGAAGTTCAAGAAAATCGCGTCGAGTTGCCCGTAAGAAAAGCGCGCAACGTTGAAATACGCGTAGTGCCAGTACATGCGGAAGTAATTGCGGCGCACATTGCCGTAGAGTTCCCTGACCGTCACCGGCTGCGCCCGATCCATATGATCCTCGCCATAGACGAGCTCCTTGCGGTAGGCCGCCTCGACGCGCTGGTTGCGGAAATTCAACCCAGGCAGCTTGATTCCTGCAAATGCCAGAAGCGCCGTGCCGAACAGAGACCATATGATCGCAAGCCAGAACAGTGCGTGAGGAATGGCGCCGATGATCGGCAGATCGGAGACGTGCTGTGACATGTTGAAAAGCAGCGGCAGAAAAACCACCAGCGTCATCACCGAGTTGATGAGCGTAACGCCAAGGCCTTCGAGGATGTTGGCGAAGCGCATCGTGTCTTCCTGAACACGTTGCGAGGCCCCCTCGATATGCCGGAGCTTGTCCCACTTCGACATGTAGAAGTTATTCATCGCGGTGCGCCAGCGGAAAACGTAGTGATTGGTGAAGAAAGCCGTGACAACGTTCAACGTTACGCCGACGAAGCCGATCTCCAAAAAATTCAGCTGCAAGCCATAGAATTGCGCGGCTGTGATGCCTGGCTTTTTTGCAAGTGCATCTTGTAGAAGATCAAAGAATGGGCCGCGCCAATTGTTGATCGCAACAGATGTCTGCACCGCGAAATAGGCAATGAAAATAATGAAAGCCGTCCCCCAGATCGACCAGTTTACCCAGGGGTGATCCTTGGCGATCATTTTCCATGCGCCGCCGAAGAGCAGCACGAAGATCGTGAAATAGAGATAGAACCAGAGGTTGTCGGGCGTAAAGAAGTAAGCAAGGCCGATCGGCGGCTTCTGCCCCGGAGCAAGGGGGGGCAAGCCGACCGCGGCGCCGATCTGCGGACCTACTGTGTACCAGACAAGAATGCAGACAATTGACCAGATCGCGCCAGATGTAAAAAACAGCTTTGGCTTAGGGAAGAAGGAATGGAACAAGAGGCAACACTCGCGTTTCTTGAGGGCACGAACACCCTGCTTCGATGCGCCGAACCTAGGGCAAAAGCCCTGCCCTGCCAATCACGTCAAGCTAATGTTACCGTTATTTAATAGCGAACCGCTCATGCGCCTGTGGCAATAACGATGCGGCGCATCTCCATACCGGTGAGCGCCGCACAGAAAAGTAGCACGCCCGCTGCCAGCAGGGTCGGCGCGGTAAAACTGCCGCTGGTTTCAGCAAGCCAGCCGGCGACGAGCGGCCCGACGATCTGGCCGACGCCGAAGGCGGCGGTCATGAAGGCGAGCGCCTTGCGCGGGCTTCGGGGTGCGAGTGCCCGGCCGATCTGCAGGCCGTATGCCGTGATCATGATGAAGGTCGCGCCCAGCATCAGACCGCCGATCAGCGGCGCATATGGTGACGGAAGAGCGACTGCCAGAATAAGCCCGATAGCTTCGACCAACAGGCCTGCAAGATAAACCCCGACCATGCCAAGTCGTGGCACGGTGCGGCGCCAGGCATGCACCGACACCGCGGCGCTGAGACCCGTGATCAGCCATGCGAGGAACTCGACGGTATGGTCGGTCGTACCCTGCCGCGCCATGGCGACGAGGAAGGTGGCGGTGATGACGTAGCCGAAGCCGAACAGGCCGTAGGTGAGCGTGATCACAACAAGCGGCCGGGTCCAGACGAGCGGCTTTTCCTTCTCGCCGTTCTTTCCCCCTGCCGGCCCTTCCGGCAGCAACGCCGCCACGATGATTGTGCCGAGGCAGGCGATGACGGCGCCGCCGAACCAGCCGGCCTGCCAGCTTGCGAAAACCCTGAGGCCGCCGGCGGGCAACAGGAAGACCATCAGCGACGAGATTGCAATACCCACACCGACGCCGCCGAAATGTACCGCCTGGACATGCGGGTTGGCGGCGGCAAGCCCCCGGCTGAGCACGATGGACGAGGTGAAGATCATCGCAAAGGCGCTGGCCACACCGGCCAGAAAGCGGATGACGGAAAACAACAGCAATGACGATGTCAGCCCCATGGCCAAAAGCAGCACCGCCGTCGCGGCCAGCGCCGAAAGGGCGATCTGTCTCTCGCGCCCCGCAGCCCAGCCATAGCCCGCGGCAACGGCTCCCAGCAGATAGCCGATGAAATTGGCAGACGCGATGATCCCCGCATCGGCGGGCGTCAGGCCGAGACCGGTCATCATGCCCGGCAGGATCGGCGTATAGGAAAAGCGGCCGAAGCCCATGGCAACTGCCATGGCGATGGCGCCGGCAAAGGCAGTGGGAGCAAGGCTCCGGTGCAATGGGCGGTCCAGCGTCGTCATGGCCTATCTATCGCAATGCAGCATGACGGTGACAAACGACAAAATTTGATGCTGTCGTTCAAGGACATGAATAGTAGCGCCTGCGGATCAACGCGGAAGGGTTACGACAAGAGGCCCGTTGCGCGTGACGATCACGGTGTGCTCGTACTGCACCGTCGGCGCGCGCGGCTCGCTGAGCAGCGTCCATTCGTCGTCGCCGCCCTCGGCCCATTGCGCGCCGAGAGACAGGAAGGGCTCGACGGTGAAGACCATGCCGTCGGTCATGCGGCGCTTCTCGTGCTTGTCGGGCCAGGTGGCGATTTCCGTCGGCTCCTCATGCAGCGACCGACCGACGCCGTGGCTGGCAAGGTTGGTGACGAGCGTATAGCGGTTCTTTTTTGCAAAACTGCCGATGGCGTTGCCGATCGCCGCCAGCGGCCTGCCGGCCTTGACCTCGTTCAGCCCGACCCACATGGCGCGCTTGCCGTCGCGGCAGAGCCGCTCGATCTGCGGCTTGACCGGCGGAACGGCGAACGAGGCGCCGGTATCGGCGAACAGGCCATTCTTTTCTGCCGAGACATCGATATTGACGAGATCGCCGGCCCGGATGACACGCGCGCCTGGAATGCCGTGAGCGATTTCCTCGTTGACACTGATGCAGGTGGCGCCCGGAAAATTATAGCTGAGTTCCGGCGCGGAACGGGCGCCGGCATCCTCGAGCACCTTGCGGCCGACGGCATCGAGTTCTGCCGTGGTGATGCCGGGTTCGAGCGCCGCACCCATGATCTGCACCGCATTTGCGCAGATACGGCCGATTTCCTTCAGCCGCTCCAGGTCATCGTCGTTGTTGAGGGTCATTGTTTCTCGCTTTCGGCGCTCTATGTAACGCGCCGAAAGCGAGCGATCCAGACACCAATTGCAGGAAAGTCGGTGAATTCAGGCGGTTTCCACCTGCTTCGCATCGTCAGCCAGAGCCGCGCGCACCAGCGGCGCCACCTTCGTGCCATAGAGTTCGATGCCGCGCATGATCTGGTCATGCGGCATCAGGCCGATCGCCATCTGCAGCAGGAACCGGTCGTTCTTGAAGATGCGCTGATGCCGGACGATCTTTGCCGCGACCGTTTCCGGATCGCCAAGGAACAGATTGCCGTTCGGCCCGATCGATTGGTTGAAATGCGCCCGGCTGGTCGGCCCCCAGCCACGCTCGCGGCCGATGCGGTTCATCACCTCGGCCTGTGGGCCATAAAACTGGTCGGCGGCTTTCTCGGTCGTCTCGGCAATGAAGCCATGGACATTGATGCTGGTCTTCAGCTTGGCGGCATCCTGCCCGGCCCGGCGGGCGGCTTCGCGGTAGAGTTCGAAGAGCGGCGCATAACGGGCCGGCTCGC
>UCOA01000080.1 GCA_900474095.1 Hyphomicrobiales bacterium | reverse complement strand
CCCCGCCGAGATAGGCTCGAGCCCGGAGATCATCCGCAAAAGCGTTGACTTGCCGCAGCCTGACGGCCCAACCAGAGCGACGAACTCGCCGGATGCCACGTCGATATCGATGCCGTGGATGACTTCGAGCGATCCGTAGGACTTACGCAGATCCTTCATGGATATTGCGGTCATTGTGTCTTTCCTCCCAATCTCCGTGTGGGACGCAGCGACCCTGGCAAAGCAGTGGGCACGTCCCGTCCGTCAGCGCGCGTGCCGTCTCGATTCCATCAGGAAAAGCCCTCCCAGCGCCTGGCCATAAGGTGTCGGCAGATTTTTGATGCGGCGATAGAAGTCGAGATCCTCGCCCATCGGGGTGCCGTCCGAAACATCCATCAAAAGGCCGGCTTCGTCGATCCGCGACAGAATGGCGCTGAGCGATCGTTCCGCCGTGTCCCTGAAGCTCTCGTCGATCAGTCCTTCGCGGATTCCGGCAAGAATGCCATAGCCGATACCCGCCGTGGCCGAGGCCTCGATGGGACTTCCGACATCGTCGAGCAACGTATGGAACATGCCTTGCTCGTTCTGGAGCACCCGAAGAGCTGCGACCTGAGTGCGATAAACTTCCTTGAGGTAGCGGGCAATGGCGCCCTGCGGCGGCGCGATGCGGAAGAGTTCAGGAATAGCGATGGTGATCCAGGCATTGCCCCTCGCCCACAGAGCACGCGCATAATTATGCCGGCCGAGAAAGGTCCACCCATGGAAGAACAGCCCGCTTGGCGGGTCACCCAGAAACCGGATATGGCAGAGAAACTGGTAGCGCGCGTCCTCGATCCAATCGGGTCGCTGGCACAGCCGGCCAGCTGTCGTCATGAATAGCACGGCCATGAACAATGTATCGTCCCAGAGCTGGCCCTCGTTGTCGCGCTCCTTGACAAGATGCTGGTAACCGCCTTCTTCGGTCCGCGGCATCTCCTCAAAAATCCACTGCGCCCAGTCGTGGGCGATCGCCTTCCAGTCTTCCCGCTGAAACTTCTCCGCCAACAGGGAAAATACCAGCATCGGTGACGTGGAATTGACCTGACGACGCGGCAGGCCGCGGGCAAGCTGATTTTCATACCAGCGGATCAGCCTGCCGAAGGCGGCATGATCGTCGCGCTCTTCTGCGTCGCGAAAATAGCCGTAAAGCCCGACGCCGACCTCCCAGTCCCACTCATCGAAGACGATTTCACCCGTATCGGCGTCGGCGGCGTCGCCGATGCCCTTCAAGCGGCGAAAGCCTCGGGAAATCTGCGTTATGGCTGATGTAATATCCGCGGCCGGGATCATGCGGAAAGCTCCTTCATTTCAGTCCAGGGACAAAGCGCACCACCATCAACCCCGATATGCGGGACGGTGGAAAGCGGCGCGAAAGGCAGGGGTGTTCCCGCACGCATCAATTCCCCCTCGAATGGCAGCAGCAGCTTGCCGTCGGGGTGATCAAGCGTAAGGCTCACCGCATCCGCGTCGAAATGCGGTGCAAGGACAAGGCAGCTTTCCCGGAATGCGGAAAACCCGCCATGCGTATTCGCGCTGCCGGCAATCATCAGCCAGCCCGCTCTTTCTGCGTGCATGCGCCATTCCATACCGGCAAACAGGCCGTGCTGGAGCCCCTGGAGCGCGGAAGATCCGTAAATGCCGACATAACCGTCCGCGACCCGCGCAAAGATCCAGTTTGTCCCGACGACGACTTCGTCGCAAAGCTCGACCGGCAGGAAGACATGGGTAAAGCGGATGGCGTGGGCTTGGCGGGTCAGGTCGAACAGCATGAGTGCCACGTTGTCACATTGGGCGACGCGCGGGTTGATGCCGTTACCGGCCCAGTAGGACGGCCGGCTACCACCCCAGACCTTGAGGTCGCCCGGGTGGTTGATCCAGAAACGCGCCAGCATGTGGCCGGAAAGCTGGATATCGGCCATATGCTGCTGATGGCCGAGCTCGCCTGACTTGTACTGCGCGACGCTCGACAATTGCGCGTCCGCGCATTTCCAGAGCGAGAGCTTGGCGTTCATGTTCAGCCCTTGCGTATAGCGGGCAGTCAGCCGCTTGCCTTTGGGCGGGAACGCAAGGTCGGTTGCCAGCGTCGGCGGCTCGTAGTCCGACAAGGCAAAGAGGGCAGCCGCGCGGTCATGCCCGGCGTACCAGGTCCCGCCAAAGGCGATAGCGGCAACCGAGGCGAGTTCGGTCGCCGACCCGGCGAAAAGCTCCTTTTCATAGATGCGGCCCTGCGATCCGGATGGAACGCTTTCAAGCGTGTGCAGAGCGGTCATGACGAAGATCTCGTCCAAAAGCTTGCCGGTCCGTTCCTTCAGGCGTGCATCATCGGTGTTTTCGAACAGCGTGAACAGGCCGAGGAAATCGATCGGATAATAGGCGGCTGAATTCCATTCCGCGAGACCGTGCTCGTCGATCGCATCGAACCAGCGGTGCAGCCGCGCTTCGCCCTGCGCCCGATGCTCCAGGCCGGTCTTGCCGCTGTTGCCAAAGATATCGTTCGGAAAAAGGTCGCCCGCCAGATATTGGGCGATATGAAAGCAGAGGACGTGGTTCTCGCTCCAGTACCACATTACGTCATCGCCGGGCTCGTCCAACCAGTAACGGAAGTTGAGGATGGCATCACGCAGCTTCTCCCAGAGTTCGTCCGGCAGCTCGGTCCAGGCGTGAGCGCGATAGATCCACAGAAGCGGCAGCAGCCAGAAATCGGCGCAATCATGGCGCTCGATGACCGGTGGCAGCGCATCCTCGATCAACCGTGCTGCCTGCTCCGGCTCCTTGCCGAGCGCCAAGAGCACCAGGGCGCGCGACGGCTCGTTCTTGCCGCCGGCGATCATGACGTTAAGAGCGGCCCGTTTGCGGCCGAATATGTCGTCCTGATCGAGCGATAGCGGCGGCGGCAGGATGGAGGTACCAACCCCGCGCTCGATCCGCACGCCGCCAACCTGAACGACAAATGTCAGGGAAATGCACCCGGCCGGGAGGCCAGCGATGTCGAACAAGTCCGCCGTCGGGTTGTTCTGGGAAATCGTGAAGCGGATCGCCTGCGCAGCTTTTCCCACCCCGTCCGGCAACACGTTCATCGTCACCGTTTCGGATGGATGCCAATCGGGTCCAAGTTCGATTTCCACCGGGCGATCGGGCAGATAGTCGGCAACCACCCTCACTGTGCCTTTGTCGTAGAACAAGCGGTCTGTCCGCAGACCGTTCAGCGTTGCTTCCACCTCGCGCATGGAATGACTGTCGATTTCTGCCTGGATGCCCGCGGCAAGGCCTTCCCCTTCCACCAGCGTCAGCTTGAAGAAACAGCTTGTGTCGCGCTCATGCAGATCCTCAAGAAACACTGTCAGGACGCTCTCGCCCTGGGGAATGTCTGCCGAGAAGGTGGCCGAATGGGCGATATTGCGATCATAGGGCTCGTGCGCCAGCACCTTCGCTTCATTGAGCCAGACATGCATCCCGCCACAGGTTTCAGCGGCAAAACGCACGGCCTGCGCCGCATCCGCCGTCACGACGCACCGCATCCAGCGACGGATGAGAAGAGGGCGAAAGCAGAAGATGGAAAAATCGACGCGGGGATCTTCGCCGCCGAGATAGATATTCGAATAATCGACGTTTGGCGGCAGCTGGACATCGCGGATCTGAAGGCGGGCGCGCAGCGCTTCACGACAGGGCAGATCGCCGGTCGCGACCCATCCATTGATGAAGCGGTAGTCGATCGCATCCGGCATCGGACGCGCCACTCCGGGGAAATATTCAACCTCAGCGCCGCTGACATGCCAGCGGTTAAGCGCCTCGCCGGGCGCAATTGGCCACAGCGTCGCCCCTGCCATAGGGCGGCCCGCATCCGTTTGCTCATCGCGAGACGCTAATGAAATATTTTTCATTGCTTTTCGCCTCTCCACCTTCAAAATTTTCAATTTAGTTTGACTTGTGGGCAAAAATAGCCATTAATTCATCATGGGGCAATGGAATTCGAACAGTTCGTTAATGAAAATATTTTCATTGATGTCTCGAGAGCCTACAACGGGAGGAATGCATGATCTTGAAAACGCTGAAAATTACCGCCATCGCGCTCGCTTTGAGCACCGCTGCGGTGCCGGCCTTGGCCGAGACGATCACATTCGCCTTTACCGATGACGATCCGAAATATATCGCCATGATGGAAAAGCTGGTCGATCAATTCGAGACGGAGAACAAGGACATCACCGTCGATTTCGTCACTGCCGGCTATGCGCAGATGATGGAGCAGCTGCCGCTTCAGCTGTCGGTCGGCAAGGGGCCGGACGTGGCGAAGATAACCGCCACCGATCTTCTCCGATACACCGCCGACCTGCGGCCCCATATGAAAGACCCGAACGGTTTTGCGAAGCTTCACGGCAAGTCGCTGGATCTGATCCGCACCCCCGGAGCGGCGGCCGACAAGATCGGCGGCTATGTCGCCTCGCAGACGCTCAACCAGCCGTTCGTCAACGTGACCCTGTTCGAGCAGGCCGGCGTTCCGCTACCTGCCAAGGGGGCGACGCTGAGTGAAATCATCGATGCATCCGTCAAGGTTGCCAAGACAACAGGTGTCGAGATTCCCTTCACGATGGACCGTTCCGGCCATCGTTTCGCCGGACCGGCATTTTCCTACGGGGCCCACTTCCTGAAAGACGGACAGCTGATATTTCCTGATGACGGTGCCAAGCGCTATATCGCCGATCTCTACAAATGGACCCAGTCCGGTGCATTCCCGAAGGAAATGTGGGGTGCTGCGGGCGGAACACGCTACAAGAACATGGGGGACGAGTTCGCCAGCGGCAACGTCGTGACCTATCTGGCCGGAAACTGGATGGTCAATCCATTCGTCACGAAGATCGGCGATGCATTCGATTGGACTGCGATCGATCCGCCGTGCGGTGACGCGGGCTGCGTGCCGATGCCGGGATCGACTTTCATCGTCGCGTTTCAACATACCAAGGCACCTGAAGCCGCAGCCAAGCTCATCGAATTCCTGGGATCGGAAAAGGTTCAGCGCAACATTGCCGAGCAGTTCCTCATTCTGCCTGGCGCCCAAATCGACAATCCGCAATACAAGACCGACAACGCCAACGCGAAATCTTCGATGGAGGCCTTCGCCCGCAATGTCGGCAACGTTCCGGAAGAAGCGCGCACGATCGAAAGGACGCAAGGGGCCAGTGCTGTCTATGGTTCCATCGTTCAGCGCATGAGCCAGCTAATCGTCGCCGAACTGACGCTTGAGGAGACTTATGCCCAGCTGGCCGCCGATGCCGCGGAGGCAAATGTCGAAATCGCCAAGTACGCCGCTGCCACCAAATAACATCGGCGGATGCGATCGGCGCCACATAAGGCTGTGGCGCCGATTTGCGTTTTTACATCTCAAAATCGACATCCAATTTACATCAATACGACTATTCTCGACACAACGAAACGCCGTGCGCCGGAAGCGAGCTCGGCGCTTCGCCCGAATGAAACGCATCAAGGAACGACCATGGACATTCGCGACACAATTCACCCCGAGCATGCCAGAACGCTCGACACGGACGGCTTGCGCGCCCATTTTCACATTTCGGGCCTGTTTGGGGCCGACGCCATGAACATGACGTATACGCATTATGACCGGGTCATCGTGTTCGGTGTCTGCCCGGTCGCTGGAACAGTCGAGGCACCAAACGACGTTTCCGGCGTGACCGGCACCGATTTCCTGCTGCAACGCCGGGAGATGGGGATCATCAACATCGGCGGAGCGGGCAAAGTCAGCGTTGACGGCGATGCCTTCAGACTGGGACCGCAGGAAGGCCTTTATATCGGAGCGGGCGCGCGAAACATCGCGTTTTCGAGTGATGACGCCGCGCGTCCCGCGAAATTCTACGGCAATTGCGCGCCCGCGCATAAAAACTATCCCAACAAGCACGTGACGATCGACGAAGCCTCTCCCGTGACGCTCGGCGCGAGAGAGACCAACAACGAGCGCACGATCTACCGCTACCTCCACCCCAAGGTCATGCCCACCTGCCAGCTCTTGATGGGGTTGACCAAGCTGGCGCCCGGCAGCAACTGGAACACCATGCCCGCCCATCTGCACGACCGGCGCATGGAGGTCTACGTCTATTTCGACATGGCTCCGGAGGCGCTGGTTTTCCATATGATGGGAAAACCGCAGGAAACCCGCCATATCGTCATGCGCAATGAGGAAGCGGTCATTTCGCCGCCCTGGTCCATCCATTCCGGCTGCGGCACCGGCAACTATACCTTCATCTGGGCAATGTCCGGCGAGAACCAGGTCTTCGAAGACATGGACATGGTGCGGCCGCAGGACTTGAGGTGATCGGTGTTGAACTGACGGGACAGGTGGCGCTGGTGACCGGCGCGCGCGGCGGACTTGGCCAGGCTGCGGCAATTGCACTTGCCCGGGCCGGCGCCGATATCGCCGCGATCGGTTGAGAGATGCCTGAAACGGCCGAGCGGATCGCCGCACTCGGGCGGCGATTTCTCGCGGTAGAGCAGGATCTCGCATCGCCCTTCAAGGCCGCCGAGTTGCTCCGAGCGGCGACCAATCCTCTCGGCCGATCGACATTCTCGTCAACAATGCCGGCATTTTCCGGCGCGACGACCTTGCCGACTATTCCCTTGAAGACCGGGATGCCGTCCACGTGGTCAAACTTCACGTCGTCTTACATCGCCGCTTCGACAGACCCGGACCGTTCGCGCGATATTCTGGCGGGCATCCCGATGGGGTGTTGGGGCATGCCGGACGACCTGGCAACCGCCATTCTTTTCCTGGTTTCACCCGCTTCGAGCTACGTCACCGCAACGACAATTCCCGTCGACGGCGGCTGACTGTCACGGTGAAGAGTGCAGACCCCTGGAAAATCCGACCGGCGGCTCAGCCGAGTTTTGAACCATTGGCCGTCAGATAAACGGCATAGAGCGAACTCGTCGCCGTGATGAACAGCCGGTTGCGTCTGGCGCCGCCGAAGGTCATATTCGAGACGATTTCGGGAATGCGGATCTTGCCGATCAATGTCCCGTCCGGATCGTGGCAATGAACGCCATCCTCAGCACTTGCCCAGAGGCGCCCTGCCTGATCGACCCGGAAACCATCGAACATGCCGCTGGTGCACGTCGCAAAAACCTCACCGCCCAACAGCGCGCCCTGTTCCTTAACTGAAAACCGCCGGATATGGCGCGGCCCGTTTTCCAGATGGCTGGCGCCGGTATCGGCGATGTAGAGATGCCGCTCGTCCGGGGAGAAGGCTAGACCGTTCGGCTTCTCGAAATCGCCGGCGACCTTCGTGACGTCGCAGGACTGCGGATCGACGCGATAGACATGACAACCGCCGATCTCTTCCTCGCCGTAGTCGCCCTCGTAGTCATGCATGATGCCGTAGGATGGATCGGTAAACCAGATCGAGCCGTCGGATTTGACGACGACGTCATTGGGCGAGTTGAAGCGCTTGCCTTCGAACCTGTCGGCGATGACGTCAACGGTCCCGTCGAAGTTCGTGCGCGTCACCCGCCTTGTCAGATGCTCGCAGGTTATCAAGCGGCCCTGATTGTCCACGGTATTGCCGTTGGAATTGTTCGAAGGTTGGCGGAAGACGGATACAGCCCCGCTGGTTTCGTCGAACCGCATCATGCGATTGTTCGGAATATCAGACCAGACGAGAAAACGGCCGGGAGCCAACCATACCGGTCCCTCCAGCCAGCGGCCGCCTGTCCATAAGCGTTCGACGCGGGCATGACCGACAAAACACGCGGCGAAGCGTGGATCCAGGATTTCGAAGCCGGTGCCCTCAATCTCTCCGAACATGTTTTTTCCTTCTCCCTAAAAAGCTTTGTTGCCGCGCCGATTGCCAGCGGTTGTTTCCTTTCGATGATAGCGATAACATAAATAGGGATAAACAGGTTTTTGCATCACCCACGCGGAACAGGCAATGACAAACATACCGGACGGCAAGATGCCCGAAACCCCGACGATGAGCGACGTGGCCCGTCGCGCCGGTGTCTCGGCAATGACTGTATCTCGGGCGCTGAAGGAAGGCAGCCATGTTTCCAAGGAAACGCGCGAGCGGATAATGCAGGCGGTTAATGAACTCGGCTACGTTCTCGACCAGTCGGCCGGCAGCCTTTCATCCCGGCGTACAGGCTTCATCGCCGCCATCATCCCTTCGATCAACAATTCGAACTTTTCCGACACGGCGCGCGGCATCACCGATGCGCTCGAGGAAACAGGCCTTCAATTGCTGTTGGGCTACACCAACTATTCGGTCGAGCGGGAAGAAGAGCTGATCGAGGCCATGCTGCGGCGCCGACCCGAAGGTATCATCCTGACCGGCGGCTCACATACGCCGAAGGGCCGGCGCATGCTTGAACAGGCCGGCATCCCTGTCATCGAGACCTGGGACAGGCCGAGCCAACCGATCGACAAAGTCGTTGGCTTCTCCAATGGCGAGGCGATGGAACTCCTCGTTGAAACTCTCGCGGCCAAGGGTTACCGGCGTTTCGGCTATATCGGCGGCACGACGGCGCGCGATACACGCGGCAGCCAGCGCCGGGCGGGATTTGTTTGCGCTTTGGAAAGACTGAACCTGCCGGCGGACCGCCTGATTTCCTTCGGCGTTCCGCCAATTTCGATGGAACAGGGTGCTCAGGCGGTCGTCAACATGCTGGAGCGCTGGCCGGATACCCAGGTGGTGCTTTGCGTTTCGGACCTTTCAGCCTTCGGTGCGCTCATGGAATGTCAGCGCCGGGGCATGAAAGTTCCTGAAGACATTGCCATTGCCGGTTTCGGTGACTACGAGATCGCCGCCTGCTGTCACCCGCGCATGACGACCATAAACGTCGATTGCTATGGGATCGGCCGACAGGCTGCGCTCAAGCTGACGCAGGCCATCCAGGGCGTGGGAAAGCCGGAAGCCCTCACCGTCACCGACTTTCGCGTCATCGAACGCGAGAGCACGTAAGAAAGCCCATTGGTGATGTGCTGGCCCCATCGACCCGGATCAGGGGGCCGGTGGGTAAATTCGCACCGACACCATTTCGGCTCTTGACTACACCGATATGTTATCGATAACATGTACCCAGTCGATGCTTTGGGAGGAGCAAAGGTGGACAATCACAAACTCATTGAGTTCAACGGTATCACCAAAATCTTTGGTGGCACCCGCGCGCTCGAAAATGTCTCCATCAGCCTCATGCCCGGTGAAATCCTCGCCCTGCTCGGTGAAAACGGCGCCGGCAAATCGACACTCATCAAGACGCTTGCCGGTATTTACAGGCCTGATGGCGGCCAGATCCTGTTTCGTGGCGAGCCCTACAACCACCGCCCGCCCAAACCAAACGAGCGCCAGCCGGTCGCCTTCATCCACCAGGACCTTGGGCTCGTCGAATGGATGACCGTTGGCGAAAACGTTGGCCTCGCACAGGGCTTTTCCCTGCGTTCGCGACTGATCGATTGGCGCCGGACGGACGACCGCGCCCGAGAGGCGTTAGAGCTTGTCGGTTGCAACTTCGATCCGAGCACCAGGGTGCAGGACTTGACCCGCACCGAAAAGTCGCTGGTTGCAATTGCCCGCGCGCTGGCTGTCGAAGCCGACGTCCTGGTGCTTGACGAGCCGACTGCCAGCTTGCCCGCCGACGAGGTGGAGCGACTCTTCAACGCCATCCGCCCGCTCAAGGAACGCGGTGTCGGCATGATCTATGTGTCGCATCGCCTGGACGAGATCTTCCGCATCGCCGATCGGGTTGCCGTACTCCGCGACGGCAAGCTGGTGGGCCAGCGGTCGGTGGCCGAGACAAGGCCCGACGACCTGATCGAAATGATCGTCGGCCGCCCCGCAAATCAGCTTTTCGTCAAGGCCGCCAGCACGCCAGGCAAGACAGTCCTGGCCGCCCGCGATCTGGTGTGCGCAGGCACGGGACCGATTTCCTTCGATATCCGCCAGAACGAGCTGCTGGGTCTGGTCGGTCTGCGTGGTGCGGGCCAGGAACTCATTGGCCGGGCGCTGTTTGGTTGCGAGGCTTTCGGGGGCACGATCCACCTGAATGGCGCTATCCCGGATCTGGCAAACCCCGTCGCCGCGATGAAATCCGGTGTCGGACTGATCGCCCGCGACCGCACGGAGGAATCCGTCGCAATGTCGCTGTCGCTTCGGGAAAATACTTTTCTCAATCCGGGCGCGTCCGGCCGCAGCCTGTTTTCGTTCCTGTCGCCGGCAAACGAGGCCGAGCAGGCACGCAAGATCGGCGAAACCGTTGGTCTTCGCCCGAACGACCAGAGCCTGCCGATCGAGGCACTGTCGGGCGGCAACCAGCAAAAGGTCGTCGTTGGCCGTTGGCTTCGGACAGGCCGCAAGCTGCTGGTGGCCGAAGACCCGACAGCCGGTGTCGATATCGGCGCCAAGGCCGAAATCTACAAGCTGATCGCCCGGGCGCTCGAGGCGGGCCTTGCGGTCGTCGTCGTATCGACCGACTTCGAGGAAATCGCCCATATCTGCCATCGCGCATTGGTATTTTCACGCGGCCGCATCGTCGCCGAACTGCAGGGCGATGCCCTTACCACATCCGCCGTCATTTCCGCCGCTTCGGCATCGGAAGCCGCCTGAGCCTGAAAAGACTGAGAGACCACGGGAGCCTAGAGCCATGCAATCGATCGAATCCACCGCGCTTGAGCCGACGCGCAGCGAACTGGCGGGGTTGACCGCGAGCCAGAAGATTGCTCGCTATATCCCGGTCTACGGTCTGGTCATCCTGACGGTCTTCCTGATCGTCCTGTTCTCGCTGCTGCTGCCGCAAACCTTTCCCACGCTTCTCAACCTGCGCTCGATCGTTTCCGACAAGGCGATCATCGCACTTCTGTCGCTGGCGGCGATGATACCGATGGCATCCGGCCGGATCGACCTTACCGTCGGCTACGGTATCGTGCTCTGGCACATCCTGGCGATCAGCCTGCAGACAATGTTTGGCGTGCCATGGCCGATCGCCGTCGTTATCGTGCTCGCGCTCGGCGCTTTCACCGGTTTCCTCAACGGTCTTCTAGTCGAGGTAGCGCGGATCGACAGTTTCATCGCGACGCTTGGCACCGGCACGATCCTTTATGCGCTGGCGCTCTGGCACACGGGTGGCCGGCAGGTGGTGGGCGTGCTGCCCGAAGGCTTTTACGCGCTCAACGGTACGATGGTCCTCGGCCTGCCGATTACGGGTTTCTACGTCCTGCTGTTTGCCGTCGCGCTCTGGATCGTCCTCGAATATCTGCCGATCGGCCGCTACGTCTATGCCATCGGCGCCAACCCCAAGGCGGCGGCGCTGAATGGCATCCCGGTCCGCCGTTTCGTCATCGGCGCATTCGTCTCGTCGGGAACGCTTGCGGCGCTTGCGGGCGTCCTGCTCGCTTCGAAGCTTCGCATCGGCCAGGCAAGCGTTGGGCTGGAATATCTGCTGCCGGCGCTCGTCGGTGCATTTCTCGGCTCCACAACCATCAAGCCTGGACGGGTCAATGTTTGGGGCACGATGACGGGCGTCACCATTCTCGCCGTCGGCATCTCGGGCATCCAGCAGACAGGCGGCTCGTTCTTCGTAGAGCCCCTCTTCAACGGCGTCACCCTGCTCGTTGCCATTGGCATCGCCGGCTACGCCCAGCGCAAGCGGGGCGCCGCGGGCAAGGCCGCCGCGCCCGGCCCGGTACCGGCGAAAATACGGAAAAACTGACAGAATACCGATTGTGCGAAACGCACGTCTTCAAAGGGAGGAAGAACCATGAAACGCAGAACCCTAATCGGGGGCTCCATCGCAGTACTTGCGCTGATGACCGCGTGGCCTGCACTGGCGGATGCCATGTCCGACGCCAAGGCTAACGTCGATAAATATGCGACCCGCGCCACGACTTGGGACGGACCGAAAGCGAGCCCGAAGGCGCAGGATGGCAAGACCATCGTCGTGCTCGCCGGCGACCTGAAGAACGGCGGCATTCTGGGGGTCACCACCGGCGTCGAGGAAGCAGCCAAGGCGATCGGCTGGGAAGTCAAGGTCCTCGACGGAGCTGGCTCGATCGGCGGCCGCACGGCAGCCTTCGGCCAGGCCATGGCGCTGAAGCCCGCAGGCATCATCATCAACGGCTTCGACGCCGTCGAGCAGGGGCCGGCCCTTGAACAGGCCAAGGCAGCAGGCATTCCGCTGGTTGCCTGGCATGCCGGTCCGGTGATCGGTCCCGATGAAAAGACCGGGCTCTTTGCCAATGTCAGCACGGACGCGATGGAAGTTTCCAAGGCTGCGGCCAACTATGCATATGTCGACGCCAAGGGTAAGCCGGGCGTGATCATTTTCACCGACAGCACTTATGCGATCGCGATCGCCAAGGCCGACAGGATGAAATCCGAGATCGAGGCGCTCGGCGGCACGGTGCTCGAATATGTCGACACCCCGATTGCCGAAACCTCGCAACGCATGCCGCAGCTGACGACGTCGCTATTGCAGAAATACGGTGACCAGTGGACCCATTCGCTCGCCATCAACG
Organism: Hyphomicrobiales bacterium; assembly: GCA_900474095.1. GTDB lineage: Bacteria > Pseudomonadota > Alphaproteobacteria > Rhizobiales > Rhizobiaceae > Pararhizobium. Next base: position 50,031 of record UCOA01000080.1, on the reverse strand, counting down.
ACCTCTATTTCGACTTCATGGGCCCCTCTCTGGCCGCAGCGGGCAAGGGCGGCACGGACGCGCCGATCAACGTCGCTGCCGGTGACGGCTCGGAATCGGCCTATCAGCGTATCCGCGCCGGCCAGTTCCAGAAGGTGACAGTTGCCGAGCCGTTGAACCTGCAGGGCTGGCAGCTCGTCGACGAACTGAACCGCGCCTTCGCAGGCGAACAGTGGTCAGGCTATCTCTCGCCCCTCCACGTCGTCACTGCTGACAATGTCGAGTTTGATGGTGGGCCGAAGAACACCTTCGACCCGGACAATGGTTATCGCGACGAATACAAGAAACTCTGGGGCAAGATGTAACCACGACCTCCCAGGAGCTGGGCACCGCGAATGGTGCCCCTTTTTCTTCCGCCCTGTGAATCCCGCCAGCCGAAGGCACTATCATGATCATTCGCTATGCCCTCTTCGAAGGGGAAATTCACCCAGGCAAGGAAGCCGAGTTCCGCGCCTATGTGAAGGACAAGCTGGTACCGCTCTGGACCCGATTTCCGGGTGCCGAGGAAGTGCGCGTGCTGGACGGAGCCGACCGTGACGAGGGAGCTCCAACTTTCGCCATGGCGCTCGCCGTGCGCTATCCTGACATCGAAACATGCAACAGGGCGCTGCAGTCCGACGTGCGTTTCGAAAGCCGCGCTGTCACCGGCGGACTGCTGGAGATGTTCTCGGGACGGGTCCACCACCATGTTTTCACGGCGAACGAATATACGACCGTACAGGAGATTTAAATCCTCATGCGGCGCCGCGTGTGCTCATTCCTCGCCGCTTTCCTCAGACAATGTCGTGCCGATGTCCGCGGCCATCATCCTGTCGCGGCTGAGAAGCCCTGCGTCCTCAAGCATCTCAATATCAGGTAGATCGCGCAGGGTATCGAAGCCGAAGGCTGACAGGAATGCCTGCGTCGTGACGTAAGTGTACGGTGCGCCCGGCTGTGGGCTGCGTGGGCCTGAAGCGATGAGCCCAAACGAACGCAGGTTGCCGATCAGGTCGCGGCTGATCTCCTTACCGAAGATCTTCGAAAGCTCTGAGCGCGTCACCGGCTGGAAATAGCCGATCGCCATCAACACGGCCGCTTCGTCGGAACTCAGATCGGCCGTTGCCCGCGTTGGCGCCCCGGACGCACGGATGACTTCGGCATAGGCGGGCTTGGTGCGATGCTGCCAGCCTCCGGCGATGGATACTAGTTCATACGGCCGGCCGCGCAACTCCTCGCGCAGATCGTCGATCAAGAGGTCGATGCTGCAATTGCGCCCGACGATCCCGGCCAGCGCTTCGCGAGGCACCGGCGTGGCCGAAGCAAAGATGACCGCCTCGACGCGCTGCATCCATTCGCGCCAGCGCAACTCTGGCGGCAGGTCGGCGAGTTCGGTGTCTAGCCGCGCATCGTTGGAACGTCTCCGCTGACGGTCCGCACGTCCCACCCTGGCCGCGTTTGCTTGTCTTGCCACCTTCACAACCCGTAGATCCGGAACGTCGATCGGCCAGACAATTCGCGCACAGCGTCCAATTCGATCAGGCGCTCAAACAGTCGGCGACTGGCCCAGCGCGACAGCTTTGCGGTCCGCAGCGTGCCGGACACGGCGTCCTCGTCGAGCAAGAGGCGGATCGCCTCGCCAGCCCCCTTGGCCCGCAGCTTCGGCACAACCGTTGCCAGCCGATCGGCACGCCTGGCAACCTCCGCCGCCATCCGGCACGCCTCGGTCGACGCCTGCGCCAGGGCTAGACACACCGCCCGCTCAAATCCTAGCTCGCCCGGGCGCATACGGCCCCTGCCCGTCTCAAGACGAAACGCGCTCGAAGTACGCTGCGCCATCAGGAGTGGGACCGGACGCGCCCACTGCAGTCTTTGTGCCAGCATCCAGTCGGCCAGCCACCAGGCGAGCATTTCAGCATCTGGACGGATGGTGCAAAGCTTCGTGACGATCGCCGCGGCAGCAAAGGGAGCCCCCCTTTCCGCGTGTTTGACGTCATCAATCATGGCCGGAATGGTGGCGAGTTCGTCACCCCAGCGGATAGCCAAGAGCTCGGCGAGTTCGCGCAGCACTTTCGTGTCGATCGTCCCTAGCCGGGACGCCAGCCGTTTGTAGGCCGCAAAGACGCGACCGGCCGGCCCCAAATCATCGCCGGGACCGCGCAGAACCCAGACATCGCGCAAGGCCGCTTCGTCTTCGGATCGACCGGCAAGCCGCACGGCAGATACCGCACATTTCAACGCCAGACGCTGCCGCCAGACACCGGCCCAATCGGGTTGCGTCCGCACCAGCATGTCCAGGGCATTCAATGCTGCGCCTGCCAGAAAGGCGGCGTCCGCGTCGTTCGTAACGGGTCCGCGCGGAACCCCCCACGCCGGAACAACGGGCATTCGATCTGGCCGGACAGTCTGGGAATCAAATTTCGACATCAGTGAAGCGTAGGTTAAGTGATCGCTTTGCACCACAGAATTGTTGGAAACCGCACAGCATGATAACCCGTAAGAAACAACTGATCGGCTGCGGCCCGAAACAGGGTTCGTGACCAGCATCCAGTCTGCCGGCGCCAGCATCATCGGTTTCACCGACCATAATGCCGCTCGGCATCGCATTTGACCTTTGTTTGCACCGCCCTGCCGTCTTTAAGCGGGAGCTATGGAGTGATCGACGTGGCGTTAAGAGCGAGATCCGACAGAGATTTTGAGAGTGTTTAACGATCAGCGAGATTGCCGCCGAACTGCCGCGCCATCTTGCCGGCCAGGAACTTGAAAAGTGTGGCTGGCGTTGCGATTTCCCGACAGCTCGGTTATCCAGGTTGATCACAGGCTGGCAACTGCTTTGCGGCGCGGAACCAACAACGAACCAACTTGAAGGGTTCCAAAATGTCTCTCTCAAATTTCTCCATTCTCACCGTCTGCGGCATTGACGAGATTGCCGCGTTCGGCGTGTCCCCTGTCAGTCACGTCCTATCCGTTGTTGATCCTGAACTGCCGGAGCTTCAAGCCTTTCAAGGCTTCGCGCCGCATTCACGAACGACCATTCGATTTCATGATATTATCGAGCCGCAAACCAACAAAGTCATGCCGACCCGCCGGCACATGGAAGAGATTCTTGCCTTTGGTGACGCCATGAAGACGGTGGACGATACGGACGGGCACCTGCTCGTGCATTGCCATATGGGCGTGTCGCGCTCGACCGCGGCCATGGTTTCGCTTATGGCGCAGGCGGCGCCTACGACTGCTGCGGATGAGATATATGCGCGGTTGCGAGCAATCCGGGCACAGGCTTGGCCCAACTCCGTCCTGATCGGATTTGCGGACGACATCCTCGGTCGGGATGGCGAACTCACCGAAGGCTTGCACCGTCACTACGCCCTTCAAAAGCACCTCCGACCGGATCTAGCGGACTGGATGGTCGAACTTGGCCGGAAGCGCGAGGTGGAGTTGGCCAGTTTCCAACGCCCTAGGCTTTCCCCGAGTGCAGCGGTATGACCTAATAATACCCTCTCGCCAAAACGTCGAAAGCAATGGGTCTTGGATCACATTTGTCTCTCCGATATATCGGAAGAAAACTGGCGCGCGGCAATCGACGCGTTGGCAGGTGCAGGCTGGTCGCTGCGAAAAGGCGGCGGGCTGGATTTTTCGTGGGCTGTGCTTGACCGTGACGGTATGCGGATCGATATGGATTACGATATATGGCGCGACGGAGAGATGGTTTTTGCCAAATCACACGCGTCGACAATCAGAGCCGATCTTCCCACCGAGTTGGTTGCAGAACTGACGATGGCATAGGCCTCGTATTTAGCATACCGGTGCACACCGTCCCCGGATGGCCGGAGCCAAGCGCACTTCCCGAGCAGCCCGAGGTTCATATTCCATACCTGCTGATCCCACATGGTCGACTAGGCATTAAGCTCTCATTCTGTGGATCGTCGAGCGCATGAGAAGTTTCGCACTTGCTGTATGCGGCATCATTTCGGTCCTCGCCATGAGTGCGGGTGTTTTGCTCGGGATCTTCTTGATCCTGAGCCCTTCAGGCGGCGGCTTCTTTCCCGATCTCGGATTTGCCATGGGACTGCTCGCCCTCGGAACCGGCAATCTCCTCTCAAGCATCTGTAATGGAATTTACTGGTGGCTCGGTAAGCGCCCGCGTTGGTTGGGAATAGTAACGCTGATGCAGAGCCTGCCCGCGTTGCTTTTCGCGGGATTGATCACCTGCGAGATGGCGCACTTGTCGTGACCCGCGCCGGTATCGCGTGCATCGAAAGCTCCTGCCGTTGTGAAATCATTTTCCGAATACCGCATTGCGGGAGCCGACCCATTCGATGCTTCGCCGGCAGAGCTTTCAACTTCAACATGTGAATGTTAGACGGTGGCCTTTGCATTTAAAGGAAATATCATGAAAAAACTGGTTCGCTTGTTGCTGACGATCGCGCTTGCAGCCGTCATTCTTACTGGTTTCCGCTGGTATCGCTACATCAGCAACACCGACACCCCTTATGATGAAATCGGTATCACGCTCAACAATGCCATGCCCGGCCCGATCAACGCTTTGGGCTGCGCCAAGCTCAAAGCCACATTTGCCAATTCCTTGCCACCGTACGGCTGCGCCTCCGGAGACGCGACGCAGTGGAAGTAGCCGAGAGGTTGCGATGGAACAACGGCCCAGGCCGGGATATCGCCTTTGGCGTGACCACCAGATGAAGGGCCAACTGCTTGAAGATCCACGGTTTCGTGCCTTTTTCTTTTTGCCAAAGGGCTATTTAGCTCTATCCGCAATACGTGTGTAGGCTTCGGGCGGGGCATCATTGGCGCGCATGAGATCATGCATGAGACGCGTCATAGCTTGCTCGATCTCCGGGGAGACAAGGGGCAGATTCTGTCCGGGGTCCTCTGCGAGATCGTACAGCCGTGTTTCATTCTCAAGGAGCGCGCCGGGACCGTAATTGTCAAAGATGGGCGATCTCTCAATCACCGGCACCTTGAGGACCGGCGCTCCCTTCGTGAAGGGCATGGGCTGTTCAAGCGAGGCTCCGGCGAGTTCCTCCGGCGTGAACGGCTCCCAGATGTGCGTCGGCATCAGCGTATATTGATAAAGTTCCTGGGAGCGAGGGTCGGGCGGGAATCGGTGATAGGTATAGCGCCCGTCCGTCACATTGATCGCACCGCCGAAATAGCCGAACAGCGCCCCCTGCCGCAGCGAGCGATCGGTGTCGAGCAACGGTAAGAGAGAATGCCCTTGCATCTCACCAACGGCTGGCACGTCGAACAGATCTAGGAACGTCGGTGCGAGATCGATGGTCTGGGTTAGAGCCGACCGCCGCAGGCCAGCGCTTGCTGGCCGGCGCGGATCATGCACGAAGAGCGGGACATGCACGATTTCCTCGTACATGTTCATGCGATTCTTCGCCCAGAAATCGTGCTCGCCGAGAAGAAAGCCGTGATCGGTAGTGACAACGAGCGCGGTGTCGCGCCAAAGATCGTTAGCATCGAAATAATCGAGAAGCTGCCCGATAAGGAAATCGCAAAGCGCGACGAGGGCGTAGTAGTTGGCGCGCAGTTCCTCGCACTCTTCCGGCAACTCGTCGACGCGGCCGTAGCGCGGCCAGTCGCGAACCGGACCGTTCCAGCCCGTCCTGAATTCCTCGCGAAACCGCTCGGGCGCGGTGAAGGGTTCATGCGGGTCGAACGTCTCGATCTGCAGGAACCAGTTGTCCGCGGCCCGATTTCGCTCGAGGAACTCCAGTCCGGTGTCGAAGCAGCGCACCGACGGGAACTCGCTCTCGTCCTTGATGAATTCGCGGTTGACGATGTTACGGCGAAACTTGTCGCGTGCTGACTGGCTGAATTGCCGCTCGTGATACATCTGGCGCAGGCGCTCCCATGGCGGCTGCACCAAGGCTTTCCAAGGGTCGCCCTCCTGCCCACGGATGAAGTCGTAGCTGTCATACCGGGTGTGATACGTGGCGCCGCCGTCCTCGAAATAGTGGAAATGGTCGGTGACGAGGTGGCTGTAAGAGCCGGCCTGGCGCAGCAGCTCCGGAAAGGAGTTGTCGAATGGCTCAAGCGGCCCCCAGCTCCGGTGGAGAAAGCTGAGCCGGCCGGTCTGCAAGTCGCGGCGCGCCGGCATGCAGGGCAGGCTGCCGACATAGTGGCGCTCGAATGTGGCGGTGCGCTCGGCCAAACGGGAGAAATTGGGCGTGGGCACCCGCTTTCCCCCGTACGGGGCAAGGACGTGGCGGTTGAGCGAATCAAAGAGTACAAAGACGGTCTTCATCGAGCCTCGCCTGCCTCTCAGTCAGAGCTGCTAATGCAGCATACAGTGTCGATACCCGTCCCTTACAGCGAGGATCTCGCTACCGTTGGCCATGCCTCAGATCGTGGTCCAACCTCTTGCTTCGTGGACCCGTCCTGCCGCCGCGTCGCACACCTCATGTGGCGCTGGCCTTCGAAGCGCACCGCCGCCGCCACCGGAAAGCAACGGGGCGCTCGGAAACCGGCCGCAGATAGCCGGCACAGGACCCCTTCCCGTCCGCTTTCCCCGCTGACGTTAGTCGGCCGACCGTTCAGAACGGCGTACACGCTTATTTTCGCCAAAAAGAACGCCGCCGCAAGTGGATTGACAATCCCAAGCGGCAGTTCGCGGTCGACGACCAAACCTAGAACTCCGATGCCTCATCCGCCGCGGCCGAAACGTCCAGCTTGGCGGGCTACGAAGCTGAAGGCCATCGTCGAGTTGATCCTCCATCAGTCGGCTGTCTACCGGGCACACTGACCGTTTCGCGAACAACGAGTTCGACCGGGAAATACACCGAAATCGGCGGCGCGTCGGGTTCGGCGAGGCGCCGGTCGAGAATCGATACGACATCCCGGGCGATCCGCCGGGGATCTTGCCGCAGAGTGGTCAAGCGGTAGGAGGACCATGCGGCTATTGGCACATCGTCGAAGCCTATGACCGACACGTCGTTGGGGACGTGCAGGCCCGCGCCGCGAAGGTGATCGAGGGTGCCAAACGCCATAAGATCATTCACGCAAAAGACTGCGTCGGGCGCCGGGCCGCTCGTCAGCAGCTGTCGAGCCGCCTCTTTCCCGCCATCATAGTCGGCGCGGCCGGCCCGGACGATCCTCGTCTCGAATCCGGATGCGGCGGCGAATTCAACGAAGGCTTGCTCGCGGGAAGAGAGGCTCAGGCTCGGATTCGCCCTGTTGACCACGGCGAAACGAGAGGCTCCTGCCAGGCGTAGGGCCTCAAAGGCCTGCTGTGCGCCGTCCTTGTCATCGCAATGGACGCTGTCGAGACCGGTCTCGGCTCGATTGACGAGGATCAGCGGCTGTCCGTTTCGCCGCGTGAGCTCGACAAGACTGGCCGGCGGCGAGCCCGAGAGGAAGACAGTCGCCTCCGCCCGATAGCGCAACAACTGGCGGCTGGCATGCGCAACATCGTCCGCTGTTGCGCCAATGTTGATGATCGCCGGGATGTTGGAGCGCTCGATCAAGGCGTGCGAGATGGCGGCAACCATCTGGGCCCGGAATGGAGCATCGGCGTCGGAGGTCACGAGCCCGATCAGCCGGCTCCGATTGGCGAGAAGTCCGCGGGCAAGATCGTTGACCTGGTATCCGAGCGCCGCGGCTGCCTCTCGCACCCGCACCAGCGTTTTTGGTGCGATGCTTGCGCCAGGAGTGAAGGCCCGCGAAACCGCCGACCGGGACACCCCCGCGCGCTCGGCGACTGCCTGGGCGCTCACGAAGCGGCCTTGGTTGCGGTCTCTGGTATCTGACACCGGCTCGACTCCGCTGGACATTCCCCGAAACGCATTCATAATCGTGTTGCACAGCATTGCAACAATCAATGACGACACGATAAAAAAAGTGTCGCGGCTGGGAGGAAATCAAAATGTTTCACTGGAAAATCGGAACTGCTGCGCTTCTGAGCGCGGCATTGATCGGCGGCAGCGCGGTCTTCCTTGCTGCGACGCCACTATTCGCGCAAGAGACCGTGAAGCTCGAGCTCTGGTCGCGTCAGGATCCCTCGGGGCCGCTGCGGCCCGGCAATTTGATCAAGGCTGCCGAGCGGCTGAACAAGGAACTTGCGGCCGAAGGCACCTCCAAGCGCGTCGAGGTTGTTGTGCGCGAGAGCCCCGCGAAGGGCTTCGACGATGACGCACTACAACTTCTCAAGGTGTTCGGCATCGGCGAAGGTCCCGATATATTCATCGCCGCGCACGAATGGATCTGCGCCTTCCAGGAGGATGGCTTCGTTCTCAAGCTTGACGACTATATCGCCAAGTACCCTCAGCACTTCGGCACGATCTTTCCCTCGCTTTGGTCATCGGCGAAGTGTCCCGACGGTACCTATGCAATTCCTCAAGACGCCGAGGCGAGGATGTTCTTCTACAACAAGAAGCTCCTGCGCGAGGCCGGCTACGACGCCGCCTTCGTCGACGCCATGCCAGAGCGGGCGTTGTCGGGTGACCTGACGATGGACGAGGTGCTGGAGATCGCCAAGCAGGTCGTCGATAAGACAAAGGCGCAATACGGTGTGCTTCACCGTCCGAACAAGGGGCCGGACTATATCATGGTCTTCCAGGCCTACGGCAGCGACTTCGTTGATCCGGAAACCGGTAAACTGCTCCTCGAGCGCGACAAGCTCGCTGCCGCGTTCGGTTGGTTCGAGCGCGGGGCGAAGGAAGGAGTCATCCCGGCCAACAACACGGCCATGGAATTCGATGCGCTGCGCAAGGAATTCTACACTGGCAACGCGGCGTTCTTTATGTACGGCATCTGGGATCTCGGCAGCGTCGGGTTCCCGACCTACGGGCTGCCGCAGGACGAAAAGGCATTTTTCGCGGATTGGGGCTGGATCGCAGGGCCGGCACCGAAGAAAGGCGGATCGCCGGTCAGTCTGACCCATCCGATCGTTTATGCTATTGCTGCCGACACGAAGGAGCCGGAACTCGCAGCCCGCCTGGTTGGCCACGCCTCGGCGGCAGACCTCAACACCGATCACGCGGTTACAACGACGCATCTCGGCATCAAGCCGGAGCAACTGGAAGACCCACGCTATATCAAGGCCTGGCCGCTCGCCAGAGCGACCGAACTGCTCAAGATCACCAAGTTCCTGCCCAACAACTCGCAGTTCGCGGAGCTCAACGGCATCATCTATGCTGGAATTCAAGGCATAGAATCGGGGCGGTTGTCGGCGCAGAAAGCAGCTGATTTCGTCATCGAGGAGGCGTCGTCCACCCTCGAGGACGTGATCGTCAAATAGGTCCAATCTCAATCGCGACCGTCGACCTGGCGCGCTGGGTCGGCGACTGCGAAGTCTGCCTGGCGAGCCAACGATGACGACGATAGCAGATGAACTCACGATCGAGAGGCGCGGCCATGCGGGCTCGGTGGCGCGCAGGCGCACGAATTTTGTGATCTTTCTCGGACCGGCGATCATCCTGACGGTCCTTTTCTTCGTTGTCCCCGTGGTCATCGATGTCGCAGTGTCATTCACTGACCTCAGCCGCTCGCTCCGCATCAGCGAGTTCACCACCGAGCAGTACGAGAAGGTCTTTCGAACTGATCGCCGCTTGTCGCAGGTCATAGGGCTGACCTTCATCTACGTCTTTGGCACGCTGGCGATCTTCAACGTAACCTTTGGCCTGATCCTCGCCGTCGCCACTACGGCGATCAGGAACGCGTCCGGCAGCTTCTTCCGGGGCGTGTGGCTGCTGCCGCGGATGAGCCCGTCCGTCCTTTACATCCTACTTTGGCTATGGGCGGTGAGCCCCACCGAAGCCGGCCTCATAAACCAGGTCCTCATGCAGGCGTTCGGCCTCGACGCGCCGCTCGACCTGCTGACCTCGGCGCCGATAGCGCTCATCATCATCTCGAACGGCTTCATCGGCGCTTCGATGGGCATGATCATCTTCACTGCCGCGATCCGCAGCATCCCCGAGCACCTGTATCACGCCGCGGCAGTGGACGGCGCCGGAACGTTTGCAAAGATCCGCTTCATTACCCTTCCGGCACTGCGTTGGCCGATCAGCTTTGTGACGATCTACCAGACACTCTCGCTGCTGGTCAGCTTCGAATACATCCTGCTTCTCACCAAGGGCGGTCCGTTCTACGATACGACCGTCTATGCGCTTTACGTGTACCGACGCGCCTTCGAGAGCGGACAATACGGTTATGGAGCCGCGCTGGCGCTTTTTCTGATCGTCATCGGCGTCGTCGTCGCGCTGCTTGGCTGGCGCTTCTTCGATATGGAACGCTTGCTGCAGCGCCCTCGTATCGAGGTGCATTGAGATGGCCGCGCAAGCGATCAACACGGCTTCCACGGCGGCATTCGATCGCGCCGCCGATTGGGATGCATTGGCTGTGCGGGCACGGGCCGTCCGGCGCACCAAGGCTGTCGTCCTCTACGCCTTTCTCATCGCCGTGTCGCTGCCGATCATCCTGCCCTATTTTTGGCTCGTCACGATCGCTTTTTCGGCGAGAGCGGGCGTCGCAGAAACAGCCGTTCTGTGGCGCTCGATGGCAGTGATCATGCCGGTTGTCGTCGCCTTCTGGCTCACTGTCGCGCTCGCACAAAGCCGGCGTCAGTCATGGATCGGCATTGCGGCAGTCGCCGCGATCGGTGTCTTCGCCTTCGCCCTGCTGGTCGGCCCGGACCTTCACCTCGGCAATTTCATCTTCCTGTGGGAGCCCGACTTTGCATCGGTGGTGCGGTCTCGGATCGGCGAAGTCAAAGGCGCGGTGCAGTTTCCCAACGTCTGGCATGCCTTTGCCAACTCGATCCTGATCGCCGGCGCACAAACCGCCATCGTCGTCACCGTCGCCTCATTGGCAGCCTACTACCTGTCGCGCTTCCAGTTCCCCGGCCGCTCCTCGATGCTACGCTCGCTCCTGGTCCTTCACGCCTTCCCCGTGCTGACACTGATCGTGCCGATGTTCCTGATGCTCTACTGGATCGGTCTCCTCGACACACTTTTCGGTGTCATCCTAGTGCTTGTCGCCTTCGAGCTGCCCTTTGCGATTTTCATCATGAAGGGTTTCTTCGACGCAGTGCCATGGGACATCGAGATGAGTGCGCTGACTGACGGCGCGTCACGGCGGCAGGCATTCGTCAGCGTGGTGCTGCCGCAGGTGAGGAACGGCATCCTCGCCATCGCAGTCTTCACCTTCATCCGCGGCTGGGAGGAATACATCTTCGTGTTCACTTTCCTGATCAGAAACAGCAACTGGACAATGAGCCTTTATATGTACTGGGTGCGCGATGACGTCATGGGTGTCGACTACGGTGTCGTATCTGCGGTCGGCGTCTTCTACCTTGTCCCCAGTCTCATCCTCTACATGGCTGCGCAGCGCTATCTCATGCAAATGTCGATCGGCGGCGTGAAGGGGTGACGACGATGGCGAAAATCGAATTCCGCAACGTGGTGAAGCGCTTCGGCGCCGTCGAGGTCATCCCGGACCTGAATCTCGTCATTGAAGACGGCGAGTTCGTGGCACTTCTCGGCCCCTCCGGTTGCGGCAAGTCGACGAGCCTGTTCATGCTCGCCGGCATCTACGTTCCGAGTGGCGGCGAGCTCCTGTTTGACGGCCATGTCGTCAACGAGGTAGAGACACGCGACCGCAATGTCGGCGTCGTCTTTCAATCCTACGCGCTCTACCCGCACATGAGCGTGCGCGACAACATCCTGTTTCCGCTGCGCTTCAAGAAAACGCCGCGCGACGAAGCTCTCGCCCGGGTGACGGCCGCTGCGGACCTTGTCCGGGTCGCGGAACTGCTGGACCGTCGCCCCAGCGAACTTTCCGGCGGCCAGCAGCAGCGCGTCGCCCTTGCACGCGCCCTTGTGAAGGAACCGCAGCTGTTGCTTCTCGACGAGCCGCTTTCCAACCTCGACGCTTCGCTTCGCCTTTCGATGCGGACCGAGATCAAGTCGCTGCACGCTCAACTCGGCGTGACGACCGTCCTCGTGACGCATGACCAAATCGAGGCGACCACAATGGCTGACCGTATCATCTGCATGCGTGCCGGCCGGATCGAGCAGGTTGGGACGCCGGACGACCTCTATCTCAGGCCCTCGAGCCTGTTCGTAGCAGGCTTCATTGGCTCGCCGCCCATCAACCTCGTTGCCGGCGAAGCCGAGGACGGGATGGTCACCGTGAATGGCGCCAGATTTCCGGTCGAGGGCGCGTCGGGGTCGCTGACTGTCGGGCTGAGGCCGGAGCACCTCAGGATCGGGGATACCGGCTTTGCCGGCCGTATCGCGCAGATCGAGCCGATGGGCCGCGAAATTCTCTATGTCGTGGAAACCGGCATGGGCGCCGTTCGCGTGCTTGAACAGGGTTCATCCGCCGGGCACTCGACAGGCGAGCAGGTAAAGATCGGTTTCCTGTCAGAGAATTCGCTTGTGTTCGAGACGGAGCGACAGAAGCTCATTGCTGGCGCGCATGTCCGTGAACCGGTTTGACATCGAGCGACAGGCGACCCATTTCTTGAGGCGGAGAAGAAGACGTCGCCTAGTCAAAGCATTCAACGACTAGGAGCAAAAGAAAGAGCCGCCTGGAAACGATAAGCGGTTCGCCAGCGTCCGACCCCTTCTGGCCGGCGGCCGCGGCAAATCGTGTTCGCAGCGGTGGCTGAGCAGGCCGGAATCCCGAGGCGAACAGAAGCCAAGCCGTGCTGTTTGATGAGAGAGGACGGCACATGCCTCCTTTCTTCTTCGTCCCAAAACCGTGAACAAATTCCAACATTCAATCACCTGCACTCGGGATGAGGCTTGTCGCAGTACTCGCAGGTGCGGAGCGGGCCGGAACAATAGAGCGCCCAGAGAATTGAATGCGAACCAGCAAGGAGAAATAACCATGTCGATCCCCGTCAATCCAGGACCCGATATTCCCAGCCCAATCCCACCAGTTCCGCCCATCGGGCAGCCTGACCCGAGCCCTGACAAACCGGATCCGGATCCCGTCCCTGGTGACAAACCGGAACCCAACCCCGATCTGCCAAGTATCCCAAAACTGCTGCCAGAACTTCGCACGGCACTTTTTTTGTTATCGTGAGCGCACGCCGCAACACACTGCGCCAGATGTTAACGACTTCCTGACACCGCCCCGCTGTTGGTCTACTGCAGCACATCTATCGGCCTAGCGTCGGCCACCGCCGCCAGACTTCTTTGCGGAGGCTGGACGCGGCCAAGGCGCATCGACAGGATCACCATTTGGGTTCGGCGACGGCGATTCTCTTGTGTCTCGGCACGGATGTAGATCGTCAGCCTCCCGTGGCACTTTATGGTGATCGGGACGGCGGTCAGGCTGCTCTCTAGGATCGACCCTCTGGGATGGGGCATCAATTTGCTTCGGCATAGCTAGTTACTCCAGCTTCACAATAACAACCGGCTGGCAGGACTGAAGGTTCCGAGTCGAAAAAGCGAATTGAACCGGCCAAAGAGAATAAATCGGGCACTTGAGAGATAGTGGGAGCAAGGAGCCGATGCGCGCATAACGACGCATTCATTCCCCAGAAAAAACCGACCACGGAATGCGCGGCTGTTTGATTGTGATTGGAAACTAGGCGGTAAAGGACCTGACAGCGGATGTGGTCTTTGCGACCGGCGCTTCGCACGGCTTGCAGGCCTTTTGGCGAGATCGCGTAAATATCGCTAATGTTCATGGCTTCGGCCATATAGCCTTCGCAAGGCGATTTTGGTCTGCAGTTCGAAAGCAGCTTCAACTGCGCGCAGCGGATATCAAGAGTGCTCATCCACCCGTGCGAGTTCGAAGAAATAGATCCGATCGTCTCCCTGGATCGCCATAGCACCCATGATCCTGCGATCATCAAGTCTGCGAAAATGGTCGACAATGGGCTGATCGTCATACGCCATCGCGGCACTCGCCACACCCTGGAATGGCATGATTTTCAAGGAAGCCACCGTGCCTTTCGCCCGAAGGCCACGCTGAAGATACGAAAACACGTTTCGCGCGGTGCGCGTCCTCCCGACACTGTGGAAACGCAGGGCCAGGCGAAGAGGTATCCTGGCCGGGTCAATCGGAATCAGCCGCCGCTCGTTCCACCGAAACAGTAGCGGATCAGCGCGCATTTCGCGGGTAAACCGCTTGCCAAACCAACCAAGGTTTTCCAGCACGCCGTCGAGCGGATGGCCGGAGGGAATGCCACGACCGCTCCACAGTCCGATCATCTCGCGCGGCATGATCGGGGCCAAACTTTTGAACTGTTCAAGCGCTCTCTGCATCTGATTGTCGGTCAATGTCCAGACGCTCCTCTCCCAACGACATCACCTACGCGGTACCTGTTGCCTGCGCCGTTTGGCACGCCGTTTCGACCTGGCAGTTTGCCGCGCAGTTCGCATTTCCTTCCAAGGTCGGTAGCCACCTCGAGCGAACTCCCTCTCCGGGCGGCGGCGTGCCCCACGTAGGGTCCGGGCCGATTCAAGACTCAAACTCTGAGGACCTCACTCGTATCCCGTCATTTCCAAATAGCCCTGCCCTTTCGCACTCCCCTCGAATGTAACCGGACCTTCCCAGTAGGGTGTCGTCGTTTCCATCCATGCCTGGTCATTCAACGGGCTGGTCGTTACGTCGAAGCCGCGCTCCGGGATCCGGACACGCCAGGCGACCGGCACCTCTCGGTTTCCCACGCGAGCGGAACGGACTGGCGAAATTTCAAGCGATCCGGGCCGCACCGGCGTGGGCTTCCCGTCGCGGGCGATCCAGTTCGCCGATGTGTAGCCGTCACGGCTGTCGCGGAGCCGAAAGGCCATAACCTTTTCACCCGAATCCAGATGCAGGGAAAACCACTCCCATCCGGTTTGGTCCTTGGCCAAGGGCTGCGACGACCATTCCCGGTCGAGCCAGGCCTTGCCGCCGACGCGGGCGGTCCTTCCCGCAATATCGAGGGACCCCGAAACATCGTAAAAAGGCTGCGAGTAATAATAACTCGCCTGACCCTCAGCTGATTTGACCGAGTAACCCCGGTCGCCCTGCAGCACGAGTGGGCCCGTAGCCGACAGTTCGAGCGTGTAGCGGAAATCCTTCCCGCTCGCATGAAGGCTGATCCTGTCAAGCGGATCGGTCTCCGATTTGGACAGGCTTTTCATCTCCCAGTCATCGATCCAGGCGGAGAACGGCTCCGTCGCGACACCGGCCTGGCCGACGCCTCCGCGGCCGAATTTTTCGGACACGAGATGTTGGCCCTTGGTGGTAACAGCGGCATGGCCCATCCACAATTGGGAATCGGACCACCCGCTTCTGGTTTTCGGCGCAAGTGCCGAGCGAAATAGCGTCCATTGGATGCCAAATCTCGTGCCATCCTCGCTCTGAAGGTTTGCCGTCACATACCACCATTCGATTCGGAAATCGGGATGGGCCCCGTGATCGGCGGGAAAGCGAAGTTGCACGCCTGGCTGGGGAATGACGAAACCTTCCGCGGTTGAGCCAAGCCCGGCGAACCCTTGCGGAACGGCGGCAGCCGGGACGACTATCGTCATGGTAACCGCGATAACCGCGGCCAGAATTCGGCTAGCGTTCATTGGCAAACACCGTGAGCAGATCAGCTGGCCTGATCGTCGACAGGCGTCGTAGCGGAAGGAAGACCGACAAGATCGCCGCACCAAGCGCCACGAGCCCGAGGATCAACCAGTCCATTGGAAAAATCCGCAGCGGCAGGCGCCAGCCGAAAGCCTCGACGTTAACGATCGACAGCAGCACCCAAGCCAGTGCCAGGCCGACGGGAATTGCGGCAGCGAAGGTGGCGAGCCAAAGAACGAGCGTGCGCAGCACTTCCAGCAGGGCAAGATCACGGCGCCTGATCCCCATCGCCCACACAGGGGCGAGTTGCGGCAGCCGGATGCCCGACAGAGTCAAGAGACTCGAAAACATCGCAAAACCCGCGATACCGAGCGTGAAAATATTCAGCGCGCCCGTCACCGCAAACGTCTGGTCGAATACGGCGCGGGATTGTCGTTTCAGGGCGGCTTGGTCGATGATGTTTTCGGCGGGGAGCCCAAATTCCGACGTCAGAAGGCGTCTCAACGCTGGTGCGTCTGCCGGAGGAATGCGCACACCATATCTGAGCTTTGAAATGTTTGGGTAATGGGTTGTCAGAGTGTCGATGCCGACAATAACCTGTCCCTTTGGATTGCCGTAGTCGGAATAAACGCCAACAATCGGGATCTCCCATCCCCCGGGGAGAGTGAGATCATTCCCAACGGCGAGCCCTTTCCGACGCCAGAGCTGCTCGTTGACAAGGGCACCCTGTCCCATGGCGACGCGATCCCAGACATCGGCAGTGCCCAATAGCAGTGGCCACCTGTCCCGGTAGGTCCGGTCGTCTGCGGCTGCGCCGAAGATCTGCAGCCTGTCTCCAAGCACCTCGCCTTCAACGCTCCAGATGGGAAGCACCGAAGTTGAATGGGCCGGAAGCCATGCCCGCAGCCGCGAGGCTTCGTTTTCCTCGCGTGCCGTGACATAAAGCTCAGCAGCAAGCCGCTGGTCGAGCCAGTCGATAAAGGTGAGGCGGAAGCTGGAGACCATCGTGCCGACACCGACGTTGGCGGCCAGGGCCAGCAGCAATGCCATCAGAGCCAGGTTCAGCCCCGGCAGTTGCTGCCGTGTGTCGGCCCAGAACCAGGTGACGAGTGCACGCGAGGAATGCTTCTGCATCACCGCGAGGCAGGCGGACAGCACGCCCGGAAGGATCAACGCGGCGCCCAGCAGCAGAGACCCCAAGACTGCGAAGCCGGCCGCGAGCCCTTGTCCGAAGGTAGCCAAGATAGCCGACGCGAAAAGCAAGACCAGACCGCCAAGAACCTGAATCCGCACGCCCATTGCCGATGCACGGGCCCAGGCGCGCGGCTGTGCCGAGCTCAGCAACGGCATCCGGTGAACCCGCCAGAGGCTTTGCGCAGACGACACGATTGTACCGGCAACCGCGATTGCAAGACCCGTCGTCCACCATTCGGGGCGAAGGGACAGCGTACCCGGGACGCTTGCCCCGTAGAGACCCTGAAGGGTCGCTGCCACCCCGGGCAGCAGAAGGGAGGCGACGAAATATCCGATCACCACGCCGATGAACCCGGCAAGGAGTGCCAGCACCAGAAGCTCCGCCATCAAAAGGAGGGTCAGCGAGGACAGGGAAAGCCCAAGAGAGCGTAGGGTCCGAAAGGTTGCCCTGCGCTGCTCGAAGGCCAAGCCGATCGTGGCGTAGACAATGAACAGGCCAACGGCAAAGGCGAGGAACCCGAACGCAGTGAGATTGAGATGAAAGCTGTCAGTGAGCTGGGCGACGTCGGGCCGTTCGCCGGACGGCTTGATCGTAATGTCGGGTGCAAGCATGTCGAGCGAAGGTAGATCCGGGCGCTGTTCCGGCGCAACGACGAGCCGGGTCAGCTCGCCCCGTTTCTCAAGGATTCGCTCGGCGATGCCGATATCGGCGAACCCGGCTCCCTCCGGCATGTCCGACGAGATCCTGAGCTGCATCTGCGTGTGCCCCTCAAGCTTCAGGGCCGTTACCTGGGAAACCATGAGAACGCCCGGCTCCGACATGAACGCGGCTAGATCACTCACTCCTCCTGCCTCAAAGCGCCCCGCCTTTGCCGGCATGGTCAGGGGATCAATCCCGATGATTCGGACACGCGTGTTTCCAAAGCGATGATCGCCTTCGATGACAGGCGACACATTCCATCCCGCCCTTCTCAGTCTGGCATAGGTGCTTTGCCGAATGGAATTGCCGTTTCGCGGCAAGAGCTGCATCAGCTCACTCTGATGAAGCATCGAAGCCGCCCGCGCATAGCTTGCCCGAGCCTCCGTATTGATCGCCTGAATACCCGACCACAGCGCGGTTGCCAGCGAAAGCCCAAGAATGAAGGTCGCAAGCTGAAGAGGCCGACGACGCCAATGCGAGAGGAGAGCCGTCGCGGCAATCAGGAGCATCAAGCAATCCTTCCGCCGCGCAGATGGACGCTGCGGTCCAGCATCTGCGCCAGCCTGGTGGAATGTGTCACCAAGAGCAGCGCTGCCCCAGTGCTCTTCGTCAGTGACAGCATAATGTTGAGCACGATATCCCCGGTTGCCTCATCGAGATTTCCGGTCGGTTCATCGGCGAGAACCAGCGGCGGCTTTGCGGCCAGCGTCCTGCCGATCGCGACTCTCTGCTGTTGCCCCCCAGAAAGCTGTTCGGGGTAACGGGCGAGAAGCGTCTCGACCCCCAACAGTTCCACCAGTTCCCGTTCCCAGGCAGGATCGTGCCTGCCGGCAAGCTTTGCATGGAAGGAAATATTGGCGCCGACATCGAGCGATGGGATGAGATTGAAGTGTTGGAACACCAGCCCGACGGCCGTGCGCCGATACTCGGCTCTTCTACGATCATCGAGAGTGGCAAGGGAGCGGCCGCTGGAGACGATCTCGCCGGCGTCGGCATGGTCGAGCCCGGCGACTAGATGAAGCAGCGTGCTCTTTCCGCTCCCCGACTCCCCCGTCAGCGCCACGCTCTCGCCGCCGTCGAGATCGAGATCGATGCCCTTCAATATCTCGAGGCGCCCCTCGGCGGTGGTGTAGGATTTTCTGACGTTTCGCAGAGAGAGCAGCATCGGGCTCGGATCGATCGGTAAGGACAGCAGGTTATGTAGGCGTCTCGGCAGGCTTTTGTAACCCGTCTTCAGGCTAGTTCAGCCTGTGGCATCAAACTGCAAAGGATCCGACCCGCTTCAGCACCTTTGCCCCGATCATCAGCCTCCATGGCGCTGGAGCATGAACCTCGGCTGACGGCTTTGCTACAAACCGATCGCAGCCCCGGCAATCGGCGCGGCAGAACCGCGCTGGACCAAGCGCGTCCTTGGTGGTCGGTTTTGCCTTGTGACTTTAGGGCACCGGAAGGATGCTTCGATTGGACATCCTCATTATCGGGATCCGTTAACCCGCCTTTTCATTGAGCGCTGACCCCGCCGGACTTGAAACAACGCAAAGGAGAGCATCACAGTCGGTGCCGACCGGAGGTCGCGAAGAAATGGCAAGTGGCTCAATCTTGCTGAAAACTCAATGGACGTTCTGCCGCTCGACGATGTTTCGGCGACGATCCGTACCCCACGGAAGCCTTAGGCTGTCGACGCGTTGTGTCACATGGGCTCTAACGGCTTCGCGCGCTTCGGCAGCCGACGAAAAGCTCCTGCCATCAAGCTCCATGACATCGTATTTCACTGCCATGAAGGCTAGGCAGCCGTCACGTGGTACAAGAACACCAACCGGAACACCCTGGTATTCGACAACCTGCTTCATACTGAATTCTCCGATCAAAGCGGGATACATAGTGACACGGACACGAGCTGACGCGGCTTGCATCAATTCGATCGCCACAACCATGCACCTTCCGGATGGAAATGAGAGACAAGCTTCTTTGAAAATATTCGAGATATCTGACCTATCGACCGATGGGTTTCGAAAGTACATTACATCTCGGGTTTGTCAATTCGATAACAAAAAATAGTAGAATGAAATTTCAATAGTATGACATTTGGTGCGCTTTTGGGAAACCGTTTTCCAGAACACTCTATTGCGACGCAACATAATTTCATGCGGCGCGCAATAGGTCCGCAGGCATGTTCGCCAATTCAAGATGACCGGCCGTCCAATAAGCGGAGGGCTCAAGCTGGTGGTAATCGCGTTGCCGAGGGGCACACATCAAGGCCCGACGATACAGCGGTTCCTTCCGCACGGACGATGCGAGTGCCGGGATCTGAACCATTTTGATGTGCGCGAGGAGATCGTCCCGTACGAAGGTTGCGGCCAATCCGGTCGGCCTTATAAATCCTAAGCCGGATTCTGCAGAGAGGTGGTCGGATGAAATCAGCCGCAATGCGGGACCGGGAATGATTTGGTACCCAAAGGCAACGACGGTGACATTTCTGCCACCGAATTGTTATTCTGTCGCAAGCCAAATACGAATCTCCGGGCCGCCTAACGGGTCGTATTTCATACGGCCAGGAGAGCTCTCGAAGAACAGTGAGGCTTCAAGATTCAAGCGAATATTGCGCGCAAGCGGCCCCAAATGCCTTGCCGCCGATCAATATGCCTTGCCCGGATATAGCGCGCGACCTTTCCAGCGCTAGCTATCGCGCCGAAATGGCAGGAGCAGACAATTCTGTGCAACTGCCTGTCCGAGAGCTCGAAAAACCGCTTCGCCTCTCCGTAAGTGTCGTCCTTCAATCCAGCAGCCCGAAGAAGAGGGTCACTGAAGGCAACGGAGATCGCCGAATGGTTGCACCGTGTAGCCGCTCGCACCGTCGCTGGCTGATATTCGGTCTCATGCAATGTCGAGAGGACCCGGTCGGGATCCGCTTCGAGAAGCTCGACCCAACGTTGGAGACGTTTGTCGAGCGGCATGAGCTGAGGATAATCCTGGCCGATCCTGGCAAGGGTCTGCAGTTGATCAAGTTCATGGTACTTCATACCATCCTCCCGACGAGTTTTGCTGACCACCGGCCGATCAAAGCAGGGGCGTGCTGATCGGCGGCTGTAATTTTAGAGCTATGGCATATACCGGCAATATCAAGAGCTACCGTCATGCTGGCTGACGAAGATTTGTGCTAAACTCGCCGGATGAGCGCCTACTACATCTTTCAGGAGAATTTGCACGACCCGGCAAAATTTGACGCCTATCGAAAGGTGATCATGTCGACGCTGGCGCCGTTCGAGGGAAGGATCGTCACCCGAAGCGGCGAATTCACCGTGGTCGAAGGCGAGTGGCCGTTTGATCGGACAGTGATCCTGGAGTTTCCCTCCCGGACTGCCGCCTTGGCTTGGTACAACTCTCCCGCATATCAGGTGATCCTGCCACTCCGTAGGCAGAGTATGATGTGTAATGCGGTCTTGATTGACGGAGTGGAATGAAGGCCCGAAATGCATAAGAGTGCCGCTGATGCCGGCCGCTGCAAGACAATGCGATATCGCCGGCCAGCCAAGGCCCTCCGTCAGGCAGCGGCAAGCTTGTAGCCTACAGGTCCTTTCTGCTTGCTCAGCTCAAAGCCACGCCCGACATCACCATGCCGGAACTGGCTGACAAGCTTGACCGGCGTTTCGCGTCCGCCGGGGGCTTTGTGTGTGGCAAAAGGCGCCTCGGGGTCTTCTTTTGAGCTTTAAGTTCTGCACCGTCTCTACCTTCCTTTTTAACGCGGAACCAAGAGTTAACCGGGATGTCGGTTCATGGAACCTCGAACGTTCCGCTTAAGCCCGCTTGAGCGAGCGTATGCTTCCTGGCCTCACGCCACATCGCCTCAATACCGGCCGACGACGGGATGGAGAGGTTTGGAATGTCGAGCGCTGCGAGCCGGAAGTGGTAGTGATGCACGCCATGACCCTTTGGCGGTTGAGGCCCGTCGTAACGAGCGTTGCCAAAATCGTTTTCCGAAAACCGAAGACCGCCGCCGGGTGCGGTATCCGCGCTCTCCGGCAACTCGTTTACTTCGGCCGGAATATTGAAAATGCCGCAGTGTCTGAACGTTCCGCTGGGCGCGTCAGGGTCTTCGACGATCAGCGCATAACTCTGTACGCCATCTGGGGCTCCATTCCAGGCCAGCGGCGGAAAAAGGTTCTCGCCCATTCTTGAATACTTTTCCGGTATCTTGCCGCCCTCGGCGAAGGCAGAACTTACAAGCGTCAGCGACATCTAAGCCTCCTGTCTGAACTTCCCACGTCTGCGTCCCTAGTTGTGGGTGAACCGTGTCGGCTTCCGGAGCACGGTCGCAGCGTGGCGTTGATGCCTTTGAACCATACTCTCGTTGTGGCGTCGGACCTCGGTAACAAAACGGGCGCCGAATTGTTCCCACTCTGGAACAGTTACGCTGCAGCTGGGCTTGCGCATAAGGGAACGCCGACGCCACGCCTGCGCTTGTCATTGTTATGGTGACGCTCGCCACACTTTGCGGCTCTCCGCCCAGAAAAAGCACTTCGCTGGCAGCGTGGGCAACACCACAACCTTGACCGAGTCCGCCCGGTCACCTCCCAAACAAACATCGTCGTCACTTAACCGGCGCGGACGTCCTGCTCAGCTTAACGAGGGGCTCGCGCGCCCAGATACGCAGCTTGCCAAGCTTGGCGATGAAGGTTTCCGCATCCTTCTCGCTTTCTATGGAGATGACGCCTTCATCGATACTTTCAGCCACACCGGCCTTTTCGAGGAGGGGCATGGCCGCGTCGCCATAGCCGATGAATTTACAATGGGCGAAGGCATCGGCAACGAAGTCGCGTGTGGTCGCCTCCTGCACGACGTCGTCGATTGCATCCGCAGAAGGGAGAAGGACAACAGCGTCGTAAAGAACGGACGGGCCGCCGTCGATCATCTGCTGAGCTTCGATCCATTGTCCGTCCGAAGCGGTGACGCCGCCGACCTTGGGAGCTATGATTTCAAAGGTCGCCCTTTCCTTAGTGACTGCAGTGATCAATGCATTGAGCAGAGCCGCGTCCACGCCATCGGTTGCAAGAATACCGAGCCTGCGGCCCTCGAAGCGCTTCGGACCTCGTTCGATAATGCTGAGAGCCGGCGAAGGCTCAAGGTCCTGGCGCGTCGGTATCGCGCACTCGGCAGGCTTGGGCATATTCTTGATGCCCAACTTTGCGCCAACGGTGCTCGCGAGCGTTTCATCGATATTCAGAAGGTGCGATACCATGCGCTCGCGGATGACCGGTGTCTTGACCTTGCTGAGTTCGAACGTCAGCGCCGCCGCGATATGACGCTGCTCGGGAAGCGTCTGGCTGATATAGAATTGGCGCGCCTGGCTATAGTGATCGGCAAAACTCTCCGGCCGCAGGCGCACCGGCTGCCCTTGCTCCTCTGCCGGAAAATGTCGGAAACCTTGCGCTGGCGATTCACGCGGCCCCTCGCCCCAGGAATTCGGCTGGTAGTTCGCACGGCCGATGGGATTGCGCATTGCCATATGACCATCCTGCTGAAAGTGGTGGAACGGACATTTCGGCGCATTGATCGGTAGATGCGTGAAATTGGTGGTCCCGAGCCGCTTGAGCTGGGTATCGAGATAGGAAAAGTTCCGGCCCTGAAGCAGTGGGTCGTTGGAGAAATCAATGCCCGGAGGCACATTCTGCGTCATGAATGCGACCTGCTCTGTTTCGGCAAAGAAATTCTCCGGCATGCGGTCGAGTACGAGGCGGCCTACCGGTTGTACCGGCAGGATTTCCTCGGGAATGATCTTGGTCGGATCGAGAATATCGAAGTCGAAATTGTCGGCGAAATCCTGGTCGAAGAGCTGCAGACAGAGTTCCCATTCGGGGAAATTGCCGGATTTTATCGCCTCCCAGAGATCGCGGCGATGGTAGTCCGGATCAGCGCCATTAATCTTGACCGCCTCGTTCCAAACGACCGACTGCAGCCCGAGCTTGGGCTTCCAGTGGAATTTCACGAAGGTCGATTCCTCCTTGGCGTTGATCATCCGGAACGTATGGACGCCGAAGCCTTCCATGAAGCGGAAGGAGCGCGGAATGGCACGGTCCGACATCACCCACATGATCATGTGCATGCTCTCTGGCGTCAGGCTGATGAAGTCCCAGAAATTGTCATGCGCCGATTGCGCCTGCGGGAAGTCGCTGTCCGGCTCTGGTTTCACCGAATGAATGATGTCTGGAAATTTGATCGCGTCCTGGATGAAGAACACCGGAATGTTGTTGCCGACGATGTCCCAGTTGCCTTCCTTTGTATAAAGTTTAACGGCAAAGCCGCGCACGTCGCGGGCGAGATCCGCAGACCCCTTGCTGCCGGCAACGGTCGAAAAGCGAACAAACGCGGGCGTCTTTTCGCCGGAACGCTGAAAGATATCGGCCCTTGTATAGGCGGCAAGCGAATCGTAGGTTTCGAAATAGCCATGCGCACCGTAGCCGCGAGCATGCACGACGCGTTCTGGGATGCGCTCGTGATCGAAGTGAAAGATCTTTTCGCGGAAATGGAAATCCTCGATAAGAAGCGGTCCACGCCGTCCGACACGCAGGGAATTCTGATCGTCAGCGACCGGTCCGCCCTGAGCGGTGGTCAGGACGGAAGTATCTGCCTCGGAGAGTTGGTGGAGTTCGCCTCCTTCGCCACGTTGCAGCTTCTGATCATGGATCGTCGCCGGACCTTTCGCTAATTTCGCAGCGGAAACGGATGGGGATGTTTTCTTGGCCATGGGAGTCTCCGGAGGTTGGGATGGATTGCTCAGGAAACAGCGCAGTCCCGCTTTGGTTCCCAAAAACCTATTGGCTTGGCATGTACCGCGATGACTGTGGCTGTGACATCGTTTCGGCAGATTACGCGTGGCATCGAAAAGCCGGCGGGCCGCAGAGGATCAGGCGTTGATCCGGATCCGCACCGCGTCTCCATCGGGCAAGTGACCGGGTTCCGGCTTTTTCGTCGGCAGATCGAGCTGGCCGATCGAGTGACCGCCGGAACAGGTCCCGTCGTGCCGGTAGCATTCGGTCAACGAGCAATATCGTTTTCAAGTCCGCTTTTTACCTCCCATCGCTGACAGTCGGTCGGGCCAAGGATGCGACGATCACACATCCGGTCACCCCTCCGATCCTCGCACACACTGTATCGCGGCCAACAAAGGATCGTCCAAAGCATCGTTTGAAATGCCCCCGGCTCGGACATTCGCCGTAGAGCACAGCAGGCGACATGGGCCTCTACCTGCGGGCTGACAACATGCCCCGGTTCGGTCGCAGCGATGATGCGATGAATCTCGAGCTGACCGTTAGAGACCACATGATTTCGTACTTGCCGATCTCGCGACGACGCCGCTCGCGCTGGTGGCTGATGTCGCCGATACCAGCCCGGAGGGCATGATCCAATCCATCGCGGCAACAATACCGAGACTACTCGCGCAGGCCGGCCGGCAGGAGGGTGAAATCAGGGGAATCGGCGTTTCCATCCCAGGTGAAATCGACCCGTCCAAGGGCATTTGCTTGCAGAGCCCGCGCTTCGGATGGAAAAATCTAGCCTTTGCCGAACTGCTCGCTGCGAGCGTCCATGTCCCCGTCTGGATCGATGACGACGTAAACGCCTTTGCGGTTGCCCAGCGGCTGTTCGGTGTGGGGCGCGACCATCACAATTTTGCGGCGCTGGCGGTCGGCGCGGGCATTGGCTGTTCCCTTGTAATCAAGGGTGAGATTTATCACGGTAGCCACAGCGCTGCCGGCAAGCTGGGCCACATCACGTCTGTCGCAAACGGCCGGCTTTGCGAATGCGGCCGGCATGGCTGCCTGATGGCGCATGCCTCGGAATCCTACATGCTGAACGAATGGCAAAGCCGGACCGGCTCCTCGATAAGCCGCGATGAGTTCGCTAGCTGCGTCGAGCAAAAAGATCACCTAGCGCTTTCTATCCTTTCGGACTGCGGTACGCGGATAGGGAGCCATTTGGCGGACGTGGTCAATCTTTTCGATCCGGAGATCATCGTGGTGGGCGGGGAAGCAGTGCAGTTCGGTGATGCGCTTCTCGTCCCGATACGAAAAACAATGGTAGAATTCACATTCTTCTCCAAGCCGGAACTCGTTGCCGACTGGGTGCCGAGTTCACGGGCGCGCGGCGCCGCAGCACTTGCCACTCAAGGCATTTTCGACTTCGAACGCGAGCCGAGCGGTTGATAGGCCCGAGGCTAATTGACGCTCACTTGCGAAGCACCCTTGAGAACTGGGGACCTTCCTAAAGCCGTTCTTCCTCACAATGGAACCGCAAACGGAGGTACCTGCTGTCGAACTGATCGACCGGGTTCAGTCGGCTTGAAACATCCAGATCAACTGATCCCACACCTGGGCACCGCACGACATCCCGACCGCTTCCTTATCCTTACGGGTTTTTTGGCATCGCGATATGCGGCTAACCGGCAGCCGACAAGCCGTCGGGCGGCGTCTCAGTCGTTGTGTCAGCGGAATTTGGATCTTCTTTGTAAGCGCTTCGCAGATCTTTTACCACTTCTTCGATCGCAATAAAGACCTCTTGGGCCGTCCACCCTGCTGTTACTGCCTGATCGAGAAGGTCGCGGATTGGGGCTGCAAAATGCTGTTCACACTCCAAGCTGCGGTTCATATCACCAATGATGTGATTGGGTGCCGGGATTTGCATTTGTGATCTCCTTGTCTGCTGAAAACCTGTGTCGGGGCTATTTGTTCCCGGCCGTTGAGGCTCATGCGGCACTATGCGCGACACCGCCAGCCACGCGCCTGGCGGTGTCCACAAGGAACAAATTCCTTTGCTGCGCGTTGAGCGCATGTGTCGGATTGATGGTGATTGGGAGGACACCAATGCATCCAAATGAAATCCCCAAGCCAACCGAAATTGAGTGGCAACCGGTCATCGTGACGTTTCCCGACGGACGCGTTCATAGCATCTGCGGCCCTCTCGAAGCCTTTGAAGTTCTCGGCTGCGAACCGGCGGATGGTCTTTATTTGAATGCGAGGCTCTGCTGCCGGCTGGCGTTGGAGCGCAAAATGTCCGTCGACAAAGCCCGGCTGGCATTCATTGCGGCGACCGCCGAGCGTATGCAAAGGGTTGTGTGAAGCGGCCGGGCTCGTTCATGCCGCCGTCCAGATTTGTTCGCCGCCGTTGGAACCAGATCGTGAGGCTTCGTTGAAGTTGACACTGGATGATGACATCTTCAGGCGGGCTGACTGCTGCGCCGCCCGGACCATCCGAGCCTCCGTGCATGATCGGGACCCGCGCGTAGTGACCCAAGTGGTAGGGATGTGATGTTTTGGGAAGGTCAACTCGGCACCGCGAACGCGATTACACAGTCCCTGAAGAACAAACCGCTTGAGCCACCGCTGCTGAACGTCGTTGCCACTCACGAAATGACAGTGTGCAAATAACGAGATATCACTGTTAAAATTTCTTCACCATTGTCCGACGTGTGAAAGCCGGCATGACGGACATGCACCCGCGATGCCCGTCGCCCTCGCCAACCGAGTTTCACCTGCATCAACAATGTCATCATGCCGAACCCTCGTCCTGTCGGCGCGGCGGAGCGAGCAGCGTGACGCGGCCAAGGCGCTGTTCGACCGAGACCCACCGCGTTCCATAAACCTTGGAAGTAGACCTCCTCCAAAGGTACGGGCGGCCTCCACCACTTGCGCCATTGGCCGCTTTGAACAAGAGCGAATAAGGTTCTTCCTTGAGTTGCAAACCAGGACTGGGCAATTTGCAACGATCCTTTGAAGGCCCGGCGAGCTGAAACAGGAGGGGACCATGTCCAGCAATGAACCAAACAGGCCACACCATAGCGCGCGGCGTCACTTCCTCGGTCTGGCCGCTGCAATGAGTGCCAGGCTCGCGGCGATGGGTATCCTCGCGTCGGCAATGCTCCCGTCTTCGAATGCTATCGCCAAGGGAAAGAAGTGGTGGAAACATGACGGCAAGCCCGGGGGGCATGGTCAGTCCGGGGGCAGCCCGATGTGCTTCCTGCGAGGCACCTCCATCATGACCCCGACGGGCGAGGTGTGCATCGAGGATCTTCAAATCGGCGATCGTGTTGAAACCGTGCGCGGCGAAGCCATGGCGGTCAAATGGATCGGTCGCCATGTCTACAAGCGTAGCGGTCAGGCCTGGAACAATGGCGTGATGCCGGTCCGCGTTGCACGCCACGCCCTCGATGAACGGACACCCCACAGCGACCTCTATCTCTCGCCGGGTCACGCTCTGTTCATCGACGGCGTTCTCATCAGGGCGAAGGAGCTTGTCAATGGGATCTCGATTGCGCCCGGCCTACCGCAAGACCGCGCGACGATCGAATATTTCCACATCGTACTCGATAGCCACGATGTGATTTTGGCCGAAGGCGCTCCCGCCGAAACCTTCCTGCTCCAGGCTCGCAACTACGAGGACTTCACGAACTTTGCTGAGTTTGCGCGCCTCTATCCCGACGCCGCGAACACGGCAATGACGCCCTTCGCGCCAATCGTGAGCCTTAGCTCCGGCCGTGAGCACATGAAAGCACTTCTGCATCTCTGGACGGACGTCGTCTATCCACGACGCGCGCCGGCCTATAATGCCTACGAGAGAATCGCAGCGCGTGCAGGAAAGCGCATCGGCTAGGATTCTCGATTGCTTCTGCGCGAATTTATTGGGGCTGAAATGCACCGAGCGGTTCGCTCAGCCGGAGCACCACGACACCTCTCTTTTCGAGTCTTTTCGAGCTCGAAACTCTTTTGTTCGGTTAAGGTGAACAGTGGCGTCTTATGTCGGGTTGCGGCGCTTGCGGTCATTGGTCTTTTGCTGGACCGCAGAGGCGAATAAACTGGCATTCTGAAGTGCATCCGCCCATAATAGCGTGAGGCAAGCCGAAGGCAGCGCCGTGCGGATTCTGTACGCCTACATTGTTATCTGCGCCATCTCGGCCGGCTTGGCCGTATGGGCCGCTTACCGCGTCGTTTCCACGTCGGAACCAACTGCCCGGTCGGCGACAGGATGCCTCACTCAGACTCGGAGCGACCCTTCAAGGGTGCGCGGAGAATTTGCGCCCCGGGTGCCATATGCCCCTGAGTTTCAGCCGCATGGGTCGGGGAGGCGGGGCTCTGAAATCCCGATGGTGCGGCAGGCGGCAAACGTCGTGTAGCCAGCAGGAAGGAAGATACGCACTTGACCCTGGAACAGAACGGGTAAATCGGGACGTTCCGTCTTGACGCTGAAATAGCACGAGGGAACAAATTAGGATCTCCTTATGTTCTAGAGAAAAAAGGAGGATACGATGAAAATCGAGCACGACATCGCCATGGCGCACTATGCCTGGAAGATAAAAGCAAATGGCCGACGGGCCATCCGGAGAGTCACCACGCTTCCAGAACTGCACGACACTCTTCAAATCCTGAGGCTGCCGGGAATTGCCCCGCCGGAATGGGTCATCAAGGACGCATTGCGTGATCAACGGGGCAGCCGCGGCCGCTATGTCCACAACGAAGGCGGCAGGGATGAATGGTCACTTGTGTGGACGAAGGTCGATGACGCTTCCGAATCGAGGGGCTGAGCGCCCCTGACTGTCGAGTGCGCTTTCTGCCAACAACATCAAGAAAAACCGCACAGAGTGTCGCAACCATATTACGAACGATAATGTTCGTTCTGGTCTATATTGTGCGAATCGACCAGTATCATCGATCAGAACCCAAAAAAGACCCATCAGGAAGAGCATCGCTCAAACTGTGTTGAGATGGCATGCAGCCTGCCGGCCGCACACCATCTTACCGTTCGTACAACAAATTAGGAGACTCGTGGGTGGCTTCCGCTGAAAAACTCACAATTGCGCTGAGGCCGGAAATAGCCGGCTTCATTTGCAGGTCCGCCGATGCCGGAGAATATGCCTTGGCCAGCCAAGCAATCCGTCATGCCGTACGGGAATTGAAAGAGCGTCGCGATGTGCCTGGCTACGCGCTGGAGAACCTGCTCGAACTCGTGGACAAAAGGCTTGTCAGGGCGCCCAGTGATCACACCTCCATGACCGACGTAAAAGTCGCTGTGCGCGGGCGGTCCCATTGTCCGGAAAACTCGCTGGGCGTGCCGCCGATTCTCCGTGCGAAGCACCGAGACGAAGATCTGATCGCCGAGATAGCGGCGAAGGATCTAACGACGGCTAACCAGGTGCTGATGCCGTCGACAGACGCTGGCGACAAGTGGCCCGTCATCCCAACTCGCGCCTTGCCGACGATGATGGTACACCGCGCATGTGATAGCCAGAAAATCATCTGACGCTCTATCGGCCGTCACGCCGCAGAAGCGCGAACCGAGGCAGGTTCGCAAACGGAAGGCAATACTGTGAGGAAAGCGATGACTGGAACAAGCGGAATCACTACCCTCCCTGCTCTTGTCGAGACTGGAGATAGTCAGGCAGGGTCCGGCAAAACTTCACCCGCGGAGCCGCCGAGCGCAATGCCCGCCCATCCCGCGCATCTCGCGGAGCGTGCCCGTGGTGACGTCGGGGCCGCCACTTCCGCAAATACCCGGCGTGCCTATGCCAGCGACTGGAAGCATTTCGCCGCCTGGTGCCGCCGCCAGAACGTGCTCCCCCTCCCCCCGGAACCGCAGGTTGTCGGTCTCTATATCGCCGCCTGCGCGTCGGGGACTGTCACGAGAGAGAAAAAACCGAATTCGGTCTCGACCATCGAACGCCGCCTATCTTCACTCAGCTGGAATTATGCCCAGCGCGGCCACCCCCTGAACCGTAGAGACCGCCATATCGCCGCAGTCATCGCCGGTATCCGCAATACACGCGCAAAACCGCCGGTCCAGAAGGAAGCGGTCATGCCGCAAGATATTATCGCCATGCTGGAAACTCTAGATCAGGGGAGCTTGAGAGGCATTCGCGATCGCGCCATGCTGCTGGTTGGTTTTGCCGCCGGCCTGCGGCGCTCCGAAATCGTCGGGCTTGACATGAAAAAAGACCAGACGCAGGACGGCCGCGGCTGGGTGGAGATACTCGATAAGGGATTATTGGTGACGTTGCGCGGCAAGACCGGCTGGCGCGAGATCGAACTCGGCCGCGGCTCGTCGGATGCCACCTGCCCCACAGCTGCGCTGGAGATGTGGCTCAAGCTCGCCAAGATCGCCCATGGGCCCCTCTTCCGCCGCGTCACGAACAAGGGCAAATCGGTGGGCTCGGACAGATTGAACGACCAGGAGGTGGCGCGCCTCGTGAAACGCGCGGTGCTGGCAGCCGGCGTGCGCGGCGATCTAACCGAGGGCGAAAGGGCGCAGAAATTCTCCGGGCATTCCTTGCGCGCCGGCTTCGCCTCCCCGGGCGAACTCGACGAGATACAGAAACAGTTCGGCCATGCCTCCACCGAAATGACCCGCAAATACAAACACGGGAAGGATATGTCCCGGGTCAATCTCACCAAGGGTGCGGGGCTGTAGCTGGCCGTCTGGCTAGCGAGTACCCTGGGGCGAGTTTCCGGCAACCCCTGCCCTGTCGTCATCCGGCGCCGCTGAGCCGCGCCGATGCAGCCCTCCGTCTCGAACATCGGGTCGGTGATGACCCTGTTGTACCAACTGTTGGAAGCGACGAGGCCCACCTTCGGCAATCTAAATCGGAATTTATCCACGGCGACAGTCCGAGGAATCTTTGCCGCGGCCGCTCCTTTTCTTACCTATTCAGCGGGGCCGGCGCATCAATTGGTGGAAGCCGGGAAATGACTTCCGTGTCCGTCATAATTTCCGGTGCACCTTGACTGGTCGCCGAGACGGCCCTCCTGTGTATCCATAAGACGCACCGAAGCCTCCCCGACAGCCTCCAGGACTGGTTGATCTCTTCATTTAGCCACAGGCGACGGATTCACAACGTGATCCTTCGCGGTTACCGGCGCTGCTTCCGTGAAGCCGTGTTCATCTTTTTCCAACAACACGCTCTGGACTTCAAGATAGCTCGGCCAGCGAGAAGGGGACTCGCAGACACATCGAAAGGTCGGGTTGTACAGCAGGAGAAGTTCTGGCCCGCGAAGACCAGACGGACCCTATGAAGTTTGGCCTGCCGTCGCGCGTTTGCGCGGCGGGCTCTATTCCCCTGGGCTCCAGAACGATCAGCAAGCTTGGAACGCGCAATCCGCCGTCACGGATCATTTATGGCGCTACTGTGCTAGACTAGAGGGATTGAAAGCAGGCTGGCAGACTACACTGCGGCTCGGGAATCACGTACGCCTCTCCAAGCCTTCAGTTGTACATGTACAACGAAGGTCATGCGCCGATTTCTTTTGAGCAGCCGTTAACTCATTGCTAACGAAAAACTCTTTGCCACACGGCTTAGAATCGGGTCTATTGCGATCAGCGCATTTCGATCGCGTACCTTGCAAAAAGCGCGGATTTTCATTCTCGAGGCAAAGATGTTGAACACGGCAAATAGCAAGAAGAGCGACAATTTGCGCTCCCTCATTTCGTCTGACGCGGATGAGTTGTCGCGCCAGCTCCAGGCTCACCAGCACCGGACATTTCCGCCCACCGCCCTTAAGACCATTCGTCAGTTCACCCCAGCAGAGGCGGCAGACTTCATTGGCATTCATCAGGGCTACCTGCGGCAGATAGTTGCCGATGGGCACGGCCCAGAGCCATTGGCAAACGGTCGGCGAATGTATTCCGTGCAGGATATCGAAGCCCTGCGGCATATCCTTGACGAGGGAGGAAAGGGGCCTCGCAAATACGTTCGCCATCGTCGTGACGGAGAGAAATTACAGGTAATCTCTGTCATGAATTTTAAGGGCGGTTCGGGTAAAACCACGACTTCCGCCCATCTCGCCCAGTTCTTGGCGCTGAGAGGCTATCGGGTTCTGGCCGTGGATTTGGACCCTCAGGCATCTCTTTCGGCGCTCTTCGGGCATCAGCCTGAACTGGATGTCGGCGAGAACGAGACCATTTACGGTGCAATCCGGTACGACGTGGCAAAACGGGATATTACCGAAATTGTAAGGGCGACCTACACCCCGAACCTGCACGTCATTCCGGGCAATCTCGAACTCATGGAGTTCGAGCATGAGACACCCAAGGCACTTGCAGCGCGCCAGAGCGTCGACTCGATGTTCTTCGCGCGAATTGGCGAGCGCTTGGCCGAGATTGAGAGTGCCTACGATATTGTTGTGATCGACTGCCCTCCCCAACTGGGCTTCCTCACTTTGTCAGCGCTTTGTGCGGCAACGGCGGTTCTGATAACCGTGCATCCCCAGATGCTGGACGTCATGTCCATGAGCCAGTTTTTGCATATGACCGGAGATCTGCTTCGCGTCGTGGAGAATGCGGGCGGGACGATGGATTACGACTGGATGCGTTATCTCGTAACACGTTTTGAGCCGAACGATGGTCCGCAGTCGCAAATGTCGGGTTTCATGAAGTCAATTTTCGGCAACCGGTTGCTCGAGAACGCGATGGTCAAATCGACCGCGATTTCAGACGCCGGCTTGACCAAGCAGACGCTCTACGAAGTTGATCGCAGCCAGTTCACAAGAGGGACGTATGATCGCGCGTTAGAATCCCTTACAGCAGTGAACTCAGAGATCGAGGATCTTATCAAGCAGACTTGGGGAAGGAAGTAACCCATGGCTCGCAAGAATATTTTCGGACTGGGCGAGCCCGACCCAGCCGCAGCAGCAGACATTGACGATACCCTTACAAATGCGCGGCCGCTGGCGGGCTTCGAAAAGCCGCTTCGGCGTGCAAGCCCAGTCGGCGCCATCTCGCAATCACTGGGTGGAATCAACGAAAAGGCGCAGCGTGCCGATGATCTGGAAAGGCAACTCGCGAAGGGCCTGACAGTCGTCGAGCTCGATCCATTGCTGATAGACAGTTCATTCGTCGTGGACCGCCTAGGTGTCAGCGCACAGGATCAGGAAACGCTGGTTGCCCAAATTAGAGAGCACGGGCAGCAAGTGCCGATTCTTGTTCGTCCGCACCCCGAACGGCAAGGGCGCTTTCAGGTTGCGTATGGACATCGCCGCCTGGCCGCTGTCAAGAAAATAGGTGGGGCCGTCAAGGCCGTTGTACGCGATCTAAGTGACGAGCAGCTCGTCGTAAGCCAAGGGCAAGAGAATAACGCTCGCACTGATCTGACATTCATTGAACGCTCATTCTTCGCCTTCCGCCTGGAAGCCCGCCAGTTTAACCGCGACGTCATAATGTCAGCGCTTGGCGTCGATAAAGCAGCACTTTCACGCATGATTGCGCTGGTCGACCGCCTTCCTGGAGAATTGATCGAAGCAATTGGCGCTGCGCCCGGATTTGGCCGCACACGGTGGGCGGAAATTGCTGACCTTCTCGAGGAAAGCGGGAAAAGGTCCAGAGCCATCAAGCTCAGTCAGGAACCGAACTTCCAGGATATGACGTCGGACGAACGTTTTCAGGCGATCTATGACCAACTCCGCAAGGCAAAGGAGAAGGCTCGGACGACAATCTGGAAAACCGCGAGTGGCGGGAAAGTCGTCAAGATTTCAGAAACCGACGAGAAACTGAACCTTGTCTTCGACAAAGGGATCGAGCCAGCATTCGGGTCCTTTGTCGAGGCTAAGCTCAACGCTCTCTACGAAGAGTTTGTGCAGTCAAAGAACATAGGAGACTGAACCGCAAAAGAAAAGGCCCCCAAAACGTCGCCGTCGTGGAAGCCTCTCTCATAGTTTCGCACCTAGAGAATCGCATTTCCCCGAATCACAGTCAAGAGTCTTTGACGCCGTTTTGGTGACTGGATTTCTTTTGCCTGACAGAAGGTGAAGGAAAATGCAGACGTATGGTGTAACGACGCCCGCAGGGCGGCGGCCGATGACGCTTGCCTTGATGAAAAGGCAGCTTGAGACGGCCGAAATCACCGGCGGTAAGACCGCCGACAAATGGAAAGTTTTCCGTGACGCCTGTGAGGCGAGGGGGATACTCGGGATCCAGGACCGAACGCTCGCTGTGCTTGATGCATTGCTGACATTCTATCCGGACAGCGAATTGTCTGAAAAACGCGGTCTCGTCGTTTTTCCATCCAATGCTCAACTATCCGTTCGCGCTCATGGGATCGCAGGTACGACGCTCAGGCGGCACTTGGCTGCATTGGTCGAAGCTGGACTCATTATTCGCAGAGACAGCCCGAATGGCAAGCGCTATGCCCGCCGCAATGGATCCGGTGACCTTGAGCAGGCCTTCGGCTTCAGCCTAGCGCCTATGCTCGCCCGCGCCGACGAATTCGCTCATATGGCCCGACAAGTCGCCGAGGAGCGCAAACGGTTCCGTCTGACCAAGGAGACACTGTCGATCTGCCGGCGCGATGTCCGCAAACTGATCTCCGCCGCCATGGAGGAGGGCGCTGCGGGCAATTGGGGCATGATCGAGGGACATTTCGTAGCGTTGCTCGCGCGGATTCCGCGTGCCCCGACTACCAGCGATTTGCTGCCAATTCTCGAAGAGATGCAGATGCTTCGCGACGAGATCGTTAATTTGCTGGAAATGCAGATGAAACTAGAAAAAACCGACACCAATGACGACCATTATGAACGCCACATACAGAATTCTAATACCGATTCCATTATTGAACTTGAACCAAGCTTCGACCAGCAAAATGGCGCGAAATCGAACCTTGGCAGCGGATCAGCAAACGAGCCGATAAAGGCATTCCCGCTGGGGATGGTCCTCCAGGCATGCCCAGATATCATCGATTACGGACCGGGCGGCTTGGTCGGCAGTTGGCGAGAACTGATGTCCGCCGCCGTGGTAGTGAGATCCATGCTTGGGGTCAGTCCGACGGCGTATCAGGATGCCTGCGACACCATGGGACCTGAAAACGCTGCGGTAGCTATGGCGTGCATCCTGGAGAGGGCAGGGCATATCAACTCGGCTGGCGGCTACCTGCGGCATTTGACCGGAAAGGCAAGACGAGGCGAATTTTCACTCGGGCCGATGCTGATGGCATTGATGCGGGCTCATGGAACCCTAGCTGTAACATCCTGATAACCGAAATCTGTCATTATCGTTCGTTTTATCATGACGACGGACGGTGCGGTTTATGCGTAAAGACATGCGGAAACCGCACGTTGAAAAACCGCAAGCTGCCTGGGTTTCAAGCCTAATGTCCTGTCATGAAGGCGCAAACCGAGCAGCTCGTTCTTGCCATTGAGGGGATCTAGCTACCGTCAGGCAGCGTCAGCTATCGACGGGAACCGCAGCACCACCTCGAACCCCTCGTCACGGTCTGTCGCTGGCGAAAGGACCTCGAGGCCTACATTCATCTGCTGCAACAGCCGCTCGGCGATCGATAGCCCCAGCCCGGAGCCGGCAGAGGTTGTCGCACCGCGACCGAAACGCTTGCGGATCGAGATCAGTTCACCCGGTGAAAGTGCCGCCGCACCATTGACGATGCGTACCACGCCGCCCTTTTCCAGCCGGACATCCACCGCTTCGTCCTTGCGGCCGTGTGACATGGCGTTCTCGATAAGATTGCGCAGGACGATTGCGAAGGCGTCTACGCTGTAGCTGCCTTCAAGCACCGCCCCCGCCTGGCGATGAAAGCGCAGCCGAGAGGACGCCGGATCGCTGTGCTCAAAATCGGTCACGACGAGTTCGAGCACGCTGGCGAGGTCGACATGTTCGCTACCCGCGCCGATGCCGGCTTCTGCCCGTGCCAGCTGCAGCAGTTTTTCAGCCGTATGGCCAAGGCTCACGAGCGAGATTTCGATCTGCTGCGCGCGCCGCATTTTCGGGCCGTCAAGCTCGGCGATCAGCATCTGCGTCTGGGCGAGCGCGCCAGCGATCGGCGTACGCAGTTCGTGGGCGCTGTTGGCGGCGAACTCCCGCTCCGCGTCCAGAGCCGATTGCAGGCGGGTCAGAAGATGATTGACGGAGCGCGCGATCGACCGGAGCTCGCGCGGCAGCATGCCGGATGGCACCGGCGCCATGTTGCCGCCATCCTTCTCCTCGATCGCCTTGCGCAGGTCGTCGACGGGTGCCAGCGTCCGGCGTACGATCAGCCAGATCAGGAGAACGCTGACGGGAATGAGGATAAGGACCGGCAGGAAAAGCGCCATGCCGCCTTCCGTCACCGCCTCTGTGCGGTTTTCCAGGGCATCGGCGACCTGCACGAAGACCGTGTTGTCGGCGGCGCGCGCGGTATAGAACTGGTAGGCGTCGTTCTTCCAAAAGCCGCGCTTCAGCGGCGCTTCGAATGGCTTTTCCGGAGCATCATGCGAGCGAATGAGAATTTTTCCGCTCGCGTCCCGGGCCTGGTAAACGAGATATTCGTCGTCCATGTCCTCGACCTCCCGCTGAATATGCTTCGGTGACGTAGGCCCTTCGCGCCGCTGCAGATCATCAAGGACCAGCGGCATCAGCCGCTCGGCGGTTTCCTGCAGCGAGCCATCGAAGAATTCGTCGAATTCGTCTTTCATGACCGAGACGCCGAGACATGCGGCGATCAACCAGAAGGAAACGGCAGCGCCCGTCAGCCAGAGGATCAGCCGCTGCGTCATGCTTTGCGCACGTAATTTCTGTTGTGTCATGCCAGCGCCCCGATCTTGTAGCCCACGCCGCGCACGGTGACGACATGATCCCGGCCGAGTTTCTTGCGCAGCCGGCTGACATAGACCTCCACCGTATTGCTCTCGACTTCCGAGCCGAAGGCATAGAGCGCCTCCTCGATCCGGGCCTTCGAGATGATTGCGCCCGGTCGGGAAAGCAGCGTGTCGAGCACCGCCCATTCGCGGCCGGAGAGACCGACCTCCTCGTCGCCGGCAAAGACACGCCGGTCTACCTGGCTTATTTTCAGCGCGCCGAAGCGGATTACCGGCGAAATATTGCCGCCATGGCGGCGAATGACGGCAAGCATCCGGGCCGAGAGTTCACCGAGATCGAACGGCTTGACGAGATAGTCGTCGGCGCCGCTGTTCAGTCCCTCGATCCGGTCGGAAATCTGGTCATGGGCGGTCAGGATGATCACCGGCGTGGTGTTGCCGCACGCCCGCAGTTCCCTCAAAAGGGCGATGCCGCTGCCGTCCGGCAGGCGAAGATCGAGCAGAATGAGACCATAGCTGACAGCACGCAGCGACGCGCGCGCGTCCTCGAGCGTCTTCATCCAGTCCGGCGCATGATGGGCAGCCGCGATATGATCGCGTACGGCCTCTCCCAGAATTTGATTGTCCTCGACGAGCAGAACGCGCAAGCGGCCGGTCTCCTTATCCGTCGCCGAACCCGCATCCTTATTTCCTTTTTGCCATGCGCCGTCAAACTGCTTTGATGGGCATGACAAACTCCGAGCTTCATCAGCAGCCCAAGAGGAAGGACCGGTCAACCCCTGGCCGCCGTGTCACCGACCTGCTCAGAGGTCGTGACGTACGTGGCGGTGTCCTTCAACTTCTCCGTGATGCGGAAGAGCCGATTCTCACGGGCGATCTGTCAAAACAGTTTGCCGAACGCGAAGGCTTCGGAGCCGAGATTGACAGGATCGGCCCTACCTGGCTGGAAGGTTTTCTGGCCTGCTCGAACGCATGGAGCAGACAGGGCTGGTTCGCTGGTCAGGTGCTCCTGATGGTCGTCGTAGAATGTGGGAGATCGCCAGGTAATCCGAGGATTAAACCGGGCCGCCCACTCAGACTAACTGTCTTTGAATGACCAAAATATCGAGAGAGGGAGCGCGAACATGTTTTCGCCGAAACTGAGTACGCGCTCTCCCATATAGATGACGATGCCGACAAAGGGACGGTTCCTACCTGGGCCTTCATCTCGAAACCATCGCATATGTTGAAAATCCTTTGCTTCAACCGCAGTCGATGTCTTCATCTCGAGGCCGACTATCGTTTTGTCTGACTCAGCGAGGATGTCTATCTCGCGTCCTCGTTGATGCCTCCAATGATAAAGTCGCCACTGACGCATCTGATGAGGGAGGGATTTCCACATTTCATTGTAAACGAAATTTTCGAACAGGCCGCCAAGCGCTGTGGGATTCGCGCCAATATTGAAGCTCTGGGCGTTCATACTCCTCAAAGCCGTGACGATCCCAGTATCCACAAGATGGATTTTTGGATGTCGTATGTCTCGCCCGGACTCTCCAGAGGTCCACGCAGGCAATCGTCGCAATAGAGAGAGCTTCGTTAGAATATCGAGGTAGGTCTCGGTGGTATTCCTTTGTAAACTGATGTTCGAACATAGTTCGTCTATATTCAGCTCGTTTCCGACGCGCGTAGCTAGTTGATCGATCATTCGCCTCATGGCGTCCGATTTTCTTATTTTTAAGATGTACGAAACGTCGCGTTCCACGACACTGTCAACGTAGTCTGTGTATCGATTTTGCCTCCAGCGCTCTTCCAGAGTTCGTATCTCGGGGAAACCGCCTGCGACTATCAAGTCGATGTATTGTGCCCGAGACAACGTTTCTGCTTTAGGCAGGTCTAGCGGATCGGGACGGTCATTCGTCGATGCCCAGTCGAGAATTTTCGCAGGCCCCATGCGCTTTGCTTCGGCGACACTCAACGGAAGCATCGTCATTGTATGGACCCGACCTGCCAACGAGTCCGCCACGTGCGCCGAAGTGAAAACGTTGGATGAACCTGTCAGGACGAACTGACCCATTGCCCGGTTTTCGTCCACGATTCTCTTCAACGCCAAAGCTAATTTCGTTGATCTTTGGGCTTCGTCGATAATGAGGGGGCCTGCTTTCGTCTCAGCCAGCAGGGCATCCAGCTGTCCTTTTGGATCAGCCTCAATAGCTGCAAGCACACCCTCGTCATCTAAGGTGATGAATTTTCCAACGCTCAAAAGATCGCGTACCAGTGTCGTCTTCCCGACCTGGCGCGGTCCAATAATGTTAACCACCCGCGCTGATGTAAGTGCAGCCTTTAGTTGGGGCTGCAGATGACGCGGGAGGAGACTCTCGTCCATGATGGTCACTTCATTTTCTCAGCAAAGCGATATGGGGAAAGTTGTAATAGAGTTTCGGGGAAAGTGTCAATAGAATGCAGGGGAAACTTTCAATATGATATCGGTGAAACTGTCAATAGGCGTTGGAGAAATTGACGAAGCCCAAATCGGTCACGGCAGGTATCGTTGCTTCTCGACCGCTGTCTTCTCGGTCCAGACCTGGTCCTCGATACGCTCCGCCGCACCCTGCCAATACCCGCAAAGGTTCTTCGACGTCGTACGGTGCGTGACCGTGCGCAGTACGTCGGCGAGCTGCCAACGCAGCCCCATGTAACGGGTGTCCTCCTTCCACGCGACCATCGCCATGTACCAGTCCAGGTATTTTACCGAGAACCGGTGGTGAATGCCGACGTACGAGCGCTCGGCGCGTGCAAAGAAGCTCTCGATCCGGTTGGTGTCTGTCCCGTCCTCGGTCTGATAGGCCTGACTGTTTTACCCGCCGGAGGATCGCCAGCCCCACGAGGTCGTCATATGAGCCGTGCTCGTCGGCGGACAGCCCAGGCCGCCATGGGGTTCTCGTCGGAAACGACGCGCGTGATGGTCCGGTTCGGCGCATCCGGATTGTGCTCGCGAATCGACAGGACGCACATGCGTTTGCCGTTCTGGTTCTCCTTGCGGCGGCGGTCGATGCGGTCTTCCTTCTTGTTCTCGGGCTTGATATGTCCGCCGATGTACTTGCCGCCGATCTGGACGGAGCCCCAGAGCTTCATCTTCGCCCGGCGCTTGCCGATCGCTTCCCTGATCTTGGCCAGCAGCACCCAGGCGGTCTTGTACTCGACCCCGAGCTTGCGCGTCAGGTCGCAAACAAAAAGCGGCGTCGCGAAGCGCTTCTCGCCAAAAGACAAGGAATTCTAAAAATCACCCGGTATGCTCGTCACCATCAACGTAGCTCCCGAGCTTGAAGCCGGTGATCGTCGTTTTAAGGGATTGGTATGAGCCGCCCACTGGCGGGCGATTTGATTCTGCGCGTTGAGGTGATCATGGAGTAGGATTGGTGGGCTATTCTTCTTTTGACGAAAGTGGCGGCCCTTAGGCCGCCTTCCTCGCTGCATCGAAGGGAATTTCGACATCGACGACTAGCGTTGAGACTTGGAGGCCGCGCTCCAGCTTCACGCTCACCTTCTCGCTATCGATTTGCATGTGCTTGGCAATAGCGAGAAGAATCTCGTCGCGCAACTTGGTGACAAGGTCCGAATCGCCGGCCGAGGCCCGCTCGTGAGCCAGCAGTACCTGCAGCCGCTCGCGAGCAGCTGGTGCGGACTGCGATCGGGAAAACAATCGAAAGAGGTTCATGCCGCTTTCCTTCCGAAGATCTTACCGAAGAAACCACGCTTTTCACCAGGAATGGTGACGGGCAGGATTTCGCCTTTGAGCCGGCGTGCAGCGTCGAAGTAAGCCATTGCTGGAGCGCTGCGACCATCTGCTAGGGTAACGGGAGCACCGACGTTGGATGCACGCAGGACATCCATACTTTCCGGGATGATGCCTAGAAGTGGGATCGACAGAATCTCGAGAACGTCGTCGACCTTGAGCATGTCGCCTCGTTCTGCGCGAGCGGGGTCGTAACGGGTGAGAAGGAGATGCTTCTCCATCTGTTCGCCATTCTCGGCTTTGAGAGTCTTGGAGTCGAGCATACCAATGATGCGGTCGGAATCGCGTACCGAGGAGACCTCGGGATTGGTCACGACGATGGCTACGTCGGCATGACGCATGGCGAGCGTCGCTCCGCGCTCGATGCCAGCAGGACTGTCACAAATAACCCAATCAAAAGCATTCCGGAGAGCGGTTATGACCTTCTCCACGCCTTCCGGTGTGAGATTGTCCTTGTCGCGGGTTTGCGAAGCTGGCAGCAGATAGAGTGTTTCCACGCGTTTGTCGCGGATCAGTGCTTGGGTCAGCTTGGCTTCGCCCTGAATGACATTGACCAAATCATAGACCACGCGCCGTTCCGCACCCATCACGAGGTCGAGATTGCGCAGGCCGACGTCAAAGTCCACGACCACGACTTTCTCGCCATTTTGTGCGAGGGCAGCTCCCAATGCTGCGGTCGATGTCGTCTTGCCGACGCCGCCCTTGCCAGACGTGACCACGATTACTTTGCCCATGTACCTCTCCAGTTAAATAGGATTACGTCTTCGGTTTAGCTGAGCGCTTCTGCCTTGATCGTTTCGCCTTCGAGCCAAATCTGCACCGCTTTTCCACGGAGACCCGGCTCCATGTCCTCGGCGGTCTGGTAGAATCCGTCGATGGCGATCAGCTCTGCCTCGAGCTTGCGGCAGAAGATGCGTGATGATGAGTTGCCCATCGTACCAGCCATCGCTCGCCCCCTAAGCGCGCCATAGACATGAATCGATCCACCTGCGACCACTTCCGCACCGGATGCGACCGAGCCGACGATGGTTACGTCGCCCTCGGGGTGAAAGAACGATTGCCCCGAACGAACAGGCTGGCTAACGACCATCGACGACATCGCCTTTGACGTTGGCGGGTTTGCGGCAACTATGCTCTCAGCAGGAACTGCTTTTTCCGGTTCCTCATTGGTCGGCAATTCAACGTCTGAAGCAGCACGACCATCGCTCATCGCGGGTGGCAGGTCCGGGCCGAGCAATGAAGGGCGAGCACCTTCGATCCCCATAATTCTGACGTTCCGCATGCCCAACTGATTGACGAGATCGCGCAGCTGCACGCGATCTATCTCAAGGTCTTGAACGTCGAGTACAATCGGCCGCCGAAGGAAAAACCCGGCGGAACGGGCTGCAAGCTCGTCGAGCTGGACAAGCCAGTCCTCGAACGGCAGTTCGGGGGTCAACGCGAGCGCAAGGAAGGATCGTCCCTTAAGACGAATTGGCCTAGATTGGGTTAACACATCATTCAACTTGGTAAATTTTCCGTTGCCTCCGAATTTGCGAGAAAATGGTTAATGAAAGGTTAACAGGAACCGCGTGTTATCGTCGTTGGCGAGCGGTTGGAGGTTTATCTGCAACGCTCGGCCTATCGGCCTCATGACCGGTAACATTATGCGCCTCTCAGTTCGAGATGATTCAATTGTGCGCTGCAAGCCCGGAATCCAAAACCTTCAGAATGTCTTTGAGCTGCGTCTGCACCGAGCAATTTTGCGCCTGCGAGGCTCGATCGGCAGTGGATATTACGATCCGGGCGATCGGCGATCATATTGACCTCCCGCGAAAAGGAACAACAGGCGAGGCTAATTGTTCTGGCTCGCCCTGTTGCTTTATGGCGCGGGGTGTCGGGCTCACTGCTCTTTGCTGAAATCAAAGTCCGGAGCCGTTAGCGCTTCTCGTCGCTCAAGGGGCTTGGGATCACCTCGATCGGACGAGCAGAGCGTCGGGAGAAACGGGACGAAACCCCGCGGATCAACACCGACGTCGAATCGGCGCGGCAGTAATTTCGCGTCAGCAACGATTTCCTGCTTAACGCCATGTGTCATGCGATGTCCCGACTTTGCCTCCAACGTGAGTTGTCCCTGGAGCGCTGCTCTTGCCGCACCGTCGGCTGCCACCGTCGCTTCGCGTCAGATCTCGTCAGAGAGGAGTGTTTGATTGCTATCATTCAATATCCGGCCATAGTCCACCTTCGTCCAGGAAATGACCATTCGTCGGCGCCGCCTTCAGGGGAAATTCCTCACGTTGGTCGGGTTGCGCTACCGACAGCGGCTGATGGTGCAAGGTTTTATCGCGTGAGTTCAGGGCGTCCGTCCTCAGTGCGGCGCTCGACATTCGCCAGGCGAAGAGCCCTGAGCGCCTCGCTTTTCCTATGCCGGTTTTCTTGTTCAGAGTGGATAATCAATTGGGCTTGTTGCTTGCTTGTTTCAAAGCAGCCCTTTGCCGATGGCCCTCTGGCCCGGCGTTTGCCTCCGGTTTTTACCATGATCTTTATCCTTCGGTATCGCTTGGACAGGTTTCAGGGTTCATCGTAGGCGCACTGTCTGGTCCGTCTATTAACTATGCAAATGGCTGCCGTTTCGTACGCTTTCGGACGATCCTGAACACGCGCAATACTTCCCGGAACCACTTTCTATGATCGAAGTTGAATAAGCCGTCGTCGCGAATGACGGCATTCTAAAATAGGAGAACGTAACATGCCTAATCAGCAATCGGGAAACCGTGACCAAGGCCAAGGCAATAAAGGCAAGCAATCCGGCGATACGACAAAGCGCGGCTTTGCATCGATGGACGACGACAAGCAGCGCGAAATCGCCTCGAAGGGCGGTGAGGCGTCCGGCGGCAACTTCAAGAACGATCCGGAGCGGGCAGCCGAAGCTGGCAAAAAGGGCGGCCAGTCCTCCAGCGGCGGTGATCGCAGCGGCC
Source organism: Hyphomicrobiales bacterium (assembly GCA_900474095.1). Lineage (GTDB taxonomy): Bacteria > Pseudomonadota > Alphaproteobacteria > Rhizobiales > Rhizobiaceae > Pararhizobium. The sequence continues at coordinate 6,303 of UCOA01000080.1, read as the reverse complement.
GGTCCTGACCACATCTCCACCCAGAAACACGGGAGGCCGTTTGGCCTCCCGACGGTTTGAAGTCACGGCGAGGTAAGGCTGCGGCCAATCATCCTTCGACCGAAAGGAGGAAAACAGATATACAAGCGCGATATTCCCTGGAATTCTCGGCTAAGAGTCACCCTTCGAACCTGATGAAGCGAACATTGGTAGCGTCGGTAACGCGCTTGATTTCCTCGAAAACAAATGGCCCCAGAAGCGCAGTGAATACTGCGACCGAGCTGTTTGACCTAGGGCGCTGGGCGTTTGTAGCCGCGAGACTTGTCGGCGGCTGCTCCGCTTCCGTCTCGTCGACCCGGTCAGATGTCTTTGGCGCGCGTCTGAAAAGAAGCCACCATCCGTGGCCCTGCTTCGGAGGCAGCCATGCAGGCGTTCTATCTAGCAAACGACGATGCACTGGAAGAGCAGGGGCGACGATGCTCGATCACATTATCGAGGTCGAACTTCTCCGCCGTTAAAGGCGCGGGCCGGGTCCTTACCGGTCGGATGCATTGACTTGACCCAGTTCACCTTACGGCGCTGTTGATCGGCCTGGCTGGACGCGCCCAAGGTTCACCGGCTTGCGCCCCAAATATAGGCCACCGCAGCGACAATGCCGACGGCGCTCAACGGCCGCTCCCTTACCATAATTCTGAAATCGCCAAGAATAGTCGCTGCGTCGGCAACGCTCACCCGTTCCGCCTTGTCTGTTTTCGTACGGCCGGACGGGATGCTTGTGCTGGTCGCAGACAATGGGTCAGAGGCCGGGAACGTATCTTCCAATCCCTTGTCGAGCTCGCTTTTTCCAATGCGTTCTCGCTGTCTTGCCTGCTCCTGCTTCAGGGATTCGACTGCTGGCGATCTATTTGCTTTGTCTGGCATGAGCGTCTCCTCAGATTGGCAACCTTTAATCCCATCAGACGCAGGAAGTTCCAGTCAGATGTCTTGATTTTTCGGAACTCAAGCGACCATGTGAGATCCACGCCGCGAAACTACTGGCCGCCAAACGCGTTTTTGTCCTGTAAATCAACAAAGCAGGAGACATCAAATGGCGGACGACAACACCACTACCATCCGGGCCACTTTCAAAACACGCGAGGCAGCCGACCTTGTCGTCGAACATCTGGTTCAGCAGCACGGCATCTCGCGCTGGACATCTTCATCCAGTCCACTACCGATCGAAATACAGCTGGCTCAGTGCCATCCGGTGGCGATGCTTCCCATGATGAGGGCGAACGCGCCGACGCTCCCCTCGAGGGCGAAATCGAGGTCTCAGCAGATATTCCATCGGATCAAATGGCTGCTGTCCAAAACACGTTCGGTGAGGCTGGCGCGATCCATGTTTCGGGCGGCTAAGTTGCGATGGGCCGGAAGCCGGCTCTGCTTCTTGTCAGATTGGAAGGATCGGTGCGTTCATGGCCATATTCTCTCGAAATATGTGCAAAACGCGATTTCAGGAAGACGGGCGAACCGAGCGGCGACATTCAGGTTCGTGGTCCAGAAGCACGACGCCACCCGCCTGCACTATGACCTTCGGCTCGAACTCGACGGTTCAAATCCTGGGCCGTGACAAAAGGCCCTAAAGGGAAGCTCCTTCGCGAATAACAAAGACCGCGGCGTTATCCTGGAACTCACGCAAACCCTTATAGGATGCGTGACGCAAATTGCCGTCAGTGGTCCAGCCCCGAAATTCGATTTCCGCGATCAGCGTCGGTTGAGCGAAGACCAGATTTTTGCCCTTAAGCCGCACCACCGGCTGTTTCGTCTTCAGCTTGTCGAGGGCTTTGCGCAGGTATTCGGCATCCTTCGTGTTAAACCCGGTTCCGACCGAGCCGACATAGCCCCATTCATCGCCCTTCCGTCTGGCAAGAAGCAAGCTGCCGATCCCGCCGCGGGCCGACGCCGATTGTTCGTAGCCAACGACCATGAAGCTCTCACTCTGCACGCATTTGATTTTCAGCCAGTCGCCGATGCGGCCCGACCGGTATGGACTTTCGCGGCGCTTGGCGACGATGCCTTCCAGCCCGATGGCGCATGCATTCTCCAGCAGCTTTGTACCATCGCCGCTCACTTCCTCCGACAGCAGGATCGCGCCGTCGGCGCCCTCAAGCAGATCCTCGAGAAGGTGCCGTCGGACCGAGAGCTCTGTCCCCATCAGATCGTGACCGTCGAAATAGAGAAGGTCGAAGGCGTAGAGGATGGATTCCGTTGACGTCCGCTTGCCGCCCCGACCGCCGAGTGAGCGTTGCAGAGCCCCGAAATCGGAACGACCCTGCTCGTCAAGCACGACCGCTTCCCCATCGAGAATGGCAGTTCCGACGCCCAGGTTCTTGGCCGCGGCCGCGATTGCGGGAAAGCGATGGGTCCAGTCGTGCCCGCCTCGTGTGATGATGCGCACGCCCTTGGGCTCGATATGGATAGCGAGACGATAACCGTCCCATTTCACCTCAAAAACCCAATCTCGGCCCGTGGGCGCTGTTGTCTTCAGCAGCGCCAGGCATGGCTCGACACGGTCGGGCATAGGATCGAATGGCAGATCGGATTGTGCCGGATCGCGGCGCCGGCGCGGGTGAGATTTGGCGGCCTGGGCGTCCTTAAGTAGTGGCTTGGCGAGTCTGCTCATTTGCCGGACCGGTTCTCCGCGGCAATCGACTTTTTCAAAGCATCCATGATGTTGACGACATTGTTGGGTGCTGGTGACGAGGCGGGAGCCTTGGTCTTGCGCTTCGGCGGCTTCTTGAGCGCCTTCTTTTTTGTGTCGATGATGTCGAGCAGCCGACCCTGAACCGGGTCGATGACCATTTTTGGCGTCCAGTTCTGGGTCTGCTTTTTGATCAGCTGCTGGATCAGCGGCATCATGTCCGAATCCGCCGTCTCATCGCCGATACCCTGGAAGTAGGTCTCTTCATTCCGGACCTCGTCACCATAGCGCAAGGTCCAGAGAACGATACCCTTGCCGCGTGGCTCCAGCATGACGGCGCGTTCACGACGGGTAATGACCAGCCGGGAGATGCCGATCATGTCCTGCGATGCCATCGCGTCACGGATGACCGAGAAGGCCTCCTGCCCGACCGGATCGTTCGGGGAAAGATAATAGGGCGTGTCCAGCCAGATCCACTCTATGCTGTCGCGCGGCGTAAAGGTGGAGATATCGATCGTCTTCGTGCTGTCGAGCGCGACATTCTCGAGCTCGTCGTCTTCGAGGATGATGTATTCGTTCTCACCGCGCTGGTAGCCTTTGACTTCGTCCTCTTCCTTGACCTCTTTGCCGGTGACGGAATCCACATAGTGGCTGACCACACGGTTTTGGGTCTCGCGATTGAGGGTGTGAAATCGGACCTTCTCGTTTTCGGAGGTCGCCGGCATCATCTGCACCGGGCAGGTGACCAGAGAGAGCTTGAGATAGCCTTTCCAGTAGGGACGAACAGCCATGGTGAACTCCTGTGATCAGCCGGCCCGGCGCTTGGGCGCTGCTGTGGCCTTGGGCTTCGCCATAGGTTTTGTGGCTTTCTGACGAGCAGCACCCTTGTTGGCGTTTGCAGCGGTGCGTTTGGGTTTGGCCTCTTTTGCAGCCAGGCCGGCGCTTTCGCGCAACGCCTGCAGAAGGTCGCTGGGCTTCGACGCCACTGGTGGCTTCTTTTTCGGCAGCGAGCGTCCTTCGATCTTGGCTTTCACCAGGTCTGCAACGGCTGACTCATAACGGTCGTCAAATTTGCTCGCGTCAAAGCTGCCCTTCTTGGTGGCGATGATGTGTTCGGCAAGTTCAAGCATTTCGCCCTCGATCTTGAGTTCGGGCATGTCCTCGAAAGCCTCCTGAGACGATCGGACCTCGTAGTCGAAATTGAGAGTGTTGGCGATCAGGCCCTTGCCGTGGGTGCGGATGAGAACGGTGCGCAACCGTCGGAAAAGAACGGTCCGGGCGATGGCTGCGACATTTTCCTTTTTCATACCGTCGCGCAGAAGCACGAAGGCCTCGGTACCCATCTTGTCCGGCGCCAGATAGTAGGGTTTGTCAAAATAGGTCGTATCGATCTGCGAGCAGGGAATGTAGGCTTCGATCTTCAGCGTCTTGTCACTCTCGGGTACGGCGGCCGCGACTTCATCGGGCTCCAGAACAACATACTGGCCGTTATCGATCTCATAGCCTTTGACCTGGTCGTCGCGCGCGACAGGATCACCGGTCTCGCTGTCGACAAACTCGCGTTTGACCCGGTTGCCGGTGTTACGATTGAGCGTGTTGAAGGCGATACGTTCCGAAGAGGACGCTGCCGTGTACAGAGCCACCGGACAGGAAACCTCACCGAATTTGACGTAGCCTTTCCAATTCGCTCTTGGGGCAACCATGACACTGAAACTCCTGACCGCAGCCAACCCGACTCAACAGAATCAGCCGGCGAATCGTTCCAAGTCAAAACGAATCATTTTCAATGACTTAGTTCTGGGGCGTGTGAGTCCTGATTAGCGCCTTGATTCGCATGCATCTTTTAGCCGCGCGCGTTTCTTTAGGCGAACAACCAAGGAGCCTGCCATGAGCAAGCGTGACCTGATCGCTATCCACCCTCCTCATAGGACCTACCTAATTCCGGACAATCGCTATGTCCGTCGCAACGCAAAACACGACGCCAAGCCGGGTGAAGCGATAAAGGCGATCGCAAGCGCTGATCCCAGTCGGGAAACTCCACACCTCTCGCGACGGTGCAGCCTCCGCTAAAGTCCCGGACGCCGAGAGCCCAGCGTATCGAAGGACCATTGTCCGAATTCGAGGCGGAGGCGGCGCCTACCGTGGCTCAACCTGCAAGTTGAGATAAGTCGGGTCAAATTCGGCTATCCGCCTCAACCCATCCCAATCCAGGATTGTTATTGTGCGATTTTCCCACGCCAGCACGTTCTCGTTCCGAAGAATTTTAAGAGTTTTGTTCAAATGAACGAGAGAAATGCCCAGCACATCCGCCATTTCCGATTGCGTCAAGGGAAACGGAAAGCTCTTATCGCTTGCAAGATCGACCACATCCAGACGCAGGAAGAGTTCGCAAAAGAGATGGGCGAGATGAGATTTTTTCGAGCGGCGCCCCATGGCAACGATCCATTCCCGATGAATTGCGCCGTCTATAACCGTAGATAGCCATAGCAATCTTGCAAGATGCGGCTCGGTTTCCGTGATCCTTTTAAGATCTCCATGATCGAAAAAGGCCGCCTGACATGGCGACAAGGCCATAATGCCGTGATCCATGGTTTTAAGTGGAAATGCGTGTAGATCGACGAAGTCGCCGGACACATGCAGCGCAGTTATTTGCCGTTTGCCGTCCTCCATTACCTTATAGCGTGCAGCAATACCGTCGAGTAACAGGGTGCTGTAGGATGGCCGCGATCCCTGCCGGACAAGATCTTCATCAACAGCAAACTTTCGCTGTCGGATGATGAGCGAATGCAGGATGTCCGCCTCGTGTGCGTGAACTACGTCGCGGGCTCGCAAATTCAGAATGAGAGATTCAATCACAGGACGATACCCCTTCACCAACCATTTACCCACGGGCAATCGTGGGAACCAACGCAGCCTTCAGATTGTATGCTCGGTTCTCCGTTTTTGCTCCTCATTAGACCTATTTCGCGGCCCGCAATCTAGCCATTTTGCCGGCCAACTCCAACTACGCGCAGTCCGCAAGGTACAGATATCGGTCGCGGGGGGTTATGTGATGCAGGCAACGCATGTCTGCCGGCGTTAGAGATCAGCGGTGAAGACGGGGCTTTCAGGTCGAACGGAATGACCAGCGAAAGGGTCACTCGCTCTTGCGGCGCTCGAAATCCGATTATGCTTCGCAACAAATCCAGTCAGACCAACTACCCTTACAGTAGGAGGATGGCGGTTGTGTTGACTCTGTAGTCCACTCAGTCGAAAAGAGGCGATGGCTAGAGAGGGAATTACTGATGGCTGAAGAGAATAACACTGGACCGATTGTTGCGGCTGTGGAGACACCTGCCGAGCTGAAAACATCAGCGGCCAAGACGCAGAGGTCGCCGCGGCGTCAGAAGACGACGGCTGCCGAACCGGTTCGACCGACCGCTAAGCCCAGAAGGTATAGCCAACAAGAAAGGATCGAGAAGCTCAAGCGGATAGAGACACAGGTCACCGAAGCCAAAGGCACGCTCAAGGATGCCATTAAAGGCGCCGGCATATCGGAACAAACCTACTATCAGTGGAAACGGACAGTGAAGCCCGTTGATCAACGAGACGAGAAGCTTCTTTCGGCCGGCGATGAGTTGGCAGATCTGGTGCAACTCGAAGCG
>UCOA01000148.1 GCA_900474095.1 Hyphomicrobiales bacterium | reverse complement strand
CTACGGCGTGCCGACCACCGCTTTCCGCTTCTTCACGGTCTACGGACCGTGGGGGCGCCCGGATATGGCGCTGTTCAAGTTCGTCGACAGCATCCTTCACGGCCGGCCGATCGAGATCTACGGCGAAGGCCGCATGAGCCGCGACTTTACCTACATCGACGATCTGGTCGAAGGCATCGTCAGGTTGATGGGCGTGGTACCGGCGGAGGAAAATCGCGCCGACGACATCGATACGTTGTCGCGTCACGCGCCGTTTCGTATCGTCAATGTCGGCGGCGGGCAGCCGGTAGAACTGATGCGCTTCGTCGAGACGGTCGAGGCTGCGGTTGGCCGTCCGGCACTTCGCACCATGCTGCCGATGCAGCAGGGTGACGTCCCGCGAACCTTTGCCGCTCCAGACCTTCTGAATGCGCTGACGGGATTTGTTCCGCAGACGCCGTTGGAGTTTGGCATCAAACAATTTGTCAGGTGGTCGAGTGACCATATGCAGGAGAGCATTTAAATGTACCGGATCGCATCGGAGTCCACGCGAGATCTTGATCGTCGGCGCTACACTACAGTGAATATCGGTGGACTTCACACGATCGTTGCGACAAAGGACGAACTCGCTTCCCTGATGGTCGAAGATTGTGTAATGGCAACTCCTGAAACCTCGCCGAAACTGGTGTTCTCATCAAATGGGCAGGGCGTTTCCTATTCAGGACGAAACCCGCAATTTGCCGCTGCCATGCGTAAAGCCGACATTATTCATGCCGACGGCATGCCAGTTGTATTTGCATCAAGGCTTCTTACGAAAACACCATTACCTGAACGCGTCGGGACCACAGACTTTTTCCACAATGCTGCCCAAGCCGCGAGCGACGCTGGCCTTTCGTTTTACATGTTGGGCGGGACCGAGGCCGAGAACCAGCGAGCGGTAAATGTCATCAAGAAGACCTATCCCAAGCTTTGCATTGCCGGAAGACGGAACGGATACTTCCCGAGAAGCGAAGATGAGAACGTTTGCGCTGAAATCCGTGAGAGTGGCTGTGATGTACTGTGGGTCGCTTTTGGAAAACCGTTGCAAGAATTTTGGAGCGTAGAGAACAAAGATCGGCTGCGTGGAGTTGGTTGGCTCAAGACATGCGGTGGGCTCTACGGGCATCTTTGTGGAAATGAAACTCGTGCACCCCAGTGGGTCCAGAACATCGGCTTCGAGTGGTTCTACCGTGCGATCCAGGAGCCGCGCCGACTTGGTTTGCGTTACCTTGCTACAAACCCGCACGCGCTCTACCGACTGATAATTCACACGCGGAATATTGATTAGCCATCGCCGTTGACGAGGCTGTGGCTTGTAGATGCTCGGAATGGTTTGGCACCTCAGCGTCTCTCTGCAGCATGTCCGGGCAGGATTTCTAGGCAACCGAAGGAAAGTACGATGCGCCCATATTTAAGCAGGATCACCGCAGTTGCTATTGTACTCGCCAGCACGACGGCAATTTCCCTCATCCAGCCTTTCGCGGTAAGAGCAGAAGAAACATCCGTTTCGGGAGATCCCACGAGTCCCAAGGATACGCCCGAAATCCTGGCGCAAAAAGCGGGAGCCCAGGCCGGCGATACGAAAGCGATGAGGGCGCTTGGCGACCTCTATTCCGATGAAAAGGGTTTAAACTTTGACGCGGTTCAAGCGGTGGAGAGTTACGAGGCAGCCGCCAAGAAGGGAGATTCATACTCTCTCGTCAGACTCGGCGATCTCTACCGCCAAGGAAAAATTGTTCCCTCAAACGCCAAAAGATCCTTCGACTACTATGATAAGGCGATGAGCGCAGGCTCACCAACTGGAAAGATCCGGGTTGGTGAGGCATACGTGCGGGGTTTGGGCGTCAACGTAGACGCCGAAAAAGGGCTTGCCCTTCTCAACGAAGCAGCTTCTGCTGGCGAAAAGCTAGCCAACCGAAGCCTGGGTGACTTGTACTCGCATGGTGAGTATTTGAAGGCGGATGGGCAAAAGGCGGTGGCGTACTACAAGACCGCAAGCCAGGGAGATGACGTTTATTCCCTTTCCCGACTAGGCGAACTCTATAGTCAAGGAACGATTGTTCCTAGTGACGATGCAAAGGCGCTCTTGTATATGAAGCGCGCTGCGGCTGCTGGCAACAACACGGCTAAGCTGCACCTTGGGAAATTTTACTTAGAACACGGTGATACTGCCAAAGGTCTGGTACTGATCGACGAACTTTCCAAGGCAGGAATTGGAGGTGCTCTAAAACTCTGCGGAGATATTTATTCCCTCGGGCGCTATGGCGTTGGATCAGACGGGCGCAAAGCTGTTGAATGCTATGGGCTCGCGGTGTCTTCGGGTGAAAAACGTGCTCTCGTCCGCCTCGGTGAGATCTACAGGGATGGGATCGTTGTTCCGAGCGATCAAAAGAAAGCCTTCGACTATTTTATGAATGCTTCCGAAGTTGGGATTGCGGCAGGCAAGGTCCGTTTGGGTGAAGCCTACATGAAAGGTATCGGCGTCGAGAAAGACGCCGAGACGGGTGCGGCCCTTATCTTAGAGGGGTCAAAGTCGGGGGATGGGAACGCACTGCAGTCGCTTGGCGACTATTTGTCCCGAGGAGATTATACAGCTCCGGATCCAGCAACTGCGATTGCCTCCTATGAAGCATCGGCCAAGGCCGGTAATGCCAACTCCTATATCAGGCTCGGCGAAATTTATCGTGATGGAGTCATAGTTGAGAAGGATTCTGCGCGGGCGATCGAGAATTTTGAGATGGCAGCATCGCTTGGACGGCAACGTGCGACAGTCCTACTGGGCCAAGGGCACGTATACAGCAAATTTGGTCGGCTCTCGAACGAGTCAAAGGGCATTCAGCTGTTAGAGGCTGCATACAGAACGGGGGAACCTTCTGGTGCGACAGCGCTTGCAAACCTCTATTTGTCCGGCACGACAGGAGTCGCGCCTAATCCGAGAAAGGCAATTTCGATATTGACCACCGCTGCCGAAGCCGGCAATGGGCAGTCCGTCAAGCTACTCATGTCTGTCTACCGCGATGGCCGCTCAAAACTGATCCCGAAGTCTCCGAAACTCGCAAAGGCGACGCTTGAGAAATTCAAGGCCTTCCTAGGCCCTGCCGAACTCGCACACGAAGAAATCGTGCTTGCTTCGGCTACGGCAACGACGCAGGATGACTTCCAAAACATTGTCGATTTGCTAAAAGTGGCGCCGGCAGCAATTCAGATCGAGACGATCTCCTCGCTCAGGGTTGCTAATCCAAATGCCTTTGTGTACGTGGCGCAGGACAGACTTAAGCAACGCGATCTCTATAGTGGTCCGCTGAATGGGTTGCTGACAATACAGACGATCCGTTCGATCAATGCACTCTGCAAGGAAAGTGTCGCGGCCAGTCGTTGCGACCATGGTCCGCTCAATATCGATGCGGCCCGTTTGATTGCAATGCTGATCAGCTAAAATGCCGCCTTTGGTAATCAAGAATTTTACTCCGAATTGATGATGCTCCGCCAATCGTCTCGAAGGAGTGCAGTGAATTCGGGCCGACCAATTTAAACAGGGACTGAGGAGAGCGATCGAAAGAGGGTCGTCATCTATCTCCACGTCCCTAACGTTGTGGAGATCTCCGCGTGAATAATAGAGAAGCAATATCGGACAGGACCATTGAAAATGCGGAGATTATTTTTGCCGAAATTTACTACTTTGCTAACGGACAGCTGTGTCCGCGAGACATCCTGAAATCCGCCTTTGACACATGGAAGACCGGGAGCCCAAACTTACCGATGGTCGAAGCAGCCGTTTCCGCTGCGATGGCTGTAGAGAAAGGCACGATAAGGGTTGCGGTAGACCATTAGACGCAAGCGACACGGACGAGACCTGCGGCGTTGCTTTAGACCAGGCTCCAAAGGCAATCTCTTCCTCTCCCAGTTGTCTCTCTCAATTGCAAAGCACGGATGAAGTCCCGGGCGCTCACGGATGATATGCCAAGCTCTTTCACAACGATCGGAACCGAGATTATTGGACGTTCCGAAGCTAACTTTAGCAGCCTTGGAAGCTTTGAATTTGACCGCCGTCCGACAACCATCCTTTGGCAGGCAATGAGCGCCGCAGCCAGCTTGGTGTGCTCTTTGATTTCATAGCGAACTGAACGTTCGATGGCGTGTAGGAGTGCAACGATACGTGACGTCTGGTCTGAGCAGAGATATCTCTGCCGTGAAACTAATTTAAAGCCTGCGTTGAGGGCCAGATAATGGGGCACTGCATTGGTAGATCGAAAAAATGCTGCCGCACTTTGGCGACCGAGCCATGACAACGATTGTTCGCAACAATAATAGTTCCAAGCGTCAATCACGATCGCCGTCCGGAGAATAGGTGATAGCGGACTAGAAGCTTCCACGGTTTCTGCCCAATGGGCAAACCAAGGAGTAGCATTGAGGTCGAAGTCGCCATTTGCGGCACTTACAAACACGTCCAGCCATCCTACCTCGATGGACGCCATTGCCATTGCGCGGCGAATCCTAAGCACGATGTGTGACCGCTCTACAATGCTTCGTACGTCGGCATTATCTAAATGGGAATCATAATGGACCAGATCAACGACTGGCACTTCGTCGGCGTCTACGAATGTCGATGCCGACGCGTCTACGAAGTTCATTCTTTCAGCGAAAGCGCTGGCTGCTGGCGAACTTTCCAATGCCTCTCGCAACACAGTGACTGCTTTCTCCACCCTATCAATTATGAGAAGCAGCGCGTCCTGCGGAATGTCACTCAAACGGTATATCATCAGACCACGGTTTTACATCAGTGGCATGCAGGCGCTGTGCGGAATCTCTCGTTTCGCAGATCAGTTAACAGCAACTGGAGGAATGAAGTCGTTCTCGCGATGTCGCTCGTTGTTGGGTAGTCGTCATGCGCGGTCTCTCCACGAATCCCGTCTATTTTGTGCCCGTCTAATCGACTAAGCATTACTCAACACGCTCAGCTTCATCAATGGGAAGCATTTCATATCGTTTCCTGATTTCTCCCCCAATTTCCTTGGCTATACTGAGCACGGCGGTTTCCCCAGCGACCCAATTACTTGCGCCGTAAGCCTTCTTTAGGCGTTTGTCGACACGAGTAAGCGCCAACGCAATGTAAAGGTCTAAATCTTCTTGTATAAAGGGCATTGAGCACCAAGCTTTGGATCCTGCGAACAGGGTGATCGGGTGAACGAATTGCGAAGTTATATATAGAAAAATGTTAATCGAATACCATTTTCGACAACATTCCTAATTGTCAAGTAGATCGAGCCTAGGCCTATGTTGATAGACTGCCACACGAGCTTTTATAGGAATGTCGTGACCTCGACTGAGTTGTGCTTTGTCACGACACCCGTCTTCGGAAAGCAGTAAGATAAGCGAGGCCGGCACCTGCGAAGCCTATCACTATCGCAATTGACGCCGCAGCCCAAAGTGGCACTGTGCTTGGCAGAAAACTCCACCCAGTTATCGATATCGCGAGAAAAATACCCGCGCCAAGAAATGACGGGGTGGAAAATGGCGCCGGCAGCGCTTTTCGGCTGCTGAGTCTTACTACACCAGACACACCGATGAGATTTGCACATATTACCGCGACCGGGATCAACAACAGTTGATCTAGGTACCATGCAACCGTACCGACAAGCAGAAATGCGGCGGCAGCCAACAAATACACAACAGGCATATGACGCATATTGCGCGACGCTACCAAGCCAAATGCAGCATGGAATGTGTCGAGCGCCTCTAATGAGGCCGAAACTGCCACCATAAGCGCAATTAATCTAATATATTCGGGATATTTCCCTGGCATCAGGCGAAGAAAAAGGATGTCGATACAGATAAATGACGCTACAGAGGCAAGAACGCTGAGCCATATGACCATGGAGCCATTCCGCGTCCATATGGAATAGAAATGTGCCTGATCGCTGGAGTAGGCTCTTGAAAGACGCGGTAGCACAACGGACTGCGTGGCGCCTCCAAGAGTTTGTATTGGACGGCGAACAACATCAGCCGCCAGAGAATAGACTCCCGCAGCTGCAGCGCCAAATACTATGCTTACCACAATTCGATCGCCGCGGTCGAAGGTTTGCCTGATTATCGAGTTCACGCTCAATGGGAAGTACCTTTGGAAGCATCTTATGATTCCACCGTATTTTAACCGCCGGGAAAAAGGTCCCGAACGTGACCTGGAAATCAACGTCGGCAGCAAGACACCTACCGCGTAGCCAATGAGCGAGGCCGATGCTGATCCGAAAACCCACGCACAAGCGAGTGGTACAGCGAATGAAAGAGCCCCACGCGCGAAGTAAAGAATGGAAAACCTTCGCCACAACGACTGCGCTGCACTTCTATTCGCTTCCAGGGAGAAAGCAGCCTCGGAAGCAACAATGAGGCAACAAGCTGTCGTGAGAATGGCAACCTCGAGCCTTACCAACAAGTACGCTGCTCCGGAAACGACCATTGCTCCGCAAAGTAACGTTAAGATAAACGTGTCAATATCCGCTTGGCCGATTCCGTTTTCGTTATCAGTTGTCTCTCTAAGAATGGCCGTTGAAAACCAGTAAGAAAGAACATACTGGATCATAACACCTACGGAGATGCAGACCATGTAATTGCCGAATTCTTCAAGAGGCAGGAAAGCCGCAAGGACGATCACGGTAGCGAAGGCCAGTCCTGCTTGGCCTATTCGTGAAAATGCAGACGACGATAAGGCCCCTAAAAAACTGGTATTCCGCGCCATGAATTCTCTTACTCTTTCCGCCACTGCTCACCCAACTCCATCCGCCGATGAGAAGCGATGGGTTATTCTCGCCCTTGTCGCACTCGCCCTTGGGCTCGAATATTTCGTCATCCCTATAGCCGGGCTTACCCTTCTATATCGATATGGAAGCGTTCGGTACGGCAGCGCATATAGTATCGGCATCCCCGCCCTCGTTTCCGTGCTTTTTTTGGCTATGTCAATTGGCGTTATAAGGGACGACGCTTTAAATCGCGCACCCTCCTCCCTCTACAGCATAGGCATCATTGTTGGGGCTATGGTGTTCTCGTCGGGCGCGATCCGCAAGTGGTATCAAAGATACGAGGACGATGGCCGTCCAAATGATGATTTCAGGATCTACCTTCTCGAAAAGGTTGGCTCTTTAGGAGTGCAGATCATTAAGAGTTCGTGCATTCTGTTTCTTGTCGGAGCTGTATATTTTCTTGTGACAAGAGAGCCAGTTCTCAGGATACCCACTCTTCTTATGAGCTTTTCTGACAGTGCAACCGAGACCCTTCGTTACCTGGCATCAACAAGGATATATCGGTCAGATTGGGGTTTTGGGTCGTTCGCTGCTCCGAGGTTCATTTACTTTGCACGCTGGGACACGGCGGGCGCGATTATTGTAGCCCTAGCAGGAAATTTTGCCGCTGCGTATTACTGGAACTCTGGTAGGCGAAAGCACTTCGCTTTGACTGAACTCGCTACACTATTTTTGATATGCACAACCTTAAGTCGCACAGTTATTGCAATACAGCTCGCAACGACGGTACTTTTGCTGATATTTATAATCAGAACAAAAACCGTCGTTCTTGTCGTTGCCGCGTATTTTATTTGCCTTGGGACTTTGGCGGCCATCGCTATCAATAGTGACTTGGTTGAAAGCGCCTCCAGCTTTAGACAGTATTCGACCAACGATCGATTTGATCTCTATGAGGCAGCTTTTTCTCAGTTTTCCGAAAGTGAGCCACTGCTGGGTGTTGGCTACAAGCCAAAAGAATCGACTGAGTTGGAGTATGCAGTGGGCAGCCACTCCATGATTTTGAGCTACCTAATTCGTAGCGGCTTTGTGGGGACTTTTCTTGCAGTTCTCATGTTCTGGCTGATTCCGGCGTTTAACTTGACCAGATGCGCCGTTCGCGGAGACGCGTTCTCCAAAACGGTTTGGCCCTTTGTGGCGAGAGGCCTACTGGTACTGAGCGGTTGGACAATGTTTCAAGAAATCGATACCAGCATACTCACACTTACGGCTATTATGATATTCCTCTTGAGTGTCGATCTTTTTGGCAGGCCAAAAATTAGCTAGGCCAGGACGGCGCGGCTGACAGGGGCGAAAGTGGCCATGCTTTGGGATGAAATTGACTAAGGTGTTCCCAACGGGGCTCCACCGGCAAGAGTTGGCTGATTTTATCCCGCTGAGCCGGCGAAGACGTCGGCGACGTTGCGGCACATGACCGAATCGGACCCTGTGCATCACCAAGCTGAAGAACGAAGAAACAGGTCTGCTGCAAGTCCTCGGAAAAGATCGAACGCGAGAGGAGCAGCTAGAACTGGCACTAGAGGATCAGAGCATCGCATGATCGCTGCGGCTGACCTGCCTACGCGCGACGCCTGTGCCGATAAAAAATGTGACAAATAGAAGCCAGCCAAGGATGATGTAGAAACCGAAACCATAGACAGTCGGTATTGGAACGAAATGTCCACGCTCGCGAGCCCAACATAAAACGCAACAAATGCCAGCACCGTCCCGCCGACATAACATATCCAATAGGTGAACGGCAAAGACCGCCCGCCTCGAATTATCTTCAGCAATTCCGACATTTGCCTCTGCCCCACGTCATCTCATATGTTACGGCGACTGCTTAATTGCAGAAAAAACAATTATACTTCAAGCAAACCGTAGAAAATGGTTCAAGTACCCAATAATGAGTAGGCGACTGCCTTAGGTTTACTTGACAGCCATGGTCTATTGTCTGACCTCCTGTTTATCCTGGATTTTGTCGTAGAATTAACGCGGGCCTTGGCCGTCTTTGCTCTCGTGGTAAGCAGTGCCAGTTGACAATCAGACCAGTCTTGTTAACTTCAGCTTGGGCGGAGGCAAGACGATTTGCTTGCTTGGGGTTGGTTTAAGGCCCGTCAGCGTTGCGCATAATCTAGGCGCTCGTACCGTTCAAAGACTGCGGAGTGACGCATATAGGCGTCGTCTGGTGCGAGGAATATCCTCCCAACTGAGGGGCGGCCCTTTGGTCCGCTGCACGTCCGCTTCAGCAATGAAGCAAAGGACGTGGACTCATGACTACAAGCAACCGAATAAGAAATCTGAGACGCAAGGCAGCCGACAGCCAAGGGTGGCGATGCCACTACTGCCACTCTCCCATGTGGGAAGGCGACCCCGACGTTTTCAGAGCACGCTTTCGAGTAACGGGTCGGGCCGTCTTGCTCTTCCGTTGCACCGCAGAGCATTTGGAGGCGCGGTGTGACGGAGGGCGCGATGAAGAGGAGAACATCGTTGCCGCCTGTCTGTATTGCAACAAGACTCGGCACCGACCGAAGCGGCCGAAAGATGCAGCGTCCTATGCCATCTTTGTTCGATCCAGGATGGAAAAAGGTCGATGGCATCTTGTCAGGTTAATGCTGAGCCCAGGTGGCTAGTTGCGACAGATGCGCGGCATCTCCGTTGAAGGAAGCCCGCCGAGGGTCGGGTTCACGCCCTATGCACCGGTTTTTGCCGCGACGACCAGATCGAGCAATTCGAGGAACTTGCCGTTCTCGTTGGTACATTTCCAATAATTGATGAAGCGGCACACCAGCTGGATGTTTCCGATCTGGTAGTGCCCGTCGCTATCGATACGATCCGGCGAAACCTTCAGATCGAGTTTCATGCCATCCTGGCCGGGCAGATGCATCTGAATTCCGGTCAACTTGCAACGTCCCTCCTGTTGCAAGAGGAGTTCACCCAGGTGCGCTTTCATCTGCGCCTCCGTGCAGCCAACGAGCTTCTTGTCCTTGAGCTTTTTCAGGATGAGCTGACCGTTCTCGTATTTGATCGTATGCTGGATCGAATGCCACAGGTCGGTCACCGCCGTTTCGGTTATCGTTGCCGAAGTGGCGAGAGACTTGCCCTTGTCCTCTCCCTGCTTGATCTTCCAGCCGGTCTGGCTGTGCCATGGCGTCAGATCGTCACCGTGAAGAAGCGCGTCCAGGTATTCCCGCATTTCGGCGTCGCCGACGCGAAAGAGCGCCGGATAGGGGGAGAGGAAGTCCTTGGCGCGATTGTGGATGGTCGGCCACTGGAGAGGCTTCTCGCGGCCGTCATATCTGGACCAGTTGTCGACCGGCTTGCAGATCGCAACGACCTTGACTCCACTGTGCTCGTGCTCGACCGGATACCATTCGCTGTCGGTGGTCATTGCCCAAAAGAGATTGTTACCGATCCGAATGATGAAGACGTCGTCGACGCTATCTCGAATCCTGAGGCCATTGTTAAACCAGGTTGTCGCCTCTCTGCGGATCGCTGGCTCCGGCGTACCCTTCTTGGCGTTGCTCCGCAAGATGTCGAAATAGGTCTCTCGGTCGTTGTTCAGCCAGGCATCGTAATAGGGCTTGTCGAAAACCAATGCAACGCAACCGGTCTTAAGACAGTCGTCCCAAAAATAGTTATCTTCACCGGTTTTGACGACGTAGGTTTCGCCTGCCATTGCAGTCAGCTCCTATTTTCGCGGCATGTCGGCCGGGCTCACGGACTGGTATCCCATGTCGCGGAAGATCAGTAAGCGGCCAAGAATGTGCGTCGATCTCGGTATGATCAGTCCGGCGTTGTCGGTATAAACATCCGCCTCGAAATCAGCAGCCACTCTCAGCACGAATACCCGAGATCAGGTTGAGGCTTCCAAGTTGTCTGGTCGTGATCACGGACGAGCCGTCGCATACACCGCCATCGTGATTTTCAAAATGGTATCGAGCCCGGAAACGGTTCTTACCTAGTGGCGTGACTTCGGCCAGTTTAAGAGGTCGCTTTAAGTTGCCGTAGAAGCCCGAAAGTGCCTGGGCTGACAATGGGCCGTTCGAGCGTTTCTCAGGAATTACGTTGCGAGTGGCGGCCATTCCGTCACCGACTTCGAGAGCGAGATAGAATGCCTCGACTGTTGTTTTGGCAGCGGATCGGCCGTCTTGTTCCAAGTCTGGCCGGGCAGATATCAAACCCATGAGAAGCGGTGCGTGGTGGTGGCTCGTATATGCGCCAACGGGATCAGTGCCAACAACCCTTATGGTCTGGCCGACCAATGGAAGCAGCACATCGAAACCGTCAGTCAAATGAATGCGTTCAACCACGGTATCATCCGGAACGAAGTCGTCGCCAACGATGCAAAATGGAGTACCAAGGGTCAGAATGTAGGCGGGTTCTGGCGTGTCGCCTTTACGGACGTCTTCGAAATTTGGTGACCCGGCAAAGGTGGGACGGGAAAGCTCGCCCGAAACCTCGATTGTCGTTTCTTCGGACACGTCAATGCAAGACGCATGGACGACGGTCGAGAACACAAGAGAGAATATCGTTGAAGCTAGCCGCACCATCTCACGCCCATCGCCCCTAGAAGAACGCACGCACCGCAAATGCGCCATGCTGTCCAGCCACCTCCAAGACGGGCCAGCCGCACCAGACGCAGCGAAGACCGAAACACCGTGATCTTGAACCGCAACCATCAATATGACCTGATATTCAATGCATTGAGAACTTCTGGTGTTATCGTACCGGTGACCTTTAAACCGTAGTCCTCTTGCATCTTTGCCAGCGCCACCTTCGATTGCGGGCCAATTCTGCCGTCGATGATGCCTTGGTAGTAGCCGTATAGGCTCAATGCATTTTGAACCTGGATGACGATTTGCCGAAACTTGTCGGAATTTCCCGGCAGGACTTTAGTTTCCTGCGTTTGTGGAATCGGCGGATAGTAGGTCGGGTCAGAATCCGTTGAGCTGGTATTGGGCGTCGCCTGATATACCTGGTTGGTGTCCGGCACGAGCTGATACGTGTCCGGTTGGGCTTGGTAAATCCGTCGTTTTGGTATGACCGGCGTGGGGTCGTATAGCGGCAAACTTCGAGTGACATAGCTGCCGCCGTTCGACGAGCGGTGGCTGGAATGACTGGAATGGGACCTGTGGCTTGAATGCGAGCGGTGCCCGGCAAGGGTATAAACGTGGTTGAGCCGCAAGCGTTCGAAGATGGAAACAGACATGGTTTTCTTCGCAACCAGCCCCGTCACTGGCGCGGCGTCAGACTTGGACGGCAAGAATCCCGCCGCCAGAAACGACGGTATAAGGAACAACCCCTTTTTCATATTGGCCCCAGCTTATTAAACCCCTCGATGTGACTATACCATTCAAAGAAACCACCACAAGCTGAGCGAGCAGAGCAACCTTCACAGAAGTCGAGATATTTTCGCTTCCAATCCGAAATCGTCGATGGAGCGAATTGTCTATACGGTTCTGGGACCGAGCAAAGCGGAAAATTGAACAGGGAGACGGCGATCCCCTTCGCTGTTGCCAAATTGATCGCGGCCCTGATCATCGTAAAGTCTGCGGACGTGTCCCGAAATGTCTTGTGCCAATTCATCCGGCCGTAGCCGATCCGTTCGAGCTGCATCAGTGCCCACACTGAAACGAATGGCGTCCGATTGACGACGTAGTTCGCCAGGTCTCGCAGGTTCTCCCAGTTCTGCTGCGTCACCACCGTACGCAGCTCAACGGAAGCTCCGGCACGCATCAAAAGAGAAAGGTTGCGCTCCAGTCGGTGAAACGCTCCTGGTTTGCCCACGATGTCGTCGTGCAGTTCGGCTTCCGACGCATAAAGAGGAACTCCCCACAGGACACGATCAAGGCCGATTGAATCGAGGCGGCTGACGTCACCCG
>UCOA01000060.1 GCA_900474095.1 Hyphomicrobiales bacterium | reverse complement strand
GTCGCAAGCATCGTCGAGTAATCTCTTAGATTACCGGAATTCTGGAAGGCCCTGCTGGAGACAGCAGGGCCTTTTGCGTTACGTCTTGCCTGCATGAAACGGCGGCAAGGCACCGTGCGATGTTTGCGACAGTGCTTTCGTGTATTCAGCGGCGCGGGCTCCTGCGACCCGCAGCCAGTTCCGCAGGCCTCAATGCCCGAATTTTTTGAAGCGCTTGAAAAAGCTGCGGATGCTGCGCTCGATCTTTGTCTTCGACCAGAGCTTGGCGACCTGACGTTCCATTCCGGTGAAGCGGTTGGCAAGCACGTTGTTGGCAACGAGCGCGATCGTCGCTTCGCTGAATTCGGGAAACCGACTGTGGATGCGGGCGTAGGAACCGGCCGGTTCGCTGAGTTTTTCCTCAAAACGCCGGATGCGACCCTTCTTGACGAAGAGTTGCAGCATGATCTGCTCGAACGTCCAGTCATGTTCGGTATACATGCTGAACTGCAGTCCGGCCACACCCGTGAAGCCGCAGAGACAGACATTGGCTTGCGGCATCTTCTCGGCAAGCCAGACGGCAATTGCAAACCCCGTGGTCGGCATTCGTTCCATCGGGTAGAGTGGGCCGAACGTGTAGTCGAAATCGAGCGTATGCGGCACCAGGTCGCTTTTGCGCGGCGACGTCACGCGAGCGCCCCCATCGGGAACCCCGCGATCGGCGATCACGCCGATTTCAGCCTTCAGGCCACGCGTAAAAAGACTGTAGGCCTTGTCGAAATGCTTCTGCGACTTGAGGAAGCGCGTACCGCTGGCGACGAGGCGATGACAGAGTACGGCGTCCTTGTCGAAAGGGCGGGTAAGGACCTTGGTGCATCCCGTGAAGAAGACGTAAAGTGTCTTCTCCGGCAAAGTGCGCGTGATTGCGTCGATATCCACGCTTTCGCTGTTGGCGATCAACGCCACCATTTCATAGCCTGAGAAAAGTGCTTCAAAATCTTCGGCTTGCATCGACATGTTCTTGTGGCCGTCCGGACTGTTATACCTTGTGCAATACGACATAGATGACGCCGCGCCTTCCGTCATCCCTTGCCGCGCAGAAATAACGTTGCGGCTGCGGAACGGACAGGGCATATCGGTTTTGACGAGGAAAGCCGCCCGTTTGGGTGGCAGCAAGCGGAGGATGTCCCATGAGCAAGCGGATTCTGTTCACCGGTGGTGCAGGCAAGGCGGGGCGGCATGCCGTGCCATATCTGGTCGAGGCGGGCTATGAGGTTCACAATGTTGATCTTGCGCCGCTCGATAGCCCCGGCGTCACCAACCTCATCGCCGACATCACCGATAGCGGCCAGATGTTCAACGTCATGTCGATGCATCGCGACTTTCCGGATCTGGAGCACGGGCAGGGGCCGCAGCCGTTTGATGCCGTCGTTCATTTCGCAGCCGTGCCGCGCATCCTGATCAAGCCGGACAATGAGACCTTCCGCATCAACACGATGGGCACTTACAATGTCATCGAGGCGGCGGTGAAGCTCGGCATCCGCAAGATCATCGTTGCGTCCAGCGAAACCACCTATGGCGTCTGCTTTGCGGAAGGCCACCGCGACTTCCATCAGTTTCCGCTGGAGGAAGACTATGACGTCAATCCGATGGACAGCTACGGCCTGTCGAAGGTGATCAATGAGAAGACGGCGCGCGCCTTTGCCGAGCGTTCGGGCTTCGATATCTATGCGCTACGCATCGGCAATGTCATCGAGCCGCATGAATATGAGCGGTTCCCGGCCTATTTCGCCAATCCGGAAATCCGCAAGCGTATCGCCTGGAGCTACATCGACGCGCGCGATCTCGGTCAGATCGTCAAGCTCTGCATTGAGAAGGATGGCCTTGGCTTCGAGGTTTTCAACGCGGCGAACGACACGGTCACGGCCGATACGCCGTCGCGCGAACTGGCGGCCCGCTATTACCCCAACGTCCCGTTCACGCGGGAGATCGGTGAATTCGAGGGACTGTTGTCGAACCGGAAGATTCGCGAGGTGCTCGGGTTCAAGGAAGAGCATGACTGGCGGAAATATGTCGGCAAGTAAGCGAGGCTGATTTGCCTGGTAATGAAGAAAGCCGGATATCCCCGAATTCTTTCTCTTTTTCCCGTAAAGACGCTTGTCATCGCCGGGCAAACTGAATAATAAGCCGCAGACTTACCGCGGTGCACAGCCTTTGAGGCGTCAGTGCTGCGGTATAGGGGTATAGCTCAGTTGGTAGAGCGGCGGTCTCCAAAACCGCAGGTCGCAGGTTCGAGCCCTGCTGCCCCTGCCATTCGGACCAGCGCAACATTTGCAGCGGCGGCATGGCAGTATATACAGGAAGAGGGCTTGCCTTTTTCCGGCTAATTTCGCAAAAAGACCGTTGACCTCTTGTGATTTATAGAATCGGTCTTTATGTAGGGTTCAAACAGACACGCGGCGCGTGGGGCTGATCGTCAGCTTTACGGGCCGTTAAGGCGTGAGCATTCAATGGCATCCAAAACAAATCCATTTACGTTTCTGCAGCAAGTGCGCTCCGAGACGTCGAAAGTGACATGGCCTTCCCGGCGCGAGACGACGATCTCGACGCTGATGGTGTTCGTCATGGTCTTCTTTGCGGCACTCTTCTTTTTTGCTGCGGACCAACTGATGGGCTGGCTGATAGGCCTCGTCCTGAATGCTGGTATCTGAACGGGTGGGGATGAATATGGCAGCGCGTTGGTATATCGTTCACGCCTACTCGAATTTTGAGAAGAAGGTTGCTGAATCGATCGAGGAGAAGGCCAAGCAGAAGGGGCTCAGCCATCTGTTTGAAAAGATTCTCGTCCCGACCGAAAAGGTCGTTGAAGTTCGTCGTGGCCGCAAGGTCGATGCCGAGCGCAAGTTCTTTCCCGGCTACGTGCTCGTGCGTGCCAATCTGACGGATGAGGCCTATCACCTCATCAAGAATACGCCGAAGGTGACCGGCTTCCTCGGTTCCGACAACAAGCCGGTTCCGATTCCGGATTTCGAGGCCGAGCGCATTCTCGGTCAGGTTCAGGACGGTGTCGATCGTCCGAAGCCTTCGATCTCGTTCGAGATCGGTGAGCAGGTTCGCGTCTCCGACGGTCCGTTTGCTTCGTTCAACGGCATCGTGCAGGACGTGGACGAAGAGCGTTCGCGCCTCAAGGTCGAAGTCTCGATCTTTGGCCGTGCGACGCCGGTAGACCTTGAATACGCTCAGGTCGAGAAAGTCTGATTTCTGATTGCCGCAGCGCTGGGGTAACCGGCTGCGCGGCATTCTTTTGTTTTCCGGATATTCGTATCCGGTAAAGGCGGGGTGACCCGCAATCCGCGTGGAAGGAAACCGGTCTTAGCCGGATCGGCGTTCCGCACCACGCAACCGCAGCCGCCACTCCTTTGACGAGGGATGGCATGAGGACCGGGAAACCGGTCGGAACATTTCCTGGTTCAGTCCGTCATCTGACGGCGGTGAGGCAGGAAAAACCAAAAGGCAGAGAGAAATGGCTAAGAAAGTTGCAGGCCAGCTCAAGCTTCAGGTCAAGGCAGGATCGGCAAACCCGTCCCCGCCGATCGGCCCGGCGCTTGGTCAGCGTGGCGTAAATATCATGGAATTCTGCAAGGCGTTCAATGCCGCCACGCAGGAACTCGAAAAGGGCATGCCGATCCCGGTCGTCATCACCTACTACCAGGACAAGTCCTTCACCTTCATCATGAAGCAGCCGCCGGTCAGCTACTTCCTGAAGAAGGAAGCAAAGATCTCTTCCGGCTCGAAGACGCCGGGCAAGGGTGCGACCGCAGGCAAGCTCACCAAGGCTCAGATCGAGACGATCGCCAAAGCCAAGATGAAGGACCTGAACGCAGCCGATATCGAAGGCGCAATGACCATGATCGAGGGCTCCGCCCGCGCCATGGGTCTGGAAGTGGTGGGCTAAGATCATGGCAAAGCTTGCAAAGCGTGTACAGAAGATCCGCGAAGGCATCGACCCGACGAAGCTCGTTGCTCTGTCCGAGGCCATCACCCTGGTGAAGGCGCGTGCCATCGCCAAGTTCGACGAGACCATCGAAGTTGCGATGAACCTCGGTGTTGATCCGCGTCATGCCGACCAGATGGTCCGTGGCGTCGTCAACCTGCCGAACGGCACAGGCCGCACGGTTCGTGTTGCCGTGTTCGCACGTGGTGCCAAGGCTGATGAAGCCAAGGCTGCCGGTGCTGACATCGTCGGTGCAGAAGACCTGGTCGAAATCGTTCAGGGCGGCAAGATCGATTTCGATCGCTGCATCGCGACCCCGGACATGATGCCGCTCGTCGGCCGTCTCGGTAAGGTCCTCGGCCCGCGCGGCATGATGCCGAACCCGAAGGTTGGAACCGTCACCATGGATGTCGCCGGTGCCGTCAAGGCATCGAAGGGCGGCGCTGTAGAGTTCCGCGTCGAAAAGGCTGGTATCGTTCACGCCGGCATCGGCAAGGCATCGTTCGATGCTGCTGCTCTTGAAGAAAACATCCGCGCTTTCGCTGATGCGGTCATCAAGGCAAAGCCGGCTGGCGCCAAGGGCAACTACGTCAAGCGCGTGGCGATTTCCTCGACCATGGGCCCGGGCGTAAAGATCGACCCGTCGACGGTCAACGTCGCTTAATCAAGTTTATCCGGACTTTGGTCCGGTCACAGATTTCCGGCCTTTCGGGGCCGGAAATTCCGGGTTCAAACCCGGAACTCCTGTCCGAGATTGCAGGTGGTTATCCCTTAATCACTTCAGCCTGCATGAGACGGGTGAGTCCCGAATTTCATTTGACGCGCGAAAGCGTGGGAATTCGGTTCGAACCTCGGCTTGCCTTGTGCCGGACCCGCTTAAAACGGGAACGCGCAGGGGACAGGATCCTCGAGCGTCGCTTGGGATCAATTCTGATCCCATGTGGCAAAGGCAAACCCGATGGGACTGCATTTCGTGGTCCCGTCAACTGGAGATAGGCAGTGGAAAGAGCGGAAAAACGCGAATTCGTCACGGAGCTGAACGAGTCCTTCAAGGGCGCCGGTTCGGTTGTCGTGGCCCACTATGCTGGTGTCACAGTCGCACAGATGAACGACTTCCGTTCGAAGATGCGCGCTGCTGGCGGCACCGTCAAAGTCGCGAAGAACCGCCTGGCCAAGATCGCCCTTCAGGGTACGGAAGCCGAAGGGATGACCAATCTCTTCAAGGGTCAGACGCTGGTTGCATTCAGCGCCGATCCGATCACGGCTCCGAAGGTTGTCATGGATTTCGCCAAGACCAACGACAAGATCGTTGTTCTGGGTGGCGCCATGGGAGCAACGACGCTCAATGCGGATGCAGTCAAGTCGCTTGCGACCCTGCCTTCGCTGGATGAACTGCGTGCGAAGCTGCTGGGCATGATCCAGACACCGGCTACCCGCATCGCAAGCGTTGTTGCAGCACCGGCAAGCCAGCTTGCCCGCGTGTTCGCGGCCTACGCCAAGAAGGACGAAGAAGCCGCATAAGGCGGTTTTTCGTTGTTTATATCTAACCAAGTTCGAACCGAACAAAAGGAACTAAAAAATGGCTGATCTCTCTAAGATCGTAGACGACCTGTCCTCGCTGACCGTTCTGGAAGCTGCAGAACTGTCGAAGCTTCTTGAAGAAAAGTGGGGCGTTTCCGCTGCTGCTCCGGTAGCAGTTGCTGCTGCTGGCGGCGCCGGTGCTGCTGCTGTTGTTGAAGAAGAAAAGACTGAATTCGACGTCATCCTCGCTGATGCCGGCGCAAACAAGATCAACGTCATCAAGGAAGTTCGCGCTATCACGGGCCTCGGCCTGAAGGAAGCCAAGGACCTCGTTGAAGCCGCTCCGAAGGCTGTCAAGGAAGGCGTTTCCAAGGCTGAAGCCGCTGATCTCAAGAAGAAGCTCGAAGACGCTGGCGCCAAGGTCGACGTCAAGTAATCGTGCCTGTTTCTAAGGAGAGGTGGTCCGAAAGGACCGCCTCTCTTTGACCGCTTTCTGAACATATTACCCAAAAGCCCATTGAAAACGGCTTTTGGGTAATGGGTTCTTCAAAAGGATGGTCTCGATCCAAGAACAGCACAGCAATCCGCGCTGAGCGTTTTTGGAGGTTGGACGAGATTGAACAACCCATTGATTGACGGGGTCGACTGGCCATCGGTTCCCGTCCGTTGCAGGCCCGGATGCAAAATTTGAAGGAGCGACGATGGCTCAGACCCTTTCTTTCAATGGTCGTAGGCGCGTACGCAAGTTTTTTGGTAAAATTCCCGAAGTCGCAGAAATGCCGAACCTCATCGAGGTTCAAAAGGCATCCTACGACCAGTTCCTCATGGTCGACGAGCCGCAGGGCGGCCGTCCGGACGAGGGGCTTCAGTCCGTTTTCAAGTCCGTTTTCCCGATCACGGATTTCTCCGGCGCATCGATGCTGGAATTCGTATCCTACGAATTCGAACAGCCGAAGTTCGACGTCGAGGAATGCCGTCAGCGCGACCTGACTTATGCAGCGCCGCTGAAAGTGACGCTGCGCCTCATCGTGTTTGATATCGACGAGGATACGGGCGCCAAGTCCATCAAGGACATCAAGGAACAGAACGTCTACATGGGCGACATGCCGCTCATGACCAACAATGGTACGTTCATCGTCAACGGCACCGAGCGCGTCATCGTCTCGCAGATGCACCGTTCGCCGGGCGTATTCTTCGATCACGACAAGGGCAAGAGCCATTCCTCGGGCAAGCTTTTGTTTGCTGCCCGCGTCATCCCGTACCGCGGCTCCTGGCTCGACATCGAATTCGATGCCAAGGACGTAGTTCACGCGCGCATCGACCGTCGCCGCAAGATCCCTGTCACGTCGCTCCTCATGGCGCTCGGCATGGACGGCGAGGAAATCCTCGAGACCTTCTACACCAAGTCGTTCTACCAGCGCGACGGCAAGGGCTGGCGCATTCCATTCCAGCCGGACACACTGAAGGGCCAGAAGGCTCTGTCCGACCTGATCGACGCCGACACCGGCGAAGTCGTGGTCGAATCCGGCAAGAAGCTGACGCCGCGCCTGCTGAAGACGTTGAAGGAAAAGGGCCTCAAGGCCATCAAGGCCTCAGACGACGATCTCTACGGCAACTTCCTTGCTGAAGACCTCGTCAACATGTCGACGGGTGAAATCTTCCTCGAGGCCGGTGACGAAATCGACGAGAAGACGCTCGGCGTCATCCTCGCGTCCGGTTTCGACGAAATCCCGGTTCTCGACATCGACCATATCAATGTCGGTGCCTATATCCGCAACACCCTGACCGTGGACAAGAACGAGAACCGTCAGGACGCTCTGTTCGATATCTACCGCGTCATGCGGCCGGGCGAGCCGCCGACCATGGATTCGGCTGAAGCCATGTTCAACACGCTGTTCTTCGATGCGGAGCGCTACGACCTCTCCGCCGTCGGCCGCGTGAAGATGAACATGCGCCTTGACCTCGATGCGGCCGACACCGTCCGTATCCTGCGCAAGGAAGACATCCTGGCTGTCGTCAAGATGCTGGTGGACTTGCGCGACGGCAAGGGCGAGATTGACGATATCGACAACCTCGGCAACCGCCGTGTGCGTTCGGTTGGCGAATTGATGGAAAATCAGTATCGCCTCGGCCTGCTTCGCATGGAGCGTGCGATCAAGGAACGCATGTCGTCGATTGAAATCGACACTGTCATGCCGCAGGATCTGATCAACGCCAAGCCGGCTGCTGCAGCCGTCCGCGAGTTCTTCGGTTCATCGCAGCTGTCGCAGTTCATGGACCAGGTCAACCCGCTGTCGGAAATCACCCACAAGCGCCGCCTCTCGGCTCTTGGACCGGGTGGTCTGACGCGCGAACGCGCCGGCTTCGAAGTCCGCGACGTTCACCCGACCCACTACGGCCGTATCTGCCCGATCGAAACGCCGGAAGGCCCGAACATCGGTCTGATCAACTCGCTCGCAACCTTCGCCCGCGTCAACAAGTACGGCTTCATCGAAAGCCCGTACCGGAAGATCGTCGACGGCAAGGTGACGAAGGATGTTGTCTATCTGTCGGCGATGGAAGAAGCCAAGTATCACGTGGCTCAGGCCAACTCCGAACTTGCTGCCGACCAGTCGTTCGTGGAAGAATTCGTCGTCTGCCGTCACGCCGGTGACGTTATGCTGGCTCCGCGCGACCAGATCAACCTGATGGACGTTTCGCCCAAGCAGCTCGTCTCTGTTGCGGCAGCGCTCATTCCGTTCCTGGAAAACGACGACGCCAACCGCGCTCTCATGGGCTCGAACATGCAGCGTCAGGCCGTGCCTCTGCTGCGTGCCGAAGCACCGTTCGTGGGAACCGGCATGGAGCCGGTCGTAGCGCGTGACTCCGGTGCAGCTATCGCCGCTCGCCGTAGCGGCGTCGTCGACCAGGTTGACGCGACCCGTATCGTTATCCGTGCCACGGAAGACCTCGAAGCCGGCAAGTCCGGTGTCGATATCTACCGTCTGCAGAAGTTCCAGCGTTCGAACCAGAACACCTGCGTCAATCAGCGTCCGCTGGTTACCGTCGGCGACGTTCTGAACAAGGGCGACATCATCGCTGACGGTCCGTCGACCGATCTCGGCGATCTGGCGCTCGGCCGCAACGCGCTCGTCGCGTTCATGCCCTGGAACGGCTATAACTACGAAGACTCGATCCTGCTCTCCGAGCGCATCGTTCGCGATGACGTGTTCACCTCCATCCACATCGAAGAATTCGAAGTGATGGCGCGCGACACCAAGCTCGGTCCGGAAGAAATCACCCGCGACATTCCGAACGTTTCGGAAGAAGCGCTGAAGAACCTCGATGAAGCCGGCATCGTCTACATCGGTGCGGAAGTTCAGCCGGGCGACATCCTCGTCGGCAAGATCACACCGAAGGGCGAAAGCCCAATGACGCCGGAAGAAAAGCTTCTGCGCGCCATCTTCGGTGAAAAGGCCTCCGACGTCCGCGACACCTCGATGCGCATGCCTCCGGGCACATTCGGCACCATCGTCGAAGTCCGCGTCTTCAACCGCCATGGCGTGGAAAAAGACGAACGCGCGATGGCAATCGAGCGCGAAGAGATCGAACGCCTCGCAAAGGACCGCGACGACGAACAGGCGATCCTCGACCGCAACGTGTACTCGCGTCTTCTCGACATGCTGCGCGGCCACGTCGCGGTTGCAGGTCCGAAGGGCTTCAAGAAGGGCACCGAGCTTTCGAACGCCGTCATCTCGGAATATCCCCGCTCGCAGTGGTGGATGTTCGCAGTTGAAGACGAAAAGGCTCAGGGCGAGGTCGAAGCCCTGCGTGGCCAGTACGACGAGTCCAAGTCGCTGCTTGAGCACCGCTTCATGGACAAGGTCGAAAAGGTCCAGCGCGGCGATGAAATGCCTCCGGGCGTCATGAAGATGGTCAAGGTCTTTGTCGCTGTGAAGCGCAAGATCCAGCCGGGCGACAAGATGGCCGGCCGTCACGGCAACAAGGGTGTGGTTTCCCGTATCGTGCCGATCGAAGACATGCCGTTCCTGGAAGACGGCACGCATGTTGACGTCGTTCTGAACCCGCTCGGCGTGCCTTCGCGCATGAACGTCGGCCAGATCCTCGAAACCCATCTCGGCTGGGCTTGTGCCGGCATGGGCAAGAAGATCGGCGCGATGCTCGATGCATACAAGGCGGGTGCTGACATTCAGCCGCTGCGTGACACCAT
This sequence comes from Hyphomicrobiales bacterium, assembly GCA_900474095.1. GTDB lineage: Bacteria > Pseudomonadota > Alphaproteobacteria > Rhizobiales > Rhizobiaceae > Pararhizobium. The sequence continues at coordinate 9,148 of UCOA01000060.1, read as the reverse complement.
CGACAGCGTCATCGGGTCCGGTCCTAAGGGCGAGCCGATCAAGCAGTATGACGATGAATCGATCGTCCGCCTGGCCGAGCAGACCCGCCGCGGCGTGTCGATCGCGACGCCGGTCTTCGACGGCGCGGTGGAAGCCGACGTCAACGAGATGCTGGAGCAGGCAGGCCTGAAGGTCACCGGTCAATCGACCTTGTATGACGGCCGTACCGGCGATCAGTTCGACCGCCAGGTCACCGTCGGCTACATCTACATGCTGAAGCTGAACCACCTTGTCGACGACAAGATCCACGCTCGTTCGATCGGTCCTTACTCGCTCGTTACCCAGCAGCCGCTGGGCGGCAAGGCGCAGTTCGGCGGTCAGCGCTTCGGAGAAATGGAAGTCTGGGCTCTGGAAGCCTACGGCGCCGCCTACACCCTGCAGGAAATGTTGACGGTGAAGTCGGACGACGTGGCCGGTCGTACCAAGGTCTACGAAGCGATCGTCCGTGGTGACGACACCTTCGAAGCCGGTATTCCGGAGAGCTTCAACGTTCTCGTCAAGGAAATGCGGTCGCTGGGTCTGTCCGTCGAGCTGGAAAACTCGAAGCTTGAAGAGCTGCAGCCGACGCAACTGCCGGACGCCGCCGAGTAAGTCATCATCAAGGTGCGTGCCGCTGTCCAAGCGGCACACACCGTTTCCGCCCGATCCCGCACCTAAGGGGTGGGGCAGGAAATGCGGCCGCATAGAATGCGGTTTTATCCATTTTCAGGCTGCGGTCCGGCGCCCGGGATTTGCCGGAACCGTCCAGCCAAGATGAGGGCGATACGCCCACGAAGGAGATAGGCATGAACCAAGAGGTCATGAATCTTTTCAATCCGCAGGTGCCTGCACAGACTTTCGATTCCATCCGGATCTCGATTGCCTCGCCGGAGAAGATTCTCTCCTGGTCTTACGGTGAGATCAAGAAGCCGGAGACGATCAACTACCGCACGTTCAAGCCGGAACGCGATGGCCTTTTCTGCGCGCGCATCTTTGGCCCGATCAAGGACTACGAGTGCCTGTGCGGTAAGTACAAGCGAATGAAGTACAAGGGCATCATCTGCGAAAAGTGCGGCGTCGAAGTTACGCTGTCGCGCGTTCGCCGTGAGCGCATGGGTCATATCGAGCTCGCCGCTCCCGTTGCCCACATCTGGTTCCTGAAGTCCCTGCCGAGCCGTATCGCAACGCTGCTCGACATGACGCTGAAGGATATCGAGCGCGTCCTCTATTTCGAAAACTACATCGTCACCGAGCCGGGCCTGACTTCGCTGAAGGAAAACCAGCTCCTCTCGGAAGAAGAGTACATGATCGCCGTCGACGAGTTCGGCGAAGATCAGTTCACGGCGATGATCGGCGCGGAAGCCATCTACGAGATGCTCGCTTCGATGAACCTCGACAAGATCGCCGGCGATCTGCGTTCGGAAATGGCTGACACCACGTCCGAACTGAAGCAGAAGAAGCTGATGAAGCGCCTGAAGATCGTCGAGAACTTCATGGACTCCGGCAACCGTCCGGAATGGATGATCATGAAGGTCGTCCCGGTGATCCCGCCGGACCTGCGTCCGCTGGTTCCCCTGGATGGTGGACGTTTCGCGACGTCCGACCTCAACGATCTCTATCGCCGCGTTATTAACCGTAACAACCGTCTGAAGCGTCTGATCGAGCTTCGTGCGCCGGGCATCATCATCCGCAACGAAAAGCGCATGCTGCAGGAATCTGTGGACGCGCTGTTTGACAACGGCCGCCGTGGCCGCGTCATCACCGGTGCCAACAAGCGTCCGCTGAAGTCGCTGTCCGACATGCTCAAGGGCAAGCAGGGCCGCTTCCGTCAGAACCTGCTCGGCAAGCGCGTCGACTATTCCGGCCGTTCGGTCATCGTGACCGGCCCGGAACTGAAGCTGCACCAGTGCGGCCTGCCGAAGAAGATGGCGCTCGAACTGTTCAAGCCGTTCATCTACGCCCGTCTCGATGCCAAGGGTTACTCCTCGACCGTCAAGCAGGCGAAGAAGCTGGTTGAAAAGGAAAAGCCGGAAGTCTGGGATATCCTCGACGAAGTCATCCGCGAACATCCGGTTCTCCTGAACCGCGCTCCGACGCTGCACCGCCTGGGAATCCAGGCCTTCGAACCTACCCTGGTCGAAGGCAAGGCGATCCAGCTGCATCCGCTCGTCTGCACGGCGTTCAACGCCGACTTCGACGGCGACCAGATGGCAGTTCACGTTCCGCTGTCGCTGGAAGCGCAGCTGGAAGCCCGCGTGCTGATGATGTCGACCAACAACATCCTGCACCCGGCAAACGGCGCACCGATCATCGTTCCGTCGCAGGACATGGTTCTCGGCCTCTACTATCTGTCGATCATGAACCAGAACGAGCCGGGCGAAGGCATGGCCTTCTCCGATCTCGGCGAGCTGCATCATGCGCTTGAAACCAAGTCGGTAACGCTGCATGCCAAAATTCGCGGCCGTTTCAAGACGGTGGACGCGGAAGGCAAGCCCGTTTCGAAGATCTTCGAAACGACGCCGGGCCGTATGCTCATCGGCGAACTTCTGCCGAAGAACGTCAACGTGCCGTTCGACGTCTGCAACCAGGAACTGACCAAGAAGAACATCTCCAAGATGATCGACACGGTCTACCGTCACTGCGGCCAGAAGGACACGGTGATTTTCTGCGACCGCATCATGCAGCTCGGCTTCGCCCATGCCTGCCGCGCCGGCATTTCGTTCGGCAAGGACGACATGGTTATTCCGGATACCAAGGCAAAGATCGTCGGTGACACCGAAAGCCTGGTGAAGGAATACGAGCAGCAGTACAACGACGGCCTGATCACCCAGGGCGAAAAGTACAACAAGGTTGTCGACGCCTGGGGCAAGGCAACCGAAAAGGTCGCCGACGAGATGATGGCACGCATCAAGGCGGTGGAATTCGATGACAACGGCCGTCAGAAGCCGATGAACTCGATCTACATGATGTCGCACTCCGGCGCCCGTGGTTCTCCGAACCAGATGCGTCAGCTGGGCGGCATGCGCGGCCTGATGGCCAAGCCTTCGGGCGAAATCATCGAGACGCCGATCATCTCGAACTTCAAGGAAGGCCTGACCGTTAACGAGTACTTCAACTCGACCCACGGCGCCCGTAAGGGTCTCGCTGACACCGCCTTGAAGACCGCGAACTCCGGTTACCTGACCCGCCGTCTCGTCGACGTCGCGCAGGATTGCATCGTCAACTCGGTGGATTGCGGTACCGAAACCGGCCTCACCATGACCGCCATCGTCGATGCCGGTCAGGTCGTTGCCTCGCTTGGTGCTCGCGTTCTCGGCCGAACAGCGCTCGACAACATCGATCATCCTGTCACGGGTGAGCGCATCGTCGATGCTGGCCGCATGATCCTCGAGGCCGATGTCGTCGAAATCGAGAAGGCTGGTATCCAGTCGATCCGTATTCGCTCGGCGCTGACCTGCGAAATCCAGACCGGCGTCTGCGGCGTCTGCTACGGCCGCGACCTTGCGCGCGGTACGCCTGTCAACATGGGTGAAGCTGTCGGCGTCATCGCCGCTCAGTCGATCGGTGAGCCGGGCACCCAGCTGACCATGCGTACGTTCCACCTTGGTGGCACGGCAACCGTGGTCGACCAGTCGTTCCTCGAAGCGTCGTATGAAGGTACGGTGCAGATCAAGAACCGCAACATGCTGCGCAACTCGGACAACGTTCTCGTTGCCATGGGCCGCAACATGGCGATCCAGATCCTCGACGAACGTGGTGTCGAACGCTCCTCGCAGCGCGTTGCCTACGGTTCGAAGATCTATGTCGATGACGGCGACAAGGTGAAGCGCGGCCAGCGTCTCGCCGAGTGGGACCCCTACACGCGTCCGATGATGACGGAAGTCGAAGGTACGGTTCATTTCGAAGATATCGTCGACGGTATCTCCGTTCTGGAAGCAACCGACGAAGCGACCGGCATCACCAAGCGTCAGGTTATCGACTGGCGTTCGACGCCGCGCGGTATCGACCTGAAGCCGGCGATCGTTATCAAGGACAAGAATGGCGCCGTCGCCAAGCTTGCCCGTGGCGGCGAAGCTCGCTTCATGTTGTCGGTCGACGCCATTCTGTCGGTCGAGCCGGGCACGAAGGTCTCCCAGGGTGACGTGCTTGCACGTTCGCCGCTGGAAAGCGCGAAGACGAAGGACATCACCGGCGGTCTGCCGCGCGTTGCCGAACTCTTCGAAGCGCGCCGTCCGAAGGATCACGCGATCATCGCCGAAATCGATGGTACGATCCGCTTCGGCCGCGACTACAAGAACAAGCGGCGCGTGCTGATCGAGCCTGCGGAAGACGGTGTGGAGCCGGTCGAATACCTGATCCCGAAGGGCAAGCCCTTCCATCTTCAGGATGGCGACTATATCGAAAAGGGTGACTACATCCTCGACGGTAACCCGGCACCGCACGACATCCTGGCGATCAAGGGCGTGGAGGCACTCGCGTCCTACCTCGTGAACGAAATCCAGGAAGTCTACCGTTTGCAGGGCGTTGTGATCAACGACAAGCACATAGAGGTGATCGTTCGCCAGATGCTGCAGAAGGTGGAAGTGACCGACGCCGGTGACTCGACCTATATTGTTGGCGACAGCGTCGACCGCATCGAGCTGGAAGACGTCAACGATCAGCTGATCGAACAGGGCAAAAAGCCGGCATACGGCGATCCGGTCCTGCTCGGCATCACCAAGGCATCGCTGCAGACGCCGTCCTTCATCTCGGCCGCGTCCTTCCAGGAAACGACGAAGGTGCTGACGGAAGCCGCGATTGCCGGCAAGACCGACGGCCTGCAGGGTCTGAAGGAGAACGTCATCGTCGGCCGTCTGATTCCGGCCGGTACCGGTGGCACCATGACCCAGATCCGCCGTATTGCGACGGCTCGCGACGAGATGATCCTCGAAGAGCGCCGCAAGGGAACGGGTGCAGAAGCTGCAACGCCGATGCTTGCCGACATGGCGGCCAAGGAAGAAGCTGCAGCCGAATAGGGCGGTTCGGCCGTCTTTCCTACCCAAATCAAAAAGCCGCTCGGAGTGATCCGGGCGGCTTTTTCTTAGTGGAAATCGTAGCGAGATGCCGCGGCGGATCAGCCGAACTTGATGATCGCCACTTCACCGCTGAGCGCGCCCTGATAGGCGGAGGCATGGGGTTCTTCGTCGGGAATGTCGGTTAGGGTGCCGATCTGGTCGAGGTCGGCCTCGAGAAATCCTTCTTCAGCAAGCGCGTTCAGAGCTTCGCGCACGGCGGTGTCGTCGTCAGGCGCACGCAGCATGACATGGATATCGATCCCCTCGTCGTCGCCATCCTGCTCATAGGCCTTGCCGATGATGATGAAGATCATCGGGCCATCGAGGTTGTTGTCGTTGTCAGGGATGGCAGTCATGGCAATGTCCTTGTTCGAAAGATCTGTGTGCCGACCTTACAGCGTATTGGCGCGCGGTGCCCCTTAAAAAACAATCATCCAAGACGAATCGCGTCGGATAGGCGGCCGATTCTGTCCTGACGGCTGGATTGTGAAATTGCTTTATGATTCTTTACGTTGATCGCAGCGCATTGACGATTCAGCCCACCCGGATGGTTGGTCAGGGCAGGTTCGGTCGCAAAAGCCTTGTTTTACAGGCATGTCAGCCGCGCGCGGGCAAGAATATTTGTTAATTCCCCTTGACGGGACACCCCGAAATCAGTACACCCCGCCCCATCGGAGCCCATGTGAGGCTGGCTGGTTCGGAACGTCTCGTTCTGGAGTTCGCCTCAAACAAGGCTCTAAAACGCACGCTGAAGACCAAAATGCTGCATGCAAGACGCTAAAATACGGCGTCCTCTGCTTTTTTGCGGGCCATCTGCCGAAAGGCGGATCGGTCCTCGTTTTGCGCATTTATAAAGCGTTCGAAACCGCCGGCGACGGCATCGATCCGCCCGCAAGGGTAATGAGACAGATTTTGTAAGGGATGGTTATATGCCTACCGTAAACCAGCTGATCCGCAAGCCGCGTCAGGCACAGGTAAAGCGCAACAAGGTTCCTGCTCTGCAGGAAAACCCGCAGAAGCGTGGCGTTTGCACCCGCGTCTACACGACGACCCCGAGGAAGCCGAACTCGGCTCTGCGTAAGGTTGCCAAGATCCGCCTGACCAACGGCTTCGAAGTCATCGGTTACATTCCGGGTGAAGGTCACAACCTTCAGGAACACTCCGTGGTCATGATCCGCGGCGGCCGCGTCAAGGACTTGCCGGGCGTTCGCTACCATATCATCCGCGGCGTTCTCGATACCCAGGGTGTCAAGAACCGCAAGCAGCGCCGTTCCAAGTATGGTGCGAAGCGTCCGAAGTAATTCGGGTTACACAATTTTAGGCGCTGCGCGAGGTTCTCCGCGTGATAAGGCGCCAGTTAACAGTTGAGAGACAAAAGTATGTCACGTCGTCATAGTGCAGAAAAGCGCGAGATCAACCCGGACCCGAAGTTCGGTGATCTGGTCGTCACCAAGTTCATGAACGCAATCATGCTTCATGGTAAGAAGTCGGTCGCTGAAAACATCGTTTACGGTGCCTTCGATCTGGTGCAGGGCAAGCTGAAGCAGGAGCCGGTCACCGTGTTCCATTCGGCGCTCGACAACATCGCTCCGCACGTCGAAGTTCGTTCGCGTCGCGTTGGCGGTGCTACCTACCAGGTTCCGGTCGATGTTCGCCCCGAGCGCCGTCAGGCTCTTGCCATTCGCTGGCTGATCGCTGCTGCCCGCAAGCGCAACGAGACCACCATGATCGATCGCCTTTGCGGCGAACTCATGGATGCTGCCAACAACCGTGGCAGCGCCGTCAAGAAGCGCGAAGACACGCACAAGATGGCTGACGCGAACCGTGCATTCTCGCATTACCGCTGGTAATCGACGAACAATTTCGAAAGGCAGTCATTATGGCTCGCGAATATAAAATCGAAGACTACCGCAATTTCGGTATCATGGCGCACATCGACGCCGGCAAGACCACGACGACTGAGCGCATCCTGTACTACACGGGCAAGTCGCACAAGATCGGCGAAGTCCATGACGGCGCTGCCACCATGGACTGGATGGAGCAGGAGCAGGAACGCGGCATCACCATCACGTCCGCTGCCACGACGACCTTCTGGAAGGGCCGTGACGGCAAGATGCGCCGCTTCAACATCATCGACACTCCCGGCCACGTCGACTTCACCATCGAAGTCGAGCGTTCGCTGCGCGTTCTCGACGGTGCGATTGCTCTTCTCGATGCCAACGCCGGTGTTGAGCCGCAGACGGAAACCGTCTGGCGTCAGGCCGAGAAGTACAACGTTCCGCGGATGATCTTCTGCAACAAGATGGACAAGACCGGCGCCGACTTCTATCGTTCGGTTTCGATGATCAAGTCGCGTCTCGGCGCGATCCCGGTCGTCATGCAGCTGCCGATCGGCGCTGAGACAGAATTCAAGGGCGTCATCGATCTGATCGAGATGAACGCTCTCATCTGGCGCGACGAGTCGCTCGGCGCACAGTGGGATGTTGTCGAAATCCCGGACGACATGAAGGAAAAGGCCGCTGAATATCGCGAGCTCCTCATCGAGACCGTCGTCGACATCGACGAAGCCGCGATGGAAAACTACCTGAACGGCATCATGCCGGACAACGAGCAGATCCGTGCGCTGGTTCGCCGCGGCACCATCGACGTGAAGTTTCATCCGATGTTCTGCGGTACCGCGTTCAAGAACAAGGGCGTTCAGCCTCTGCTCGACGCCGTTGTCGAATACCTGCCGTCGCCGCTCGACATTCCGTCGATCAAGGGCATCGACGTCAAGACCGAAGCCGAAATCGAGCGTCATCCCTCCGATGACGAGCCGCTTTCGATGCTCGCCTTCAAGATCATGAACGACCCCTTCGTTGGTTCGCTCACCTTTGCCCGCATCTATTCCGGCAAGCTCGAAAAGGGCACGTCGGTCATGAACACGGTCAAGGAAAAGCGCGAGCGCGTTGGCCGTATGCTGCAGATGCATTCCAACTCTCGTGAAGACATCGACGAAGCTTTTGCCGGCGACATCGTTGCTCTCGCAGGCCTCAAGGAAACCACCACCGGCGACACGCTCTGCGATCCGCTGAAGCAGGTTATCCTCGAGCGCATGGAATTCCCCGAGCCGGTCATCCAGATCGCCATCGAGCCGAAGACCAAGGGCGACCAGGAAAAGATGGGCCTCGCGCTCAACCGTCTGGCTGCTGAAGATCCTTCGTTCCGCGTCAAGACTGACGAAGAATCCGGTCAGACGATCATCGCCGGCATGGGTGAACTTCACCTCGACATCCTCGTCGACCGCATGCGCCGCGAATTCAAGGTTGAAGCCACCGTCGGCGCGCCGCAGGTTGCCTATCGTGAATCGATCACGCGCAAGCACGAAGAAGACTACACGCACAAGAAGCAGTCCGGTGGTACCGGCCAGTTCGCACGCGTCAAGATCGTCTTCGAACCGAATGAAGAAGGCGACGACTTCAAGTTCGAGTCCAAGATCGTTGGTGGTTCCATTCCGAAGGAATACATCCCCGGCGTTCAGAAGGGCATCGAAAGCGTTCTGTCTTCCGGCCCGCTGGCTGGCTTCCCGATGCTCGGCGTCAAGGCGACGCTCATCGACGGTGCCTTCCATGACGTCGACTCCTCGGTCCTCGCCTTCGAAATCGCCTCCCGCGCCTGCTTCCGTGAAGCAGCAAAGAAGGCCGGCGCACAACTGCTCGAGCCGATGATGAAGGTCGAAGTCGTGACCCCGGAAGATTACGTCGGTGACGTTATCGGCGATCTGAACTCGCGTCGCGGTCAGATCCAGGGCCAGGAATCGCGCGGCATCGCCGTCGTGATCAACGCCAACGTGCCGCTGGCCAACATGTTCAAGTACGTGGACAACCTGCGTTCGATGAGCCAGGGCCGCGCACAGTACACCATGACCTTCGATCACTATGCGCCGGTTCCTTCGAACGTGGCACAGGAAATCCAGGCAAAGTATTCCGGTCAGAAGTGATCGGACTACCTTCAGCCATCTGACAGAAACAAGAGAATTACCCCCTGATTGGGGTCAGAAAACGGAGAGCCGGAAATGGCAAAGAGCAAATTTGAG
>UCOA01000120.1 GCA_900474095.1 Hyphomicrobiales bacterium | reverse complement strand
CATCAGCAATTAGGTAAGCGGCCATAGCTGAACTCCTCCGCGTGCGCCATGCGTGTGAGGCCCGGGCTAGTTGCGAGGATAACCCGGGCCCCCAGTCGTCTTTTTCCACGTATGGTGGCAGCGACTTTTAGAGGCTTGGCCTCGGGGAAAAGGTAAAACCTCCTGCCGATTCAAATCGCGGTATTTGGATCGGATATTAAAAGTTAGTCGCTTCTAATCTCTTGGCAATATGCAAAGAAGTGCAAGGTGGATCATCCATCGGGCGGGCGCTCCCGCAGCGCGTGCTAACCCTCGTCGCTTCGGCCTTTGATTTCGGATTGGTTTCCCTGAGAGCTGCCAGCGCACTGTTTAGCGCTATCCCTCTAACGGATAATTTGCAGCGTTGTCCTTAATCTCCGGCAGGCCTTTGAAGGACGGATGGCGAAGCTTGCCGTCGTCGGTCCATACTCGGTGTTTGATTTCGGCGGCGAGCAGAGGCGCCGTAAAGATGGTCGGCGCCGTCGTCACGATTTCCTTGAGCAACCCGCGCAGCTTCACCGACGTCTGGTGGCCGGTTCCAACCCCGCCGAGGCCATCACCCTTGCGCGCCGCGAGCAGGAGCCGGCCAATCGTAGCCGCAACAGCGCCCGGCTCGAAGCCGACGATCACGAAACTGTCGCGGCGCACGCACTTCAGCCATTCCGGCCGCCGGCCGGAGCGATAGGGCTGTTCCCGATCCTTGGCGATCATATTCGAGGCCCTTGCTCGCTGGCAGAGCGGAATAATTCCGCCCCGTCGCCGCCACCTGCTCGGAGAGACGAATGGCGCCAATGTGGCCCGCGAGAATCGTCGCCAGCAGCAGCCGGCGCTCACGCTGGGCCAGTCGATGCAGGTCGCAGCCGTCGACATAAAGGAGATCGAAGGCGTAGAGGATGATTTCGCCAGGTTCGTGCCCGGCCGGTCGGCGCTTGAGCGCCCGCTGTAGCATGCCGAAGTCGGATCACCCCTTGTCATCGGCGTCGCAAGGCAGGGATCGATGCGGGAGGCATCGGGTCAAGTCGCTGGGGCTGCTCTGCATCGCGAAGCCGGCGAGGCTGGCGGCGGCGCAGCGGAACGCCGGCATCTTGCAGAACTCCGATCGAGCTTGGTTTCGAAGTCTTCTTCATTTCGGTATTGTACGACCTACAGCGGCCTATGGCTATTTCACGCCCGGTCTGGAACACTGGGCGGCACTTGAGCGCCGCCCACGTTGCGAGTCGATCGCGGGTTAGCGCTCCGTGCTGGCCGTCTTCGTATCTGCCGTGGCACCATTATCGCTTCCGTTGTTGGTGCCGTCGGTGGTGCCTTTGTTTTTCTCTTGGCCCCAGCCGTTATTTCCTTTGGCAGACTGTTCGGGTGGGCAGTAGTCGCCAGCGAAAGCGGTGGAGAGGCTGGCCCCGGTAAATGCGATCCCGATGCTGAAGACTACAGTCTGGGTGAGTTTTCTTGTGTTCATTGCATTTCTCCCTTTCGAAGGTGGTTGCAACAACCTTGAAGCATGACCTTGCTTGTCCGCAGTGTCATGTCAGCAGTTCGTAATATTCCTTTCGCCTAAAAGGCGTACGCTTGGGGAAGAAAGACCGCGAATGCGTTCGAGACCAAGGTTTACGGGCAAATTCGGGGATACCGCCGATCTCTGTTCCCGAGACCAATCGCAGTTCGCTATGTGCGATCAGGCACCCAGTGGTCGTCTGTGACGCCCTACGCGTAGCTCCTACAACTCCCGGATGACACAATAGGCGCCGCCGGTATCCGGACCATCAGATGCAAGGCGGCTTCGGATACAACGAGATCATCAGTCTGGCCGGGGCCATTCGATGGTCGGCGCCGTGTCAAAGGCCGGCAAACGAGCAGGCCTGCCAGTTCTGCGTTTCTCAGCCGAAGTTGCCTCCCGGCCGCTCAACAGTTTTGCGGTAACTCTGCCGATGAATAAGGAGATTTGCACTGTCGCCGGGGACCGTAGTTCGGCTGATAGGTGTTTTCGTAAGCCCGGTAGCTGCGGTACCGGTTTGCGCACCATTCCAATGACTGCCTCCGTGCGGACCGGCCGCGCAGCAACCGCTCCGCCAATAATCGCGCCGGCGGTAAACGCGGCCAGCAGAAACCACATTCCGTTGTATTGGCGATAAACGCGCCGGCGTTCGTAGTAACCCCGCAAAGGCGAAAGCCTGGGGCCGATCAGCGACCGAACTTAGTTCTGCGAGCACCAGACTTCGACACAGCCAGGCCTCTCGTCAAATCGTGCTGCCCATTTTACAGAATGATTGTCATGGTCGTTTCGCCGTTCAGCAGCCGCTTCAGATGAAAGCTGGCAAGCCGGTCCTCCGCATTGCGTCCGACCAGCGCGGCGAACGAGGCAATCGCACCAGGATCGCAGGCTTTCAGTTTTTCGAAAGCCTCAATGTAGGCCTGTGTTTCTGAGCTGGCACATCTGCTAGCATCAAGCGGCTCGAATGCGCGGATCGGCTCGGACCGGCCTCTGAGAAGGAGGTCGCCCACGGGTCGACCGCAGAAACCCTGAACTTTCGCAGCCACGCTGCCACTCACACAAATACGGGTGCCTAACGTCTTGTTGGCTGCTTCCAGACGCGCGGCAACATTGATGGTGTCGCCGTAGGCGCTGTAGTCGAAAAATCTTCCTCCCCCGAAATTGCCGACTACAGCCGTCCCGGCATGCGCGCCGATTCGGGTGTGGCCGAGAGGTATTCCCTTCCTGCTCCAATGTTCTCTGAAAGACTCCGCAAACGCATCAAGCGCAAGCGAACAGGCGACCGCGCGACTGGCATGGTCCGGCTGATCGGAAGGTGCCCCGAACAGCACGTGGAGCGCGTCACCGATGATCTTTGCGACTGTACCCTCATGAGCAAACACAATGTCGGTCATGCCAACGATGTAATCATTGAGGAGTGGCCCGAGAACCTGCGGCTCGATCGTCTCCACCAGCGTAGTGAAACCCGCCAGATCGGTAAAGAGCGAAGCAACCTCTCGGCGCGTGCCGCCAAGGTCGAGGACATTGACACTACTGGCTAAGCGTTCGGCGAGATTGGGCGAAAAATAACGTGAAAGCGACGCGCGCGCCTGCTCAGCCGCCGCCTGGCGGCGCTGCGCTTCGCGTAGTGTCTCCACGTGGTGGATCGTCTTGGCGATCGTTGCCTCCAGATCCGGAAAATCGATCGGCTTCGTCACGAAATCATAGGCGCCTCGGTTCATCGCCGTGCGAATATTGGCCATATCGCTGTAGGCGGAGACGATGATCGTGGACAGCTCCTGGTCTTTCTCCTGGAGCTTTGCCAGCAGCGACAAACCGTCCATGCGCGGCATGTTGATGTCGCTCATCACCATGTCGACGTCTTGGTTGGCCGCAAGCATGGCCAAAGCCTCGACCCCGTCGTGGGCAAATAGAAAATGCAGTTTGCCCTCGCGGATTTGCTTGCGGAATTTCTGGATGAGAAGGATTTCCAGGTCCGTTTCATCGTCGACAACGAGTATACTGGTGCTCATGGCGCGCGCCCAACTCGCATGTCGATTTCTTCGCGCAGCGCGACGAAGTCGATCGGCTTGGTGAGCAGCGCGTCCGCGCCGCTTTCCAAAGCTCTCCGTTTCGTTTCTACATCACCATATGCGGTAATCATGATTACCGGCACGTCAGGCCGAATGCTACGCGCCTTCGGGAGGAGTTCGAGTCCGCTCATCCCTGGCATGTTGACATCCGACAGTATGAGAATGAGCGTGACGTCGGCCGCATCGGCGATACGTTGGAGTGCGGACGGCGCCGATTGTGCGAACTCCATCGCGAAGCGGCCAGCGCGCAGGTCACGGCGGAATTGCTGTCGAAAAAGTAGCTCGATATCCGGCTCGTCGTCGACTTAAGAAGGCTCATCATCTGCCCTCCGCTTTGAGACTACAGCGGCCCTCCGCGGCAATTGGATGCGAAACTCGGTATAGTGACCGAGTTCTGTGTCCACCTCGATCGAACCGGCATGCTGCTTAACAATGATGTCGTGGCTAAGGGAAAGGCCGAGACCTGTTCCCTCGCCTGCAGGCTTGGTGGTGAAGAATGGGTTAAACATCTTCTCCCTCACCTCCGGCGGGATGCCGGGTCCATTGTCGCGGATAATGATCTCAACGCTTTCGCCGAGGTTCCTAGTTACTGCGGCCAACGTCGGCTCATAACTGTCGCCGGGCTCTGAAGCCGCGCGCTTGCTCGTCGCATAGAAGCCGTTGGAGATGAGGTTGAGAAGCACGCGCGTGATCTCCTGCGGGTACAGGTCAACCTCCCCGGCCGCCGGATCGAGCGACTTCTCGAGCGTGACATTGAATGCTTGCCTCTCAGCGCGGGCACCATGATAGGCGAGATTGAGGCTTTCCTCGACGAGTGCGTTGATATCGGCTGGCCGATGCTCGCCAGCCCCCTGGCGCGAGTGCAGAAGCATGTTCTTGACGATCGAGTCGGCGCGCTTGCCGTGCCGGACGATCTTTTCGAGATTGCCCTTGAGCATCAAAGCCAGCTCCTCGATCTGGGCGCGCATCACACCATCGGCAAGTACGTCGTCGAGCGACTGCTGCAACTCATCAATCAACTCAACGGATAGCGCCGAGAAATTGTTGACGAAGTTCAAGGGGTTCTTAATCTCGTGCGCGATCCCAGCTGTCAGTTGCCCGAGAGAAGCGAGCTTCTCCGTCTGGATCAACCGGTCCTGCGCAGTTCTCAGATCATCAAGCGAGCGCGACAGTTCCTCGGTTCTCGCCTGCACCTCCTGAAAGAGACGCACATTTTCGATGGCGATTACTGCCTGGTCGGCGAAGGTAGACGCCAACTCGATCTGTTTTTCGGAGAAGGGACGCACCGTCGAGCGGGTTAGTGCGAGCACGCCGATCGGGCTGCCTTCGCGCAACAGCGGCACCCCGAGCACCGTCCGAAACCCGCCAAGTCTTTGCCCCTCGCGCATCTCGTACTCCGGATCATCGAGAACGTCGGCTACCTGGACCGGCCGAATTTCGAGCAGGGTTCGCCCAACTATGGTACCGCGTCCCGGCTCCAGCGGGAGAGCTCGAAGATACTCGCCGAATTCTTGCGAGAAGCCGTAGCTGGCGACAGGATAGTGCGCGTCTCCCATGGGACGGGTCATTGTTGCCATGTCCGCCTCGCAAAGGCGGGCAGCGGAAGTTACGAGGGTGTCAAGGACCCCTTGCAGGTCGAATGCTGACCGGCTGATGACCTTAAGCACGTCAGCCGTCGCAGTCTGCTGCTCAAGCGCTTCCGTCAGCTCGCTAGTCCGCGCCTTCACTTCATCGAACAGCCGCACGTTCTCGATCGCTATGACGGCCTGGTCGGCAAAGGTCTGGACGAGTTCGATCTGCTTCTCGGTGAACGGCCTGACTTCCGTCCGGCGAATGACGAGCCCCCCAATTGCTTCCTGCTGCCGCAACAAAGGAACGGCCACGATTGTACGGTGACCCATCCTGATGGCCATGCTATGGCCGTCCGGAAACTCGTCGGGCGTGGCGGTCAGATCAGGCACATGGACAGGCCTTCGGTCCAACACGGCGCGCCCGGTAACCCAATTTCGTGAAACTGGCCAGCCAGGGAAATCGATTGGAATCGGCCCGTGATGCGCCCTCAGATAAAGTGTGTCTCCGTCCTTCAAGAATATTGCCGCATCGTAACCTTCGCAGAGTCGTGCCGCGGACTCTACAAGAGTGTCGAGCACGGCTTGGAGGTCGAACGCCGACCGACTGATGACTTTGAGAACATCCGCCGTTGCAGTCTGCTGCTGCAACGATTCTTTCAGCTCGAGATTGCGCGTGTTGAGATCGGTGAACAGCGTGTTCGCCTCCTCGAAAAGGCGGACGTTGTCGATGGCAATCACCGCCTGATCAGCGAACGTTCGCAGGAGAGCAACCTGGCGTTCCGGAAAGTATCCGACTGCGCGTCGCGTAACAGCGATCGATCCGATCGGACGTCCTTCCCGCACTAGCGGCACGCCGATGGCGCTGCGGTAGGACATGATTTTCGCAAGCGAGAGCATCTGATAATCAGGGTCGGCGAAGACGTCGGGAATCTGCTCGATCGCACCGCTGATGAAGGCTCGTCCCGTGACATTGCCTCGACTTGGTTGCTGCGGAAAATTGGCCCGTACTGTTTCGATGCCCTGGCGCGAAACGCCGTGATAGGCAACTGGGTGTAGGAGTTCTCTGTCGAACCGAAATACGAAGCAAAATTCTGCCGCGCACAGCCGCGCTGCATTTTCCGCTATCGCATTGAAGACTGGCTGCACGTCGCGAGGTGAGGTCGAGATAACGCGCAGGATTTCGCTTGTTGCCGCCTGCTGTTCGAGCGCCTCGCCGAGCTCCCGCTTCAGCAACGCCACTTGGCAACTGAGACTGACGCTCTCCTCCACCTCACCCTCCACCGAAGCGCGTAATTGACCAGCTCGTCGCGCCCGACAGTGCAGCTGTCAGCTTCACGGCGCGAGTGCCGCTTGTAGGGATGTTTGGAGCGACGATGAGTCTGCACCCGGTAGCCGACAATTTGCTTTCCATAACGACCGCAAGTCGCCGCTCGCTCGTCCTCCCGGCCCCACTTTAGCTTCTTCTTATGATAACCGGAAGACCACCTCGAGTTTTCGACCATCCGCGACGCCACGGGTCTCCCGCTTATACTCGGCGAAATGTAAATGCGATGTATTTGCGTCGCGAAAAACAGCAAAAACGCGCAATGCGGTTCACAATAGCTACACTTTGTAGCTCGAATTGGCTACCTGCATTGTCGATGAATTCGTAGTATAGGTAGAGTTGAGGAGAAATTCGCGCTTGGGCGCGAGGGGTGGCCATAATCTTCATAGATTGCCGTCGAATTTTACCAACTCTCTCTTGCACTGTCTGAGGAATCAATCTTCGACGTTGTTATTAGAGCAACCTCTAGGTACGGCCATTCACCTTAATACTTTCCAACTGAGAATGGACTAGCGCTCTCGATCGGGGAGACAATAGTAGTCATTGAGAGCCGTAAGTTCAATGCGCAAGGGGGGTAGACCCGGGCGGGTGCATTTCGGCATCTGGAGCCTGGATCCCTCCTCTTAATGCGTTTTAAACCGAGGGAGAATCTCCATGGCACTCGACATCGTCACCCAAGACATCATCATCGACGAGACCACCGGTCTTACGGACGATGATATTGACCCGTTGCTTCCGCCGCACAGCGACAACGACACGCTGGATTACCTGCTAAGTCTCGACAGTGCGGGCGGGCTGACCTCACCGGAGGTCGCCTTCCAGACCAACTTCGTGGTGGCCTCGGCCAGCGCAGGGGAAACCATCACCTCCGTCGTTCTCGCACAAAACTCCTCCGGAACCCCGTTTTCCACCACCGTTGGCGTAAACAGCGGCGTTCGGACGGTCGATGGCAATTACGTCTGGCTGTTCCAAGACCCAACGCATGCAAACGTCGTGATCGGCGTCATTGGTACCTCTAACGCGCTCGCCGAGCCCGCTGAGACCGGGCCGCTCGCCTTCTCGTTGGCGCTGATCAGCACCAGCACCACCAATAAGGACCTGTACACGGTCCAGTATGTGCCGCTGCTCCATCCGATCGCGACCAACCCAGACGACCGCATCGATCTAACTGATAAGGTGTTCGCCTCGGTCACGGGGACCTCGGTGGTTAATTTCAGTCAGCTTGGTGACGCCCCTCCCGGACACAACAACTGGTACATCCTCGACGCCGACGTAGCGAGCCCGCAGAAGATTCTTGTCACGGCTCACGACAATGGCGTGCAAGCGGAAGTCAACGTCAGTACGCAAGGCTTGGGCGTCGCATCTCAAGACGTGCGCTTTGGTCGTGAGCTTCAGATCGACTTGATCAACGGCGGCACCCAGAGCGCGGGTAAGAACTTTACCAACACGCCAACCGCGCCTGACTACGGCAGTCACATCGAGAACGTCTCCAGCGCGGGTTTCTCGGTCTCGCAGTCCACGCCGACCAACACCGTGGCTGACATCGAGATCCACGCCTATAATAATGACGACAACGCGGAAGGCGCTGCGTTGCCCGGTGATGACAACGATACGGAGATCAATATCACCGGAGTGACTTTTAAACTGAACGGCGTCGCAACAACAGCCGCGGCCCTGGGCATCACGGTCAATCTCAACGGCACGGGACTGATCCTTGAGAACGTCGGCGAGGGCGTGACGGTCGATTTCACGACCGCAGGCGGGATTGGCGGAACCTTTGACCGCTTCATCATCAAGAATATCGACACGGAGCATGACTTTTTCGACGTTAAGGAAGTGCATTTTGCTGGCGACATAGCCAACGCCCACAACGAAGAGGTCGGCTCCTTCATCAATTTCGATGACGACGGTCCGAGCATCACGGCAACCGGTATCCCGCCGGAACTCACGGTGGACGAGTCCGACTTGTCGGGCAACGCCAGCGCGAATTTCTCGACTTCCTTCACCTCGAATGCCGGTGCAGATGGTGACGCCATCAGCTATGCGCTCGGCATCAGCCAGGTCACGAACGTTAGCGGCCTCACCGACTCCGCAACCGGCCAGTCCGTCCTGCTTTTCCTGGAAGGTGGCAATGTGGTCGGTCGCGCCGGTGCCGCTGGCCCGATCGTGTTCACGGTCAGCGTCAGCGCCGCTGGCGTTGTCACTCTCGACCAGGCTCGAGCGATTATTCACCCGGACGCCACTAACCCGGACGACAGCAGGACCTTGGCTGCCGCCGACCTTGTTACCCTGACGGCGACCATCACCGACGGTGACGGCGATCAGGCCCCGGCCACCCACAACATCGGCCAGAACCTTAACTTCGAGGACGACGGGCCGAGCATAACCACCACCGGCACGGAGCCGACGGCGACCGTCGACGAGACGGTTCTTGCAACCAACGCCACGCAGAGCTTTGCGGCTAACTTCAGCTCGGCCTTCGGCGCCGACGGGGCCGGCACGGTGACCTACGCGCTTGGCATAGCAGCAGGCTCAACCGGCATCGTCGACACGTTGACCGGTGAGGCGGTCGTCCTCTCGGTCAATGGCAGCGGCGTCGTTGAAGGCCGCACCGCCACCACCAACGCCCTCGTGTTCACGGTCTCCGTCAGCGCCGCGGGCGCCATCACCCTCGATCAGATCCGCGCGGTGGTCCATGCGAACGCCAACGACCCCGACGACAGCACGACCCTGGCTGCCGACAACCTGGTCCAGCTCACCGCGACCATAACCGACAAGGACGGTGACCACCAATCGGCCACCCTCAACATCGGCCAGAACCTGAACTTCGAGGACGATGGGCCGACGATCCCGGTGCCGTTCGACGGTGACCAGAACGCCGGCAACGGTAACGGGACCCACGAGACTCTGGCTAACACGCTCAACGCGTCGGCCACGGGAGCCTTCGGGTACCACATCGGCGCGGATGCTCACCCGGGCGCGTTCTACGCGGGCGGCGGTTCTGACTTTGTCGATGCCAACGGTGCTTTGGCGGGCATCCAGATCGCGCTCACCGGCACGGTCGATAACTCGCAGAACCCGAACATCACCAATGCGGTCGCAACCCTCACGGCTGAGACTGATGCATCTGCGTCGTTTAACTTCTCGTTCCACTACGACAAGGACCCGATCGCGGCTGGTGTGCAGGACGCTACTGCCGGCGGCACTCTTGAATTCAACAAGGCTGCCGACACCTACACCTTCACCCTGACCGACGTGATCGACGGGTTCAGTTTCGACGTGCTACACACCAGCCAGTTGGTGGCGAAAGCCCCCACCGGCAACACGGGACACCCGCAGATCGTCGCGGAGCAACTGACGCCGGACGGCGATCCAGATCCGTTCTTCGTGCAGTTCACCGCGAACACGACAACCAACTCCATCGGGTTCGGCTTCAACTCGACCGGCGACGGATCGGTAGCGGGCGGGGACACTGCGTTCACGCAGGGTGCCCACGACATGATCACCAACCTCAATGAAGACTGGGTGTCTGCAACCCGAGCAACAAACGGTGTTGCTGGTGATACAATCCAGAAGGGTGAAGCTCTGACCTTGCGGTTCTTCGAAGAGAACATTCTGCCGGATGTGAATCCGAATGCCCCCGGTGGTGGCAATGAGCGGCTTGACCCGACCGCGACGGCTAGTGGTGTTGTCATCAAGTTCGACGGCATCGGCAGCAGTGAAGACCTGGTCCTGATCCTCGACCTGAAGGATGCCAACGGGAACGAGGTGACGAGGGCGGTCAACGTGGAGAACTCGGACCTGATCAAAGGGAACGCCAATGTCCCCGTCCCGTACAACGCCGAGTTCACGCTCGACAACAACGATGCCTTGCTCATCCTCGAACAGAACGACTACACGGTTGCTGGCGAGACCTACCAGATACAGGGCGTCCAGATCATGCAGAGCGCCAATGGGTTGACCGGTAACGCCATCAACCTGAACGGGGCCAGCGGAGCCAATGGCGGCAGCAGTGCCACCAGCAACCTGACGGCTTGGGACCCAACCGACAACGACGTCCTGAAGATCGTTGACATCGGGTTTGTGCAGCAGACCAGTGGGACCATCGACGCCAACCTCGACTTCGCCTTCCAAGTGGCGGACGCGGACGCCGACCAGACTTTGACGCAGCACATACTCGTCGACGTCGCCTGACACTTGACGAACGGGGGCAGCTAATGCTGCCCCCGCCGCGATTTGTTGCACGAGATGTCATCCCGCACGCCAAGGCTATAAACGATGAAAGCAAGCCAACAGCTCCCTGCCCTGCAGGTGGTGATGAAAGAGGCCAGACGCGCCATCCGGCCGCTCATCTGGTTCAGCGGTGGCATCAACGTGCTGATGCTGACCGGCGCGCTTTATATGCTGCAGGTCTACCAACGCGTGTTGTCCAGCCACAGCTTGGAGACGTTGGTGATGCTGTCGCTGATGGCGGCAGGGGCACTCGCAACAATGGCGGGCCTGGAGATGGTGCGCGGGCGTCTTCTGGCTACCGTCGGGTCGTGGATGAACGCGCGGTTGGCACCAGTCCTCCTGACCGCATCGGTAGAATATGCCGCCTCCGCGCCCGGCCAGGCCAACGCCCGCCCGCTGCGCGACCTGGATCAAGTACGGAATTTCTTCACAAGCCCGAGCATCTTCCCGATCCTTGACGCGCCTTGGGCGCCGCTATTTTTCGCCGCCATATTCCTCATGCACCCTTGGCTGGGTTGGTTGGCGCTGGGCGGCGGGATCGTACTATTTGCGTTGGCGTTGCTCAACGAATATCTCACGCGCAAGCCGTTGACCGAGGCCGCAAGCGCACAGTCGCGGGCATACGTGCAGGCTGAGGCAGCGATCCGCAACGCCGAGGTCGTACAGGCGATGGGCATGTTGAAGCCACTGCTGGAGGGCTGGAAGGCGCAGCAGGACGAGGCAAACAAAGGACAAGTTCTTGCTGCCAACCGTGGCGGCGTCATCGCGGCCATCGCGCGTTGTCACCGGCTGGCCCTGCAAATGGCCATATTGGGCCTGGGTGCCTATCTCGTACTTCGGAACGAGGCTTCGCCCGGTATCATGATCTCCGCCTCAATCCTGATGGGTCGCGCGCTGTCCCCAGTCGAGCAAGCGATCGGCACATGGAAGGCGACGGTCGGAGCGCGCGCCGCTTACCACCGACTCGCCGCAGTCGCCGGACAGCACCGGGAGGCCACACCGGTTCTGCCACTACCACGACCGAAAGGTAGGTTTGAGGCTGACAACCTTGTGCTTGCCCGACAGGGTGGCGAGCCTATCCTGAAAGGGATCAACTTCCAACTCGCGCCGGGCGAAGCGATGGCTTTGATCGGCCAGAGCGCGGCCGGCAAGACGAGTCTGGCGCGAATACTCGCCGGCGCCTGGCGCCCATCCGGCGGGCGTGCATTACTGGACGGCATGGATGTTGCCCAATGGGCGGCGGAGGACCGTGGCCATTATGTCGGTTACTTGCCGCAGGACATCGAGCTCTTCGCCGGTACCGTCTCCGAAAACATCTGCCGCTTCGCGAAGCTCAACCCACCGGTCTTCGACAAGGTGGTCAAGGCCGCGCAGTTGGCAGGAGTTCACGAACTGATCAAAGGACTGCCGAAGGGTTACCTCACCGAGATCGGCGAATCCGGCGCGGTGCTGTCAGGCGGGCAGCGCCAACGCATTGGGTTGGCGCGGGCACTCTACGGCGATCCGGCACTCATTATCTTGGACGAGCCCAATTCTAACCTCGACCGCGAGGGTGAGGACGCTCTGATCGCGGCCCTCAGCACGGTCAAGGCGGCGGGCACGACCGTTATCCTGATCGCACACCGACCGAACATCATGGAGAAGGTTGACAAGATATTGGTCCTCAACCGGGGCCAACAAGACCTCTTCGGTCCACGTGACTATGTCTTCAATGAACTAGCCGCGCGCATCCGCAAGGTGAGTCAGATGCCAACTATAGTGGCGAACCAAGCATGAAAACGAAAGCAGACATGAACGTCGTTCCGTTACCCGTTTCGACACCCTCCGCACCGGTACCCCTGCGTCTCACGGGCGTGACGCTCACCGGGTTCGCGATCATGTTCCTGTTCTTCGGCGTCGCCGGGGGTTGGGCGACGCTCGCACCGTTGGACAGCGCCGCGGTGGCACCGGGCGTTATCAAGGTTGCCGGCGACCGCAAACTCATCCAGCACCTCGAGGGCGGCATCATCGCGGCGTTGAACGCCGCCAATGGAGATATCGTCAAGGCGGGCAAGGTCCTCATCCAACTCGACAACACACAGGCAAAGGCGAAGCTTGACCTGATCCAGAACCGGATAGCAACGCGTGAGTCGCTGGCCGCGCGTCTCAGGGCTGAGCGTGACGGCAAGGCCGAGATCGAGTTTGATCCGGCGTTGCTCGCAAACACCGCCACCGCCGCAAAGGACGCGGTGGCCTCACAGCGTGACGTGTTCGCGGCGAAGCACCACAACTTGAAGGACGAGCGGGAAATTCTTAGCCAGCGCCGCCACCAGACCGAGGAAGAGATAACGGGACTGAAGGAGCTTATCGTCACCGAGGACAAGCAGATCGAGGCTATCGATAGTGAAGCCGAAAACCTTGAGAGTCTGGCCAAGAAGGGGCTGACCACCCGCGATCGGAACCAGTTGCTCAGACGACAACAGAGAGAGTTCGAGGGGGAGCGCGCTACCAACGTTGCGGCAATCGCTCGTGCCAGACGCGCCATGGCCGAGATTGACATGCAAATCTTGAACCTCAACACAGTGCGGCTGAACGAGGCCGTCGAGGAGTTGAGCAAGGTCGAGGCGGAGTTGTTTGACCTTAGACAGGAGGAGCGTTCCGCTAAGGACGTGCTTACCCGTACCAATGTTGTCGCACCGGTTGACGGCATCGTCATGGACCTAAAGGTCCACACGGCGGGCGGGGTCGTAAAGCCTGGCGAGACATTGATGACAGTCGTGCCGCTCGGACAGCAACTCGTGGTCGAGGCTATGGTCAAACCAGAGGATGTCGAGACGATCGCCCCTGGACAGCTCGCGCGCGTCAGTTTCCCGGCCTTTGCCCGCTATGACCTCCCGCCACTCGACGGCGTCGTGGAGATCGTATCGGCTGACCGGATGGTGGAGGAGCGCAGCGGGGCACCATATTTTGCCGCGACCGTGCTGATCGACAAGAGCGAACTCGCCAAGCTGGAGGGTCGTAAGCTGCTCCCTGGCATGTCGAGCGAGGCGATGATCCGGACGGGTGCTCGCACCGTGCTTTCTTATCTGGCTGAGCCGATCACGCAGAACTTCCGCCGAGCGATGCGGGAAAAATAGCCGCCGCCCAACGACTTCTCCTTTATCTGACTGGGGCTTGATGACGCCTATCCCAGAATGCTGGCATTGCGGTCAACGATTTCACTACGCTGACCGACAACAGCCAGCTCCAGGCATTTGTTGACGGCGGCGGCAATCCCTTTAACGCCTTCGTGGTCGGCTCCACCAATCCGACGACCGGAACCCTGGCCAGTTTCACCACTATTGATGGTGACGCGATCTTTGTCGATTCCGTGTTCGGCAAGCCGGAAAATCTGACCGCTGAAAATGGGAGTTCTAAACCAAAAGGATTATGCCGAATATCACAAAGTACTAATATATTAAATGGTTGAAATATTATAATATTTCCGACTTCAACCCAGCGACAAAGAAAGGGAACTTCCAGCTCCGGCGGCAAAAATGCGGCCTGAAGAAGGGAACGTTCGCGTTGCGCGAAAAGCACGTAGGACTCCTTTCCGTGAACTTGGTCGTGCTGTCGGAAGATTCGCACCCAGATATTAACACACAGAAGACGTTCACGAGGCGCAGGGGCACAGCACCACTTCCTGTGAGCAGCCAAATTCAGTCATCAGAAAATCGGCAGATCGTCCAGGATTGGACGGTAGTTCTCGCGCGGAGGCCAGCGCCAGAGATGACCTTTTCAGCGCGTTTCATGAAACGAACGCTCTGGCTTATAAGGGAGGTCCAGATGTTTAGACATGAGTTATTGTCGGCGGCCGCAGCCGTAGCATTCATCGGCGGAATCATGATGGTCGGTGGTGCGCAAGCGCAGAACCTGTGTCCCGGCGTATCGGCAACCCAGTGCACTGACTTTTGCGGTGATGCTGGCGTCGCCTCTTGCACGAAGACGGGTTCGACCCCGGACTGTCAATGCAACGAGACCACTAAGGATGTGAACGGCAACGCCAACGGTACGGCAACGCAGGACACAGCCGAAGGCCAGGGCAACATAGGCAACAAGACCGAAGAGGCCTGCACGGGCAACGTAGGTCAGTGCAAGAAAAACTAGGCGGAAACAAGCGAGCGGGAACGGCATTCGAAAAGCAATCCATGTCTGGGCCATAACCCATACAAGGTGACTTCCCACACGCCGTTTCTCCAAGCCATGAAAAAGAGCCGGGGATTTGCCCGGCTCCAAAGCGGGTCCGAACATGATGCGCAGCGTTTTGTTTCTGACGGTGGTCCTTGGCGCAACAGCGATGCCGGACGATACGGTGGTGCCATCGCCATCATCAGCCTTCAGCCAGTTATCCACGAGCATCAACCATTTGTCGACGCTGGTGAAATCGCCATTGGACAACGATCAGACGCCTGCCTACCGCACGGAAAACGTTGAGCGTGGCGACGTCACTATGACTGTTCAAGCGGCGGGCACCCTCAATGCACTGGTGGTGGTGGAAGTCGGCTCTCAACTCTCCGGGCGGGTCCAAGAGCTCTACGCCGATTTCAATTCCAGCGTCATCCAGGGCCAGGTCATCGCGCGGGTCGAGCCGGAAATCTACGAAGCGAGGGTGGCGCAGGTTGAGGCGGAGTTGGAAATGGCTCAAACCCAGGTCTCGATCCAGCGCGCCCAGATCGAACGGGATCAAGCCGAACTGGAGACTGCCAGGGCAAGATATGATTCTGCCATGGCCCAGACGACGCGCGCCGAGGTCACATTGGACGGTGCAGCGCAGGAGGTGGAGCTCAAGCGCCCCTTGGCCAACCGCAAGATCATCGCGGCGGGCGAATGGGTGCGCGACACTACCGCGTATAAGTCTGCCGACGCGCAAGCGAGTGCGGCGCGCGCAGATGAAATGTCGCAGGCGGCAGCCGTTCGTGCGGCGCAGGCGGCTCGCAATATGGCGGAAGCGCAGCTCGCCAACACACTGGCTCAGGTGAAGCAGAAGGAAGCGGTGCTGCGTCAGGCCCAAATTGATCTCGACCGCACCTATATACGGGCGCCGGTTACCGGTACCGTGGTCAATCGCGCTGTCAGTGGCGGCCAGACTTTGGCGGCGAGCCTTCAGACGCCGATCCTCTTCACGATCGCCCAGGATCTGACCCGGATGCAGGTGGAGGCTTCCGTCGTCGAAGCGGATATCAGCCGCTTTGCTGTCGGGCAGCCGGTCACGTTCACCGTTGACGCGTATCAGGACCGAACCTTTACCGGAACGGTGAAACAAATCCGCAAAGCACCGCA
The DNA here is from genome assembly GCA_900474095.1 of Hyphomicrobiales bacterium. GTDB lineage: Bacteria > Pseudomonadota > Alphaproteobacteria > Rhizobiales > Rhizobiaceae > Pararhizobium. The sequence goes on along the minus strand of UCOA01000120.1, from coordinate 11,386 downwards.
GATCGTCCAGAACGTCGTTACTTACATCGCCGTTGTTGCCGCCGAGAACCCGGAAGAGCTGCTACTGCCTGGTATGACTGCCAATCTGCGCGTGGTGGTGGCGAGGCGGCAAAATGTGTTGACCGTGCCCAATGCCGCCCTGCGCTTCCGGCCGAGGAGCGAAACGACCGTGCAGGCCGGCACGGCCGTGATAGCAGTTCCGGAACGCGTTGAAGGCGGTGGCGCAGAGCCGGCCGCTCTCGGCCAAGCATTTGTCCTGGAGCCGGCCGGCACGCCAGCGTTGGTCCCGCTCCGCCTCGGTGCGACCGACGGACGCGTGACCGAGGTTTTGGCGGGCAATCTCAGTGAAGGTCAAGAGGTCATCACCGGTCTTGCACTCGTTCCAGGCCGGGCGGATGACGCTTCTTCCGTCCTGATCAAGTTGCGGCTGCGGTGAGATGCCGGCCCCGCCCCTGATCGAAGTCGAGGGGCTGCGCCACGCCTATGGTGTCGGCAGTGGGCTGGTCTGGGCCCTCGATGGGGTAAGCCTGTCGGTGGAGCGAGGCGAATTCGTGGCAATCATGGGGCCCTCCGGATCGGGCAAGTCCACCTTCATGAACATTCTCGGCTGCCTCGACACCGCAACCGCTGGCTTATACCGGCTGGACGGGGCAGAGGTCAGCCGTCTGCATCACGATGCACTTGCGGCAATCCGCAACCGCAAGATCGGCTTCGTCTTTCAATCGTTCAATCTGTTGCCGCGCGTCAGCGCACTTGAGAACGTGGAGTTGCCCCTTTCCTATCGCCGGATGCTGGCAGGCAAGCGACGGCGCCACGCGCTCGCCATGCTAGCCAGGCTCGGGCTTGCGGAGCGGGCCGGGAACAAGCCGGCAGAACTGTCGGGCGGGCAGCAGCAGCGCGTTGCGATCGCCCGCGCATTGGTAACAGAGCCTTTGCTGCTGCTTGCCGACGAACCGACGGGTGCGCTGGATAGCCAGACCGGGCAGGAGATCATGGCGATCTTGCGCCGCCTCAACCAGGAAGGTCTAACCATTGTGCTGGTCACGCACGAAGCGGAGGTCGCTGCCCATGCCGACCGCATCGTGGCATTTCGCGACGGTCGCGTGGTGTCCGACCGAGCCGTTATCCAGCAAAACGAGCAGGCGGGCATTGGGCAACGTTTATCGGAGGCCGGCCGCTATGTCCGGTAGCACGCGAACCGCGCTGCGATCCCTGCGCTCCCATCGCCTGCGCAGCGCGCTCACTATGTTGGGCATCATAATCGGCGTCGCCGCCGTAGTTGTGATGATTGCCGTTGGCACCGGCGCTCGTGAGCGCATCGAGGCACAGATCCGCAGTCTCGGCGCCAATCTCATCAGCATCAACCCGGGCAGCGCGATGATGGGGAGCGTTCGGCTCGGCAGCGGCGCGGCACCCCGATTGAGCGAGGAGGACGCGGAGGCGGTGGGCTTGGAAATTCCCGGCGTCCTGGCCGCGGCCCCGCTCCTCCATGCCCGAGTGCAATTCACGGTCGGAGCGTCCAATTGGCAAGGGGTGCTTCGCGGCATCACGCCGGACTATTTCGTCGCGCGTGAATGGCGCGTGATCGCCGGGCGGGAAATGACGCCTGAGGACAACAAGCGCGCCGGCAACGTCGCGCTCCTCGGGACGACGATGCGCGAAAAACTGTTCGGCGCGACTGACCCGTTGGGTGCGACAATCCGCATCCGCGATGTGCCTTTCACCGTAATCGGGCTGCTCGAACGAAAGGGACAAAGCGTCTGGGGCGACGATCAGGACGATATAGCGCTGGTGCCATTGAGGACCGCGCGACGTCAATTCGTCGGTACGAGCCGCGCCAATCCCACTTTTGTGCACAACATCACCCTCAAGTTCGCCGACTGGGCCTCAGCAGACGAGACCATGGAAGCGGTGCGAGAGCTCCTGTGGCAGCGCCACCGGCTGCAGCAGGGTCAGGAAGACAGCTTCATGGTCAGCAACCTCGCCGAGGCAGCGGATGTCGAAGGCTCGGCCACACGGGTCGTATCGCTGCTGCTTTCGGCCGTGGCCTCTGTATCGTTGGCCGTGGGCGGCATCGGCATTATGAACATCATGCTGGTGACCGTGACGGAGCGAACCCGCGAGATAGGGCTGCGGCTTGCGGTTGGCGCCCGTCGGCGTGATATCCTTGCTCAATTTCTCATCGAGGCATTAACGCTCGCTCTAGTGGGTGGCATCCTCGGTGCGCTCGCCGGGATCGCTGCAGCAACGGTTATCGGCACTCTCGCCCAGTGGCCAGTCATTATCGATCTCAGCGCAGTGCTCCTCGCCGTCAGTTTCGCGGGCGGAGTGGGTATCTTTTTCGGCTATTACCCCGCCCGCAAGGCCGCGCAGTTGCAGCCGGTCGAGGCGCTGCGGGCAGCGTGAGTCGACAGCTGGTAGAGCGGAAACAACAGCATCGATGGCCCCATGATCCAATGGTATTCTAACGCGGCACTCCGTGGACGATGTTAGGCCGGTCTTAAAAAGGCAGATTCCGCTGAAGTGTCCCGTCTTCTTCCGTTAACGCACGAAATTCGAAACCGATCGTTCGAGAGTCAGGCATTCCGCTCCTCCCTTGCAACCCGGCCCGGCCGGTCCGGTCGGGGGCTTGCCTCAGCGCAAGTGGACATGCCGAGTGTCGCATTTCTAATTGGCTGAAGACGCGCCCAAAGTGACACTTCTACTTTGCACACAAACGGACATTCCAACCCTGCCGCCACACGGATTTTTTGTTGTATTTTCGCTATAGCATCTCAATTGCTGGTTGAAATATATGAAAATGAGATGACGCGCTTAAACGTGCTATAGGATGCGGACACCATACAATACCAAGGATGAGCTGGCAGGGTCTAGCATGGGCGTTGCGACCTTCGCGATTTATTGGCACACAGGACGACCATGGCAACTGATACGACGTCCACCCTTGCCCTGTTGATCGACGGCGACAATGTTTCGCCGAAGATAGTCGTGGGCCTCCTGGCCGAGATCGCCAACTATGGCGCTGCCAGCGTTAAACGTGACCGAGGATGCCATCGAGGGCATGGATCGCTTCGCCAGCGGTTCCCGCGATCACGGTTTGGTGGAGCGGTGCGTAGCGGTCGGTGATCGTGGTGTAGATCTTGACGATCGGATCACGGCCATAATGCGGGTTAACGAGGCCACCCGCCTCGCCGCCGCCGCCGAGATAATAAGCCTGGCCATCGGCCGAGGCGCGCCAGCCCTCGCCGAACCACGACGCCATCGGCTCGGCATTCAAACACGCGAGCGCGGCACGGAACGTCTCTTCGCGCATATGCCAGGTCTGCATTCGCAGGAGCGCACGCCGCGATGCCACGCCACAGACCTCCGCCATACGGGAAAGGCCAAGATTCGTCGCTTCCGCGATTAGCGCGGCGAGGAAAGTGCGCTCGTCGCCGGGAGGTAGTCCGGTCGATACATGCCCAAAGTGACCGGTGAAGCCAGTCCAGCGCTCAACCTGCGACAAGACATCCGTGATGCGCGTCGTTGGCACGAGATTACAGCAGTTCAGGGCAAGCCGCCTGCCATCGTCGCGTTCGGCAAGGTCGGTCCTCGGCTCCTTCGGGAACCGCAGTCGGTCGCCGGCAAACAGCGCGGGATCGCTGCTGGACAGACCCCGTGATACCTTGAGCAGCGCCCTATCGAGTTCGGTGGCTCGTGCGTCGAGCCATACATGAGGATCAGGAATATCCGCGACCTGCGCCGCGTCCGCGCTCGGTGCGAGCAGAGTTTCCTGTGAGCGGTGCAGTGGGAGGTGGGCACCCAGATGTCGCCCGCCGCCAATGCGCCGGCCAAGGCGGAATAAACCTGTTCAACAAAACGCATCCATCGGTCAGGCCAATAGCTTCGGCCTCCAACCACGCGCGAAGTGTTGCGCGCATCGGCTTCGTGAGATCGGCGAATCCGAAACGCGCCTTGATCGCGAGAAGCTGGTCGTAGCGTGTTGGCGTGCGTCGCGCGAAACCAGCAATCACTTCTGCATCGACCCCGATCTGCTCTGCTATATGATCGAGCATGACCGGGGGAAGCAATTCACCGCGTCGGAGATGCCGCCCTGGATAACGCAGACAGCAAAGCTGCAAAGCATAGCCAAGGCGGGTCTCGGGAGTGCGGCCGCTGTTGATGGCAGTGAGGTCGTTCACGTCCAGACTATGATGGCGAAGGACCATCGCCTCGTCGTCGGGCAACGCCAATAGGGTGTCGCGCGGAGAGCCGGTCATGGAAATGCGTGCTGGCATTGGTTATCCCTTCAAAAACCGCTTGCCTTTCGGTACAGCTTTGCAAGAGGATTGTGAAAGGCGGAAAGCCGCAGACGGCCATCATGGTCGCTCGGCTTCCGTAGACGTCCGTTTGCGAAAGGACCGAATTGAGTGTCGAACCCTATCTGATCGGCTATGCCCGCGTTTCGAAAGGCGACGAGCAGTCGAATGCGGTACAGGCTCGCGCGCTCAACGCCGTAGGGTGCAAGCGACTATTCGAAGAGGCTGCCAGTGGGGGCCGATGGGATCGGCCCAGGCTCCAGGAAATGATCGGCCAGCTCCGCGACGGCGATGTCGTCGTCGTCTGGAAGCTCGACCGGCTGTCGCGGAGCTTGAAGGACCTCCTGCACCTCATGGAGAAGATCGAGGCGGCGGGCGCAGGGTTCCGCTCGCTCGCCGAGGCGATCGACACCACCACGCCCGCTGGCCGCATGATGATGCAGATGGTCGGCAGCTTCGCCGAATTCGAGCGTGCCATGATCCGCGAGCGGACAAGCGCAGGGCTGGCTCAGGCCCGGCTGGAAGGTCGCGTTGGTGGGCGACGGCGCAAGCTCGATGACAAAAAGCGGTGTGAGATCGCCGAGTCCGTCATTTCGGGCCGCAAGTCTGGGGCCGAAATGGCAAGGCTATATGACGTGAGCGAGCCAACCGTCTCAAGAATCGTTGCCGAATTTCGCCAGCAGGAGGCACATGAAGCACTGGAATGACTTGGCTTGAATGACCGCACGGGTTGGAACTTTGCCGTCTGGGCCGGGACTACCGGAACGGGCGGGGAGCGCACGGAAGCGGACGTCCTGTCAGAGCGAACTGGACCGGCCTGTCTACGGTCCTCAAAATGCACTGGCGTCGATCTGGGCAGCGACCAATCTTTGTAGGTGCCACAAATAACGGTCGCGAATACCGCGCGCCTCCAGTTGGACTACGGTGTTGTAGAGATACTCGGCTCCCGAACCCCAGTGTCCACAAGCCATGGACAACCTCTCGGCCGTCATTTCGAGCGAAAGTTTTCCGATATATCCGCGTCCGTTGCGGTTCGCGACAAAGGCGATCGCGCGCACCGACTGCCCACCGATTGCGACATTGAGCCACCGCGGCATGTTGGTGGGAGGCTTTGCACTCATCTCTCGGCGAAAGAGCTTGTTGAGTTGAGCCTGCGCTGTTGCGCTGGTGAGCCGGTACGCCACGCCTTTGCACTGGCCGCCTCGATCGAGAGCCATCATGAGGCCAGGCTGATCTTTGGTACCGCGCCATCTCGTCAAACTTAGGCAGAACGACCTGTGCCAGCCTCGAACCGTCCCGATCCGCTCTTCGATATGATTCACTTCCGGCTTCCAGATCAAAGAACCATAGGCGAAGATCCAAATGTCTTCCCCGTTCGGATGAGAGGCCAGAATCTGCTCGACAGCTGCGCGGTAGTCCGCATCCGTGTGGTAGACGAGCGCCGGATCCGGGCCAGGATCCGCAACCACCCGATGGACCAGGGCTACCTTATCAGAAGTAAGCTCCATTGAATGCACCCTTCATTGATCACCACGGCCGCGGAGAAATCGCAGCGCCCGCAGAGACCGCGTGATTCCTTTTGTGGCAGACGAGGCTAGGCGTGTGACGACCCCGCGCGAGTTGAAATCACAGTAAAGTTCATGCGGGGGATTCCGCGATGGTATGTACTCCGAGAGGTCCACCACCGAGCCCTGCATCGAAAGGATCATGAGATCGCCTATGTCCAGGTGCGCCCGGTTGTAACTACTCGGTTCTTCATTGCTTGAAATATGTTCTGCCGACGGTTCCCACCATTTGCGTGATAGAGTCATGGCACGCTCCGAGTTGATTTCCAGTGGGATCATTGCACCTGCCCGTGAGAGGAGCGTCGGCCGGCAATTCGCGCTCCGTTAGAAGCGCGTTAAAACCGCCGTCGTAGGGCTGCGGAGCGCAAAAATCGGATGGCGGCTATCAGCATCGAGGTCTTGGGCGCGTTCAGCGTTCGAACAGAGTCAGGCAGAGCCGTTACCTTCGGCACCCGAAAGGTGCAGGCATTATTTGCCTATCTTGCATTGCCGCCGGGCCGCCGTCATGGCCGGGCTGCGCTCTACGGCCTATTCTGGGGCGAGTGTGAAGAGGAGCAGGCTCGTGGCAGCCTGCGTTACGCCCTCACCGATATTCGCAAAGGACTGGGGGAGTACCGCACCCTTCTGACTGCGGAACGCGACGCTGTCTGTCTGCAGCCTGACGCCCTAGCTGTCGATGTTTTGGAGTTCGAGCGCCTCGCCCGCTCTCGCGTGCCGTCCGAGCTGCGGCAGGCGGCAGCGCTCTTCAAGGGCGATCTTCTTGCTGCTCTTGAGATCCACGCGCCTGCATTTAATGAGTGGCTGGAGTTAGAGCGCGAGAGGCTCCGCAGCCTTTTCGTCCAGGCAATCGACCATCTGCTCGAAACGGAGCCGGACTATGACCTGGCCCACCAGCTGCTAGCTCTCGATCCTCTCAGCGAGGGAGCCCATCGGGCGTTGATGCGCCACTATGCCGAGCAGAGCCAGTGGACGCTCGCTATGCGCCAGTTCGAGGTCTGTGCGGCCATCCTGAAGCGCGAGCTCGGCGCGAATCCGGAACTTGCTACCTGCAAGCTGCGAGATCGCATACTTCACCGTCGGCTTGACTCCGGTGCGCAGTCGCCCGCAGGCGGGGCTCCAATCGGCGGACGCCCGGGTGTCATGGTCTCCCCATTTGATGGCGTTGACGCGTCCGCCGGAACGGCAGGCTTGGCGTCAGGACTGAGTGAGGCAGTCGCGACCGAACTTGCTCGGTTTCGAGACGTTGCGGTTTTCCGGAGCAGTCCTGCTGATGATGCCCAATTCGCGCTCGAGGGGACCCTCCAACGGTCAGGCTCGCGCCTGAGGGTAACGGCGAAGTTGGTCGAGAGGGAAACGGGCCGTCAAATCTGGGCTGAACGCTATGACCGGGCGGCGGACAATCCGTTCACGATTCAGGACGAGCTAGCTGCGACAATAGCGACAACAGTTACTGCTCGCCTGACGATGCTGGTGCATGAGCGAGCGCAGCACCGGCCAGCGCAGGATCTACGCGCTTACGAATGTTTCGTGCGGGGCAACCGATATGTGGATCAAGTCGACAGCCCTGAAGCTCAGGCGCAAGCGCGACACTGGTTCGAGAAGGCTCTTGAGATCGACCCGACCTTCGCGCGGGCGCATAATGGGCTGGCGTTCGCGAGCGTGCGTGCGTTTAACGCCGATGTGGGCGTGAAGTCATCAGCCAAGCTCGATCAGGCGCTGCGCCATGCTGAGACGGCGATAAATCTCGATCCCACGGACCCTCGGGCCCACTACGCGTTAGCGTACGTCTGCCTACAGCGCCAAGAGTTCTCGCGGGCAAAGCGCCACTATATTCAGGCTCTTCAACTGAATCCGAATGATCCGACAATACTGGCCGGATGGGGCTACGCGCAGGCTTGCCTCGGCGATGCAGATTCAGGCCTGAAGACATTGGACTCGGCACTCCGACTCATGCCGGCCCCGCCGGAATGGTGTTTCATCTATCGGGCTCGCGTTCTACTTCTTGCCCATCGGCCGACCGAGAGTGTGGCGCAGATGTCGAACCTCGCGCGAGCGGACGGCCCACGCGATCTCGCTTGGCATGCGGTCGGTTGCGCGCATGCGGGACGGCATGAGGACGCTAGTCGCCTCGCGGATGCCTTTGTTGTGGCGACACGGGCGGCTTGGCGCGGCAATGCCAGCGCGGGGGCGCGAGAGTTCGCTTCTTGGTTTCTGGATTCGGCACTACTTGCTCGCCCTGAGGATCGTGAATACCTGCGGCTTGGCCTCAGTCTCGCTGGTCTGCATGTCTGACAACGCCACTGCGACCCACTCTGAGTGCGTTGTGCTGGGTCATTCAAGCCCAGGTGGCCGACAGAGTGGATACGCCATGTTGCCGCTTTTCCGGGAGCGGCTGCAACCCCTTGACGCGCGAGCGGGGATCCGGGTTAATCCGCAGCCTACTCGAATGACCGCTTTGTGGGCGATACGTGCCGTAGGACTTCGTTGGAGGAAAGGCAGAGAAGGGTCGAACCTTGCCGATCAGGCAGCGGCGAAACGCCTACCGTGAATCTGTGTCCCAATAATGCAAAGGGGCCGCCTAGTGGGGCGACTCAGCGCTGATCAGCGCGTCGAATGCAGCCTCTTCCTGCTGGTGCTGCGCGATGGCACCATCGAGCTCGGCCGCCATCTGCTGACGCTCGCCGGGTCGATCGATGCCGCCAGCTCGGCCCGCAATTCCTGAATGTGATCGTAAGTGGTCATCGTTAGCTCCTCTGATTGAAAACAGAGGCTCGGCCCCGAGGGGCTTGGGTCAATGACCGCCTGAGCGGCCCGAAGGGGCAGATGGGGGTCGGCTCCGGCAGAGGGCGAAATGACACGCTAGGTAAAGTCCGGATTCGCCCCGAAGCGGTCATTGGCCATCGCAAAATCCGCCGCAAAACTCCCATTTTTCTAGCGGCGCATCAAAAACCAAAAACACCAAGTCGATGTAGCTGAATTATCGTACCTTCAGAGACGAGATCGTGGCCGGGTTCTTCATCATCGGGTTCGTATTCTCTTGTGAGTGGGCTCGATTTTTCTCCGAGGATAGGAGCTTCAATATTCTCAAACTGATGGGCGGTGAGATCGAATATCAGCCCCTCTATTTCCAGCCAAAAGTGATGTTCGTGTTTGGTGTTGGTACCCCTAACAACGCGTGCCTTGGCGGACGGATATTCCGCTTTCATGAGAAAATTGAATATTAGCGAAACGCTCTCGCAGCAGCCTTCCGGGTAAAAATATGAGCGAGGATAAGGATAAATCTCTGTCATCTTATTTTGTTTAAAGAAACTGACCAGATTGCTCGCTGATTGCCTTATGTCGCCGATCATAGACATGTCTCCTTCGGCTGTTCAGAGCATGCGAAGCTAGCTTTGCGACACGAGTTCGATGGTTGCTTTTCCGTCAACGAAGAGTTTGGTCACATCAGGTCCCATTCCAAGGCTGAAACCGAACTCTTCCTCCTGCAATTTTCGTGTATCGATCAGGTACCGCTTGCGAATCCTTCTGTTCCAAAAAGGCCCTTCATAATCGATAACCTCAAACCCTGCATACTGACCAGGTTTCAGGTCCGTTCCCGTGATTGATATTTCTACGAGGACATTGATCTTCACAGGCTGCATTTTTCTTCTTTCAATTATCAATCTCTTCTTAATGGCTGCTAGGGTCAGGACCTATTAATCTGGGCATCAACTGCCAAGAGCCGTCGCTTTCGAAATAGGCCACGAACGGCAACTTCCCGCCATTGTGAGATTTTGATCAAGGTCTCAAAAGCGCCAGACCTTTGCCAAAGATGCTGCGAAAGTCGCAGCTCGACCCCGTCCTAAGGCATGGCCGCATTTAAGGCAAACACTCGACGAATTCTGCTGCCTTATGTGATGTATTTTACAATAACCCAATGTACAGTAGCGTACCTGCCTATCTGGGGCCTGCGACTAGAGAATTCAGCAAGTATTGCCAGCCAGCCGGCTACGAATCCTATCTGCCACGCCGGACGGTGACGGACACGCTAGTGTATTTCAATCATTTGGGGGGTGCCATGAAACTGACCAGACGCGACTTCACGAGAGCTTCATTATTGGCGGCAGGTCTTTTGGGACTCCGATCCACCGGTGCCGCAGCCGACGATGTACCGGCCGAGGAGGCCCGCGCCATCGCCAAGGAGGCCTATATCTACGGCTTCCCGATGGTCGACAGCTACCGCATCCAGTACGCCTATTTCGTCGACGACAAGAACCCGGAATACAAGGCGCCGTGGAACCACCTCAAAAACATCCCCCGCGTCTACACGCCCGCCGATACAGCGATCCAGACACCCAACTCCGACACGCCCTATTCGATGATCGGGATGGACCTGCGCGCGGAGCCGATGGTCCTCACCGTGCCGGTGATAGAAAAGGGACGGTACTTCAGCATCCAGCTCATCGACGCTTATACGTTCAATTTCGACTATGCCGGCAGCCGCACGACCGGCAACGACGGCGGCAGCTTCCTGGTCGCTGGCCCAGGCTGGAAAGGCGAGACGCCAGCGGGCATCAAGAAGGTGTTTCGCGCCGAGACCGATCTCATCATCGGGGCCTATCGCACGCAGCTATTCAACCCCGAGGACCTCGACAATGTGAAGAAGATCCAGGATGGCTACAAGGCAGAGCCGCTTTCGGCGTTTCTCGGTAAGCCCGCGCCTGCGGCCGCTCCCGAAATCGACTTCTTGAAGCCGATTTCGCCGGACGACGAGCGCAAGTCGCTCGAGTTCTTCAACATCCTGAATTTCGTCTTGCAGTTCTGCCCGACTAATCCATCCGAGACCGAGTTGATGGCGCGTTTTGCCAAGATCGGCGTCGGTGCAGGCAAGACCATAGACGTTGCGGCGCTCTCGCCCGAGATGAAGACGGCCATGGAGCAGGGCATGGCCGACGCCTGGGCCGATCTTGGAGAATTGAAAAAGCAGATCGACGCCGGGACGGTGACCTCGGGTGATATGTTCGGCACGCGCGAATACCTCAAGAACAACTATCTGTACCGCATGGCGGCGGCGGTTCTCGGCATCTACGGCAATTCAAAGCAGGAGGCGATGTACCCGGTCTACGCCATTGACTCTGAGGGGCAGAAGCTCGACGGCGCCAAACACTACACCGTCCATTTCGCAGCCGACAAGATGCCGCCGGTTCACGCCTTCTGGTCGCTGACGATGTATGACCTCCCGGCGAGCCTGCTGGTCGCCAATCCGATCAACCGCTACCTGCTCAACAAGCCGATGCTGCCGCAATTCGTGAAGGATGCCGACGGCGGCTACACGTTCTATGTGCAGAACGAGTCGCCGGGCAAGGACAAGGAGCCGAATTGGCTGCCAGCGCCCAAGGGTCCCTTCTTCGTCGCGATGCGCCTCTACTGGCCGAAAGACGAGGCGCTGAATGGCACATGGAAACATCCGCCCATGACCAAGACATCATAGTCGGTTCAATTCGCCCGCGGCGTTCATGAACTTAGAGCAATTTCCTGCCTGAC